>NZ_LYXF01000034.1:0-35301 GCF_001709195.1 Micromonospora sp. II | reverse complement strand
GTCCTCGGCGGTGCCGGTCACGTTGCTGGCGTCGTACTGCTCCATCGCCTTGGGGCTCTGCATCGAGAACGACGGCAGCATCAGCGCGGCCGGGATCTTGCTGGAGACCCGGGTGAACGTGAGGTCCACAGTGGTGGCGTCCTTGGCGGTGCAGGACTTGAAGAGGCTCGGCCCCAGCTCCGGGTCCTCGTTCTTGGCGAACCCGCCCATGACGTCCTGCCAGTACGCGGTCACGTCCGGGCTCTGCATGAGGCCCTTGGCGTTGTACCAGCGGTCGAAGTTGGCGCAGACGGCCTCGGCGTTGAAGTCGGTGCCGTCGTGGAACTTCACGCCCGAGCGGAGCTTGAAGGTCCAGGTGGTGCCCGCCGCGTCCGGCGTCCAGGACTCCGCGAGGCCCGGCGTCACCTTGGTGCCGCCCTCCTCCGGACGGACCAGCGTCTCGAAGACCTGGCGCGCCACGCGCAGCGACTCACCGTCGCTGGCGAAGCTGGGGTCGAGCACCTTCGGGTCTCCGGCGACGCCGAAGACGAGGGTGTCCTTCTTGCTATTTCCTCCGGAGCCGCTCTCACGGTCGCTCTCGGCGCAGCCTGCAACCGCGAGGGCCGCGACCGCGACGGCCGCGATTGCGACCTTCGGCCTGGATGCACGCATGGTGCTTCACCTCGTCCTTGGGGGTACGGACAACGTGGTGACAGGGTCACCGATGTGCGCAGACCTTAGCCCTCGGGTGGACGGCGCGGAAACGGGCGGGGGGCGGGTTGGTATCGAATCGTGTCTGTTCTGGATCGAGGCATTCGATTCGAAGGAGAACACTGCCTAGCGCCGAATTTTCGTCGGTTTGAAGGCCGAATTTATTACGTCGATCCGGTCCCGGACGCACGTTCGTGTCAGATCGGCGCGCACCGGGTTCCAGCGCGCGAACGCGTCCGGCGGGCACCCCGCAGGGCACCCGCCGGAAGCGACGCGGCACAACTCAGACGGCTCGGCGCCCCTCGAACGCGCGGCCCAGCGTGATCTCGTCGGCGTACTCCAGATCGCCGCCGACCGGCAACCCACTCGCCAGCCGGGTCACCGCGATCCCCATCGGCTTGACCATCAGCGCCAGATAGGTGGCGGTCGCCTCGCCCTCGGTGTTCGGGTCGGTGGCCAGGATCAGCTCACGTACCGAACCACTGCCGAGGCGCGTCATCAGCTCACGGATCCGCAGGTTGTCCGGACCGATGCCCTCCAGCGGATTGATCGCGCCACCGAGCACGTGGTAGCGCCCGCGGAACTCCCCGGTCCGCTCGATCGCCACCACGTCCTTGGGCTCCTCGACCACGCAGAGCACCTCGTCGGTACGCCGGGGATCGCGGCAGATCCGGCACTGCTCCGACTCGGCCACGTTGTAGCAGGTCGTGCAGAACCGGACCAGGTCCTTGACCTTGCGCAGCGCGCCGGCCAGCCGGTTCACGTCGGCCGGATCCGCCGACAGCACATGGAATGCGATCCGCTGGGCGCTCTTCGGGCCCACGCCCGGCAGCCGGCCCAGCTCGTCGATCAGATCCTGGATGGCACCCTCGTACATCTGCCGGCTCAGAACCCGGGCAGGCCGAGGCCGCCCATGCCGCCCGCGACCGGGCCCATCTTCTTCTCGGTCAGCTCGCGGGCCGCCTCGGCGGCGTTGTGCACGGCCGCGACCACCAGGTCCTCGAGCGTCTCGACGTCCTCCGGGTCGACCGCCTTCGGGTCGATCTTGATCGCCTTCAGCTCACCGGTGCCGGCGACGGTCGCGGTGACCAGGCCACCGCCGGCGGTGCCGGTCAGCTCCGCCTCGGCCAGCTCGGCCTGGGCCTTGGCGATCTGCTGCTGCATCTTCTGCGCCTGCTTCAGCATCTGCTGCATGTTCGGCTGTCCACCTGGGCGCACGGACCGCTCCTTTTTCCACTCGTCTGCTCGGCCGCGCCCAGCCTAGTCGGGCCACGGCGCGGCTCCTTCGCGGTCGGCGCGCGCTCAGCGCGCGTCCACCTCGTCGATCTTCTCGGCCCCGAACGTCTCACGCAGCAGCTGAACCGCCTGCTCCTCGCTCGACTGCCGGGCCGTCCGCTCGTCGATCACGTCGTCGAGCGGCTCGTCGCCCGGGTCGAACCCCTCGTAGGCCGGCGCCGCGGCGGGCGCCCGCCCACCCCGGACCGGGCCGTCGAAGTCCGGGTCGTAGGGCGGCTCGCCCGCCCATTCGGCGTCGGCCGTCTTCCGCGCCGGCTGCGCCGCGCGCGACCCCTTGCCGGGACCGCCGCCGGCAGCAGCCGCGGCTGCGGCACGCGCCGCCGCGATCGCGCTGTTCTTCGGCCCGCCGCCCCCCGGCCTCGCGCCACCGGCCGGCGCCGCCGGGGGTGCGGCAGGCTTGGGTACGGCGACAGGGGCGGTAGCGGTCGCCGTGCCCCCGCCCGGACGTGCCGCCGCCGGCCAGTCCTCCGCGTCGCCGGCGCTCGCGGCCGAGGCGGCAGCGGTCGCCGCGCCACCGGGCCGCACCGGCTCCGGCCAGTCGTCCTCGTCGGCCTGCCCGGCCGCGCCCTGACTGCCGAGGGTTCGGTTGCCCGTGGCACCGGTCGAGCCGGACACCGGCTGTCCCGGGGCGTCGCCGAGACCGGCGGATGCCGGACGACCGGCAGCACCGGAGTCAGGACGGCCCGGTCCGGCGTCCGTCGAGCCAGGACGGCTCGCGTCGGGTGTGGTCGAGTGGGAGAAGTCGCCCGAGCTGCCGGAATCGGAGCGCGCCTGAGCATTGGCCGCCGCTCCGGGGGCCGGGCGGCCGGGTGAGGTGTCGGACGCCGGAGCCGCCGCAGCGGACGCCGGGCGGCCCGGGACGCTGTCGGACGGTGCGCGGTCGGGCGTGCTGTCGGTCTGCGCTCGTGCCGCGCCGGACGGGCGGGACGGGCCGCCGAGCGATGCGGCGCCGCGCTCGCCCGCCACCTCGCAGCGGATCTGCCAGCGACCGCCGAACTCCTCGTAGAGCGCGTCGGTCAGCACGGCCGCGTGGTCGGCCATCATCTTCGCCAGCACCGTCGACTTCACGGTCAGTACGAGCGTGTCGCCGTCCAGGTCGCGCACCACCGCGTCCCGCATCAGCGCGGCGATCCGCTTGTTGCTCCGGTTCACCTTGCCTACTACCTCGGGCCAGACCCGGCGCACGGCCACCGCGTCGAGCGCCCCGGGATTCGCCGCGCCGGGGCGGGGCGGCTCGGGCGTGGCGGGGTCGGGCATCACCGCAGACGGCGGCACCGGACGTCGGGCGGCGGCCTGACCGGAAGTCGTCGGGCCGGCAGTTGACCGCTCGGAGGCCGACGCGGAGAACCCGGCGTCCGTGCCGGGGTGAGTTCCGGCAGCCGCTGTCGCCTCGGTCGTCGACGAGCCGGAATCGGCAGCGGCCGGGCCGGCGTCGGCAGCCGCACCGGCCGGGGCGGGACGGGAGCCGGTAGCCCCGACGGCAGAGCCCGGGCGGGAACCGGGCGCGGCGCTGCGGGAACCGGCAGCGGCGGCTGCGGCGGCACGTGCGGCGGCGGCACCGGTCGGGGCACCGGGAGCCGCCGGCGTGCCGGCGGTGTCCGGGTGGACCGCGGCGGCAGCCGCGCCCGGGGCGGGAGCCGCCGGGCGTACCTCAGGGGTCTGGGTGGGATGCGCGGACGGCGACGGCTCGACGCCGCCCAGCGTCAGCCGGCGTTCCATCCGCTCCAGGCGCTGGAGCAGGCCGCCGGACGAGTCGTCCGCGCCGGGCAGCAGCATCCGGGCGCAGATCAGCTCCAGCAGCAGCCGGGGCGCTGTCGTGCCGCGCATCTCGACCAGGCCGTTGTGCACGATGTCCGCGCAGCGGGACAGCGTGGCCGGGCCGAGACGCTGCGCCTGGGCGGCCATCCGCTCGATCTGGTCGGCCGGGCCGTCGATGAGGCCCTTGGCGGCGGCATCCGGCACCTGCTGGAGCACGATCAGGTCGCGGAGGCGTTCCAGCAGGTCGGAGGCGAAGCGGCGCGGGTCGTGGCCGGCCTCGGCGACCCGGTCGACAGTGGCGTACGCGGCGGCGCCGTCACCGGCGGCGAGCGCGTCGCACATCTCGTCGATCAGCGCCGAGTCGGTGACGCCGAGCAGCGCGGCGGCCCGGGCGTAGCCGACACCCTCCGGGCCGGCGCCGGCGATGAGCTGGTCGAGTACGGAGAGGCTGTCCCGGGCGCTGCCGCCACCGGCGCGGACCACCAGCGGGAATACAGCCGGATCGACAGTGACGCCCTCGGCCTCGCAGAGCTGCTCAAGGTAGGGACGGAGCACCTTCGGCGGGATCAGCCGGAACGGGTAGTGGTGGGTCCGCGACTTGATCGTGCCGAGGACCTTCTCCGGTTCGGTGGTGGCGAAGATGAACTTGACGTACTCCGGGGGCTCCTCGACCAGCTTCAGCAACGCGTTGAAGCCGGCCGACGAGACCATGTGCGCCTCGTCGATGACGTAGATCTTGAAGCGGCTGCGGGCCGGCGCGAAGAACGCCTTCTCCCGCAGCTCACGGGCGTCGTCGACACCACCGTGGCTGGCCGCGTCGATCTCGATCACGTCGATCGAGCCGGCGCCGTCGGTCGCGAGCGAACGGCAGGACTCGCACTGCCCGCACGGCTCGGGCGTGGGGCCCTGCTCACAGTTGAGCGAGCGGGCCAGGATCCGGGCGCTGGAGGTCTTGCCGCAGCCCCGGGGGCCGGAGAAGAGGTACGCGTGGTTCAGCCGGCCGCTGCGCAGCGCCTGCGACAACGGCTCGGTGACGTGATCCTGGCCGATGATCTCGGCGAACGTCCGCGGCCGGTACTTGCGGTAAAGGGCCAGTGCCACCCGTCCCGCCTCCTCTCGACCGAGCCATTCTGCGCCGGTCGGCCCCGGGTGACCACCCACCACCCCGTGACCCGACCCGCAGCGACGTTACCCGGCCCGGGAGACAGAAAGGCCTCCCGTGCACCCGGCAGAGCTCGCTTATCCTTGCTGCCTTCCGGCCCTGGGGAGGTTCACGAGGTACCGCCGCACGGGAGGTGACGCCAAGCCTACCCGAAGGGTTGTGGATCTTCCGGGAGGGTGGGGTGGCCCGCCGTCGCGGGACCTGTATCCTGGCTCGCGGAGGATTCGCCTAGAGGCCTAGGGCGCACGCTTGGAAAGCGTGTTGGGTTTACACCCTCACGAGTTCGAATCTCGTATCCTCCGCTCGCTTGAGCAGCACGAACGGAAGGGCCGGCCCCGTCAGGGACCGGCCCTTCGTCGTCTCTACGGTCGCTCCGGCTCGCCGTCCTGTCCTCAGCGCTGCGCAGAAGCCGGGCTGATACGTTCCGTCGATGGGGCAGAGCCTGGATGAGATTGTCCGGTCAACCTTCCGCCGCACCATCGAGTTCATGCCCGGCGAACTCCGACGGGCACCGCTGGCCAGCTGGAACGAGTCGGTCTTTCGCTATTTTTTCTGCCGACATCTGCCTGGCGTCGACGAGGGCGTGCAGCCGTTCGTGGAGTGCGAACGGATCGACCTCGTCCTGCATGGCGGCGACGAGAAGGCGTTCGTCGAGTTCAAGTTCTATGTGCATCCGCGACGGTTTGACCCCTACACAGGCGCCTCGTCCGGCTTCAAGGGTGGCCCCGGCCTGCAGAACCTGCAGGAGTTCCAGAGGTGCGTTCAACAGCTCCACGATCGAAAGTCGGTCCCGGGGCTGTCCAAGTACGTCGTCCTCGCCTACGCCGACCCAATCACCGGCACCAAGCGGTACTCGGACTACTACGACGACTATCGGCACTCCGATGAGAGAGTCACTCTCGACCTTCAAGAGTCTGCCGAGTTCATCAACGCTCGCGAAGAGCGAATTCAGGCCAAGCTTTTCACCGTCGATGCATACGGCGAACGCTGAACGAGCTCGGGCGATGGCCGAGTGGTCGGAGAATCAGCAGCGTTGCTCTTACCGGCCGCCCAACTGGTCCCGCCGCCGCTTCAAGTACGCCGTCTCCGCGCTGTTCCCCGCCAACTCGATCGCCCGCTCGTACGCCTCCCGCGCCTCCCCACCCCGCCCGATCCGCCGCAGCAGCTCGGCCCGCGTCGCGTGGTACGCGTGATATCCCTCCAGCGGCAACCCGTCCACCTCGGCGAGCGCCACCTGCGGCCCGTCCAGTTCGGCGACCGCCACGGCCCGGTTGAGTCGCACGATCGGCGACGGGTCGACGCGTACCAAATGGTCGTAGAGCGCGGCGACCTGCGACCAGTCGGTGTCCCGCGCGTCGCGGGCGTCGGTGTGTACGGCGTTTATCGCGGCGAGGATCTGGTAGCGGCCCGGCGGCCGTGCGGCGGCGATGCACGCGCGGACCAAGGCGTGGCCCTCGGCGATGAGGTCGCGGTCCCAGGCGCTGCGGTCCTGCTCGGCGAGGACGACGAGTTCGCCGGTCGCGGAGACCCGGGCGGGCCGGCGGGCCTCGGTCAGCAGCATCAGAGCCAGGAGACCGGTGACCTCGTGGTCGGCGGGCAGCAGCGTACGGACCAGCCGGGTGAGCCGGATCGCCTCGCCGGTCAGGTCGGCGCGCACCGCCTCCTTGTCGGGGTCGGAGGCGAGGTAGCCCTCGTTGAAGACCAGGTAGAGAACGGCGAGCACGCCGGTGACGCGGGCCGGCAGGTCCTCGCGGGACGGCACCCGGTACGGGATCCCGGCCGCCTTGATCTTCGTCTTGGCCCTGGTGATCCGCCGGCTCATGGCGGCTTCCTGAACCAGGTACGCCCGGGCGATCTCCGGCACTGTGAGTCCGCCGACCAGGCGCAGCGTCAGCGCCACCCGCGCTTCCATGGCCAGCGCCGGATGGCAGCAGGTGAAGATCAGGCGGAGCCGGTCGTCGTCGATGACACCGAGCGGTTCCGGCACGTCGGTCAGCATCAGCGCCTCCCGGTGCTTGTCCTCCCGCCGGCTCTCGCGCCGGATCCGGTCGACGGCCCTGCGGTACGCGACTGTGGTGAGCCACGCGCCGGGGTTCGGCGGCACGCCGTCGGCCGTCCAGCGTTCGACGGCGGCGGCGAACGCCTCGGCGGTCATCTCCTCGGCCACGTCGAGATCGCCGATGCGCCGGGCGAGCGTGGCGACCACCCGGGCCCACTCCTCGCGGTGGACCCGGGTGAGCACCTCGCCGATGTCTGTCACGCGGTCAGGAACGGCCGCAACTCGACCCGCCTGTTGCACCGTTGCGACGCCAGCGCGGCGAGCGGGAGCGCCACGTCGAAGTCGGGCGCCTCGATGATCCAGAACCCGCCGACGTACTCCTTCGTCTCCACGTAGGGGCCGTCGGTGAACACCGGGTTCCCGTCCCGCGCGTCCACGACGGTGGCGGTCTCCGGTGCCGCGAGGCCACCGGCGAAGACCCAGTGGCCGTCGGCGCGCAACCGCTCGTTGAACTCACCGATCGCGGCCATCTCCGCCTCGGTGGCCGAGCCGGTCGTGTCGTCGAGTACGGAGATCAGGTACTGCGCCATCGGTTCCTCTTTCGCCTTCCCCGGCCGCCTCGCGGCCACTGTCACCCCGGCTACGAACGCCTCCACCCCGATCCGACCACCTCCGCCGAGATCGACCAGGCGATTCTCGTACGCGAACGCCGAGGCCGCTGCCGACGGCGTGAGGACGGCCGACAATCGTCGGTATGGCCGACGAGCGTCCCCTGTACGAGCGAGATCCGGCAGCCTGGCAGGCCCACCTCGCCGAGGGCAACGCACGGCAGCCCCGGAAGCGGGTGGGAGCCGACGTACTGCTGCGCAACGGTGACGGCGACGTCCTGCTGGTAGATCCGCGCTACAAGCCGGACTGGGACCTGCCGGGCGGCATGGCGGAGGCGAACGAGCCGCCGCACCTGGCCGCCGAGCGGGAGGTGCGCGAGGAGCTGGGTCTCGAACTGCGCATCGGACCGTTGCTGGTGGTGGACTGGGTCGCACCGCACGGCCCGTGGGACGACAGCCTGATGTTCATCTTCGACGGCGGTGCACTGCCTCCCGCCGAGCCGTTGAAACCGGCTGACGGCGAACTGGCTGACGCACGATTCGTTGCGCTCGATGATGCGCAGGCGCTGCTTCGCCCGTACGTTTGGCATCGGCTGCGTCACGCGGTGGCCGCGCTGAGCGACGGACGCCCGAGGTATCTGACCAACGGAGCCACCTGAGATCGTCGTACACATGTTCTATCCACAGCCTGTGGACGCCGAGAGGACCGGATGAGTTACCAGCTCAGCGCCGTGGTCGCCGACGTCGAGCTGCTTCGCGAGCAGACCGCCGACCTGGACCACGCGGTGCTCGCCGCACTCCGTCAGGACTTCGCGCTGCTGCCGGTGACCCCGCAACTGGTGCAGGAGCTGACCGGCGGGCTGCCGGATTTCGCCACCGACGAGCCGCGCGCCGAGCGCCCGTTCCGGCTGGTGCTCTCGCCGCCGCTGGCGGAGGTGCTGGCCCGCTGGTCGACCAGCGGCCCGGTCGCGTACCTGGAGGCGGAGTTCGCGGGCGGGCTGGGCCACCAGTCGGCGGTGGTGTGGCTGGGCGGCGAGGTGAGCTGGGGGCCGCGGTACGACGCCGCGCTGGACCGGCCGCGTACCGAGTGGCCGATCAACACGGCGCTGGCCAGGCTGGGCGCGGAGCCGGGCGCGTGGATCGACCCGTTCGCGGAATTGGGCCTGCACCTGGAGCGCGACACCGACGGCTGGCTGACGCACGGCCGGCGCGGGCTGTCCGCCGACTACTGGGACGAGCTGGCCGAAGAGTGGGAACTTCGCCAATCCGGCCAGCACCAGCAACCTCATCGCCCCGGTCCCGTTGGTGACTGGGGGATTGCATGAAATTACGACAATTCGGCTTTATTGCCGTACTGCTTGCTGCCGCATCAGTGGCGGGCAGCGGCGTTCATCCACAGTGGCCGGCCCGGCCCGTCGGCGCCGCCCAGGTGGTCAGCCTGGAGGGCCTGCGCGACGCGGAGTTCGGCGCCACCGAGGCGGACCTGACCCGCCGCGGCGTGCTGCGCGCCGACGAGGAGGCCTGCGGGCCCGCACTCGTCGGACACGGGGCGGTCAGCCCGATCTTCGTCGACGACCGGCTCGTCCTGCTCTGGCTGGACGACCCGATGAGCACACCGGAGGGCATCAGCGCCGGCACGCCGATCGGCGAGGTCCGCGCCGCGTACCCCGGCGCCACCGACCTGCCGGCGCCGCCCGGCAGTCACCGCTTCGCCGGGCTGCTCGCCCGCGACGGCGACCGCGCGTACCTGTTCCTGCACGACGGCGTCACCGTCCGCGAGATCATCGCCGGGTACGCGGACTGGGCCCGCCGCCTCTTCGACGAGGGCTACGGCCCCTGCTGACATTCGGCTCGACCACCTGACTGCGGCGATCACGTGCTCGGGCTCATGGACCGCATACCGGAAGCCGCGATCACCTGCTTCCTCGACGCGGTCGAGGCGCACCGCCCCGCCCGTCTCGCCGTGACCTCGCCGACGCGGCCCCGAGGCCACCACCGGAGGATCATGTTCCGGCAGTGCTCGTCGCCGGTACCGCGCCGACCAGGCCCCGGCAGCGAGAACGCCCGGCCGAGCTGACAGCGGTCAGTACTTCCGCGACGGCTCGGCCGGCCCGGCGCCCGGCACGCTCGCGGGCAGTGCCGGTTGCAGGGCCTCCAGCGCCCGGCTGACGCCCAGGCCGGCGAGGATCGCCAGCGCGAAGACGACAGTCGGCAGCCACCGGGGGCCGTCCGCGACGAGGATGATCATCTGCACCAGGCACAGCAGGGTGATCCCCAGCACGGTGCCCGCGAAGCCGCCCCGCCCGCCGGCCACGCTCACGCCGCCGAGCAGGACGGCGCCGGCCACCAACGTCAGCTGGCCGATGTCGGCCGATGCGGTTGCTGCGCCGATCCGGCCGGCCAGCAGGACTCCGGCCGCGCCCGCGATCAGGCTGGAACCGCCCAGGCCGATGACCGCGCCCAGCAGCCGTGCACCGAACGGCGACAGCGGCTCCCCGGCGACGACCCGGTTGCCGCTCAGCGCCCGCCGCACCGCCGGGATCGACCACACCACCGCGCCGCCGATCGACAGCAGGAGAAACAGCACCAGCCACCCGGCCCCGGCACCGTCGGACCGGATCCAACCTTCGCTCGCGAGCCGCCGCGGACCGCCGCTGCCGGTGGTGGCGAGCAGAATGCCCTGCGTCAGGGCAAGCCCGCCGAGCGACACCGCCCACCCGGGCGCCTGCAGCAGCCCGGCGATCAGGCCCATCCCGAGACCGAAGAACGCCGCGGCGGCGATCGCGGCGACCGCCGCGACGAGGACCGGGGCGCCGGCGTCGAGCACCTCCGCGTACGTCAGGCCGGCGAGTGCCCCGACTGCGACGACCGCGAGGTTGGGCGTGGCGGTGCGCAGCGACAGCGCGAAGGCGGTCGCCAACAGGCCGGCGGAGGCGATGTTGAACACCAGCGGCGACAGCCGCGACCCGTCCTGGGAGTACCACACCACCGCGGCGACGACGGTCAGCGCCAGCAGCACCGCCTCCCAGATCAGGTGGGGCCGGAAGGAGCCACCGGAACGGGACATGACCGGTCCGGCGGGTGCCAACGGTTGTTCAGGCGTGAAAACCACAGCGGTTCCTCCCTTGTGCGGACGCTGACACTAACCCGCAGGACACCGCAGATACACGAGCCAGATACCTAGAGCTGTCCGGGCGCTCGCCGCAGCAGCCAGGCGCTCACCAACCTGCCGGGCCCATGTTCGCCGGGTACGCGGACTGGGCCCACCGCCACTTCGACGAGGGCTACGGCCCCTGCTGACCCGACCCGCCGGAACTCCGGTGTGACCGATACGGCGACTCGACCGGTCCCTAAGAGAGGACGCCGTCGGACACCAGGAGCGAGTTGTGGACCAGAAACTGCATGTGCTCTTCGAGCGGGCACTCGAGGTGGAACCCGTACCCCCGACCGGGGAACTGGCCCGGGAGGCCATGGCCGGGGGCGCCGCGCTGCGACGCAGGCGCCGGCTGGTCACGGGAGGCACGGCGGCCTGTCTCGTCACGATCGCCGCCGTCCTGGTCGCCCTGAACCTGACGCCGACATCGAGGGAACCGGTGCCGCCGGTGGTGGCGGCCGGAGCGCTGATGCCCTCCGCCGACGCCACCTGTGCGCGGCAGTGGGGTGACGAGCCGGTCGACGTCCGCGTCTTCCTGCGGCATGACATCACTGATCAGCAGCGGCTCGACCTACACGACGCGCTCCGGTCGGCTCCGCTCGTGCGGAGCGTGACGTTCCAGAGCCGGGACGAGGCGTATGCCAGATTCAAGGAGATGTACCGGAACAGCCCGGATCTGGTCCACGCGGTCAAACCGGAGCAGATGCCCGAGTCCTTCCAGGTCACGTTGACGAGGGCGAAGGACTACTCCGAACTCGTGGCGAACTTCCACGACCGGGACGGCGTCGATCAGGTCCTGGGCGGTCCGTGCCCGGCGCGCTCGGACTCCGGGGAGGGTGAGTGACCAGCGGGCAGATCGACGTACGCGCAACGCCGACCGCCGAACGCCCGGCCGCACCGCTGGCCCGCTGGAGCGCCGCCCGTCGCCGTGAGCGCAGCAACCGGGACGAGGACTTCAGCGCGTTCGTCGCGGCGACCGCGCCCCGGCTGAGACGCACCGCCTACCTCATGTGCCGGGACTGGCACCTCGCCCAGGACCTGACCCAGATCACGTTCACCCGGATGTACGCCTCATGGGCCCGCATCCGGCATGCCGCGAACCTCGACGCGTACAGCCGCCGGGTGCTCATGAACGCCGTCTTCGACCAGCGGAGCCGGCGCAGCGGCACCGAGGTGGTCTGCGCCGATCTCCCCGAGCGGCCGGAACCGGCGGCGGCGACGGACCTGCACGTCGCGTTGATGACCGCGCTGGCGACGCTGCCGATCCGGGACCAGGCGATCGTGGTGCTGCGGCACTGGGAAGACCAGAGCGTCGCCACCGTCGCCCAGATCCTGCGCATCTCCGTGTCGGCGGTGAAGATGCGGGACGCCCGGGCGTTGAGCCGGATCCGCGCGCTGCTCGGCGAGGACTTCACCGGGAGTTGACCCGGCACGCGGAACGCCCGGTCGATCCTCACGGATCGACCGGGCGTTCTCGCTGTTCACGAGCGGTGGCGGCGGGATTTGAACCCGCGGAGGGCGTAAACCCTCACACGCTTTCGAGGTCTGCGATCATGCGTCCGCTCTGGTCCGATAGTGGCCGCGAGCAGGCGTGATAATCCCCGACGACTGGCGGCATACACCCGCGTACCGCGGCGAACGAGACCGCAATTGAGACCGGCAGCGGTGCTGGCCGCGCCGCCGTCCTCCACGAGCCAAACCTTCACGCCCGCTTGGCTCGCTAAGGGTGCTCTGCGCACCGGCCGGAGCCCTGCCGCTCAGGATTGGTCTCGGCGGCGCTTCGGATCCGACCATCCGGCCCCCCTGGTTTGCGCGGCAGACAGCGACAGCAGGGCCTTCCTCCTGCGGACGGTCAACGTGGTGGCCCGACATGGCATCGGTTCCGCCCAGCCCGCGAGAGGGTGAAGCGAGACGCAGGACCGCTCCGCACATCGCCACAGGTGCGGCACATCGACGTTGCGGATGTGGAATTTTGACGTATGCTCGACGTGGAGAGGAGGTGAGAAGCGATGTCAAACCCTCATCAGCCGCCGGCACGTACGCGGGCGGGGGCGCTCGTCGCAGCACGGGGACCGCCGGCAGCCGCATTGACCGGTACCCAGCTAGTCGCCGAGGAGTGGCCATGAGCAAAGAGACGCCGGAGGCGACGTCGGGACAGATGCGACTGTCGGTGAACTTGTCAGCCGACGCCGCCGAAGCTATCCGCGAACTGACGGAGCGTCGCGGCATAACGATCACAGAGTTGATCCGTCGGGCGATTTCGACGCAGAAGTATGTGGATGACGCGGTTAACCGCGGCGCAAAGATCCTCATTGAAGAACCCGACGAAAAACTCCGCGAGCTAATCTTCGTCCTTTGATAACTGAATCGTCTGAATGATTCTTTGGCGAGATTGCGTCAACCAGACTTCACGAGCCGTCTAGAAGCCGCGAGCTGAACTCAGAGGACAGTGCCTAACGCGCGACCGATGCGCGTTCATCAAATCTGACGGATGGCGTCCTTCAACCTAGGAGGCGAGCATGAGGCTATAGAAGCGATTTGGCTCCCTGGGGTCCTAGAGCCAAATCGCACTAATCCACGGACCCAAGCAGAAAAATCTGTAACCACATCCGTCTACCAAGGCAGAGAACGCGGCAGGATCGACAATTGCCTGCCGCAAGGAGAGTCGAGGAACCGCTAGCACCATGATCTTCCTGCCCTCACGGGCACCTCCTCGAGAACGGCGTCCAACAGTTTTATAAGAGACGGCTCGAGGGCTTGGGAAGACGCAAATGAATTCAGACGAGGAATCCGCGCCGAGCGACCTGAAGCCAAAGCAGGGATCGGCGCCCGCCAAAGCCAAGCGGCGTGATCGCGAGACGACCGACCCCGAACGGGACGAGTTCGTCTCCGATGAGGAGATGGCTCCAGGACTAATCTTTCCCGAGAGCATGCTTTACCGCGAGAAGGTGCGGGCGACGCTCATAGTCGTCCTGCTTTTCTATCTGATGCTCTGGGGGGCCGCGTCGGTCGGCCTGATTGCAGCAGGTGCGGCATCCGCTCAGGAGTTGACCACTCTGTTGACCGTCTTCGTCACGCCGATCCTACCGATGTTCGGCGTTGCGATGGCCTTCTACTTTAATCAGCGCCCGCCTCAAGCGAGCGCACGGTTGCGGCGGATGTAAACGTCACCAACAAACAAGTAGGAAGCACCAGCACCAGCTCCGGGAACCAGTGTTAGCGGCTCACTGGTTCCCGGAGCTGATGCTTGTTCCTATCATGCCTGGCAGGTAAACGAAAAGCAGCCAACAGGGAGGGCGCGCCGCTACCACCCGAGCCCCACGTCCCCGACACGCTTCCCAGCCGCCCCGGCCGAAAGTGGTCAACTGCCAAATTGTCTTGCCACGTGAGCTACCGGCTGGGCGGCCATCGTCGCCCGGCCCCTGCGATTGCTCAGACCTTCGAGATGCCGAGGCTGGCGAGCATGGAGCGTGTCTCGGGGTCGACTGAGTAGAGGACGGCTCCGCGCATGCCGCGGGTGGCGAGCACCTTGTAAGTGTTGCGGACCAGTTGGTCGAAGTTCGCGGCGCCGACGGGTCCTGGCATGGCCGGGTCACCATCGGTGTGAAGGACAACGGATCGCCGGACCGCCGGCACGTGCGTGGGAAAACCGAGGCCGCTGTCATCAAAAAGGTGCGGCTCCTTGAGCGGGAGCGGGACAGTGGCACGGTCCGCAAGGCCGGCCAGCGCTGGACAGTGAAGACCTGGCTGATCTCACTGGGTAGAAAACATCGCTGCGTCGGCCGTGCGAGAGAACACCCTCGCCGGCTACCGGGTGGCCGTCTACCGGCACCTCATCCCCGGTCTCGGCGCCCACCGGATCGAGCGCCTAGAGCCCGAGCACCTGGAACGCTTCTACCGCCGGATGCAGGACACTGGCAGCGCCGCTGCAACCGCCCACCAAGCGCACCGCACGATCCGCACCGCACTCAACGAGGCCGTACGTCGAGGGCACCTCGTCAAGAACCCCGCCACCCTTGCCAAGGCACCACGCCTGCCGGAAAAGTGAGATCGAGCCGTACACGGTCGCTGAGGTGCAGCGGTTGATGGCCGTGACCCGTGGCCGGCGCAACGGCGCGCGGTGGGCGGTCGCGCTGGCCCTCGGCCTGCGTCAGGGGGAAGCGCTTGGCCTGCGCTGGTCGGATGTCGACCTAGACGCGGGGACGCTGACCGTCCGGCRCGGCCGGCAGCGGCCGAGGTGGGAGCACGGGTGTCGCTCACCATGCGGCCGGAAGCACGGCGGGCACTGCCCGGACCGCCGCCAGGTGCGGGCCGATACCGCCGAGACGAAGTCCCGCGCCGGCCGGCGCAGCATCGGACTTCCTGACGAGCTGGTGGCGCTGCTCCGCAAGCACCGCGACGAACAGGCACAGGAGCGCATAACCGCTGCCCAGCTCTGGGAGGTAGGTGACTGGCTGTTCGCCACGCCAACCGGCGGCCCGGTGAACCCGCGGACCGATTACGACGAGTGGAAGCGTCTGCTCAAGCTCGCCGGGCTACGCGACGGCCGACTACATGACGCCCGGCACACCGCCGCAACGGTGTTGCTGATCCTCGGGGTGGCCGAACGGGCGGTGATGGGAATCATGGGCTGGTCGAACTCAGCGATGGCGGCCCGGTACCAACACCTCACCGCCCAGGTCCGTCGGGACATCGCCCAGCGCGTCGGAGGGCTGCTCTGGGACACCCCGGCAGAGGACGCGAAACCAGCCTCTTGAACAGCAACTGAGACCGAAACTGAGACCACAAGCAGAACGCCCGGCCGATCCTCGGGGATCGGCCGGGCGTTCTCGCTGTTCACGAGCGGTGGCGGCGGGATTTGAACCCGCGGAGGGCGTAAACCCTCACACGCTTTCGAGGCGTGCTCCTTAGGCCACTCGGACACGCCACCGCCGACGAGGGTACAGGACCGCCGGCTTGGACGCCGAACCGGTATCCCTCGGCCCGGCCTGGCAGGATCTTTGCCATGAGTACGCACATCGGCGCTGAGCCGGGAGAGATCGCCGAGCGGGTCCTGATGCCGGGCGACCCGCTGCGGGCCAAGTGGATCGCGGAGACCTACCTGGAGGGGGCCCGCTGCTACACGACGGTGCGCGGCATGCTGGGCTTCACCGGCAAGTGGAACGGCGTTGACGTGTCCGTCCAGGGCTCCGGCATGGGCATGCCGTCCGCCTCGATCTACGCCCACGAGCTGGTAAACGAGTACGGCGTGAAGTCGCTGATCCGGGTCGGCTCCTGCGGCGCGCTGACCGAGGATCTGCAGCTGCGGGACGTGGTGGCGGCGATCGGGTCGTCCACCGACTCGAACATGAACCGGATGCGCTTCGACGGGCTGATCGACTACGCCCCGGTGGCCGACTTCGGGTTGCTGCGTACCTCGGTCGAGGTGGCCGAGCGGCGCGGCATCAGCATGCGGGTGGGGCCGATCCTGGCGGCGGACGCCTTCTACACGGACCGGCCGGACCTGTACGACACGCTCGCCGACTACGGCGTGCTGGCGGTGGAGATGGAGTCGGCGGCGCTCTACACGATCGCGGCGCGCTTCAAGGCCCGCGCGCTGACGATCCTGACCGTCAGCGACCACATCAAGACCGGCGAGAAGACCACGTCGCAGGAGCGTGAGCAGACGTTCGGCCAGATGGTCGAGATCGCGCTGGACACCATCATCGCCTGACCTGATCGACCCTGGGCCGCCCCGTCACCGCAAGGTGGCGGGGCGGTCGCGCGTTACCCGGGTCACAAAAATAAATACGACCGGTCGTGCTTGTTTCCCGATACGCTGCCCGCATGACCTCCGACGGCCGCGTCGCCCGTGGCGACCGCACCCGCACCGCGGTGCTGGACACCGCCGTGGCGCTGGCCACCGAGGTCGGCCTGCACGGCCTCTCCCTGGCGCAGCTCGCCGACCGGCTGGAGGTGAGCAAGTCCGGCCTCTTCGCGCACTGGCGCTCCAAGGAGGCGCTGCAACTCGCCACCGTCGACCGGGCCGTCGCGCAGTGGCAGGAGATGATCGTCGCGCCCGCCCTGGAGGCGCCCCGGGGCGTACGCCGGCTGCGCGCGCTGCACGAGGCCCGGATCGACTTCTACGCCGCCCGGGTGCTGCCCGGCGGCTGCTTCTTCGCGAACACCGAGTTCGAGTACAACGCCCGCCCCGGCCCGGTCCGCGACCGGCTCGCCGAGGCGTTCGCCCGCTGGACCGCGCTGCTGGAACGCCTCGTCCAGGAGGCGGTGGACCTCGGCGAACTCCCCGCCGACCTGGACGTGCCACTGCTCGCGTACGAGATCGACGCGCTGGGGATCAGCGCGGTGATGCGGTCCCGGCTGCTCGACCCGGACGCCACCTACCGGCACGCCCGCCAGGGCCTGCTGACCCGGCTGCGGGCGCTCTGCCCGGATCCGACCCTGCTACCGGAAGGCCAGTCATGAGCCACACCACAGTCGAGCGGCAGGCCGCCGAGTTCGGGCACGTCGCGCACGTGCCGGTGCACTTCGACGACCTCGACGCCATGGGCCTGCTGCACAACGCCCGCTACGCGGTGCTGCTGGAACGCGCGCTCACGCCGTACTGGGCCGAGCGCGGCGTCGCCTTCCGCGGCGACGTGCACGCCGCGCCGGACGTGTTCCACGCGGTCCGCGAGTTCACCATCAGCTACCGCGCGCCGGTCACCGGCGTCGGCACTGTGGCTGTGCACTTCTGGCTGGAGCACTTCGGCACCAGCAGCGCCCGGTACGCCTTCGAGTTCCGCTCGACCGACGGCGCCACCGTGCACGCCACCGGCACCCGGTCGATCGTCCGGCTCGACCCGGCGACGTTGCGCCCGACCGCGTGGACCGAGGTCGCCCAGGGGGTCGCCGCGACGCTGCTGCGCCCGGCGCCGACGAGCGCCTGAGCCGAGCACACCTCAGCGAAAGAACGCGCGCAGCAACGCCGCGCTCTCGCGTTCCAGCACGCCGCCGTACACCTCGGGGCGGTGCGTGACGCGGCGGTCGCGCAGCACGTCCCAGAGCGACCCGACCGCGCCGGTCTTGGGTTCCCACGCGCCGAACACCACTGTCGAGACGCGGGCCAGCGCGATCGCCCCGGCGCACATGGTGCACGGCTCCAGCGTCACGACGAGCGTGCAGTCGTCCAGCCGCCAGCGGCCCAGCCGCTGCGCGGCCCGGCGCAACGCCAGCACCTCGGCGTGCGCGGTCGGGTCGCCGGTCAGCTCCCGCTCGTTGCGCCCGATCGCCAGTTCGGCGCCGTCGGGGCCGTAGAGCACCGCGCCGACCGGCACGTCGTCGGCGTCGGGGATCGCCTCGTCCGGGCCGGTCACCGCGACCTCCAGGGCCCGGCGCATCCACAGCTCGTGCCGCTGCCGGCGGCCGACCGCGCCCGGTTCGGCGAGCGCCTCGTCCGCGCCGGGACCGACGCGCGCGGCCCGGCCGGGGGTGGGCTGCCCCGGGCGTACGGTCTCCAGCGCCGGATCGGTCGCGTCGGCGGGTTCGGCGGCGCCGGGCGTCACTGACTCCCCGGACTCAGACCTCACGCAACTCCTCGACCTCGTCCACGCAGCCGAGCACCTGGCAGATCTCGGCGGTGACGTCGGCCGGCATGGAACCCTCGTGTGCGCAGAGCGCGAGCAGCTTCTGCGCCGGGATGCCCAGGTCGGCCAGCAGGTCGGCGTCGCCGACCGGGTCGGCCTCCGGGTCCACAGCGGGCTGCTCGTTGTCGTCGTCCCCGCTGGAGGCGCGCGGCTCGTCGACCTCCTCCAGCCCGGTCACCGACGTCTTCAGATCGCCGACCAGCAGCGCGCCCAGGCGGGACTCCTCCGCGAACGCCGAGTCGGAGCCGAAGACCCGCAGGTCCTCCCCCTCGTCCAGGCGCAGGACGACCAGGTACGTGTCGTCCGCCTCGACGAACAGCAGCGACAGGTCGGCGTCCGGCTCGACGTCGCGCAGCCGGTCCGCCACCTCCTCGATGTCGGTGACGCCCCGCAGGCTCACCTCGCCCGCGGTCCAGCCGCCGTCGACGCGCGCCACGGCAGCAGCGAAGTACGACACGGTCCCCCCAAATTGGCCTCGGCAGCACGCCGACAGGTCACGCGATGCACGTTAACCGGTCGGGTCGGCGGGCGACCGGTCAACGCCCCGTAAGGGCCGGCCGTTCTGAAGAGAAAGCCGGTCAGCCGACGACGCGCCGACGGGTGGCGATGAGTTGGCGCAGCCGCTCGGTACGCGCGCGCTGTGGTCGCTGGCGCTGCTGCACCGCGCGGGCACCGGCCAACTCGGCAAGGAGTTGCAGGCGACGGCGGCTCCGCTCGGGGTCGAGCCGCGGCGGTGTGGTCCAGGCCATACCGCCGAGGGTGGACCGTCACCGCGCGAACGTCAAGGTGGCCTTCGCTACGCAGCGAAACCGGCACCCATGGTCACCAGAGCGGCCAGTCGCCGGTCTGCGCCCACCGCATCGCGACCAGCGCGGCGGCGATGCTCCAACCACCGGCGGTGACGATCGCGACCCCGGTGGCGACCCCCCGGTCACCGTGGCGGACCAGCACCGCAGCCGCCGCCCAGGCCAGGGCGCCGGCCAGCAGAGTCCACCAGGCGTAACCCGCGATGTTGCGGCCGAGCAGCCCGAACAGCAGCAACCAGGCGAACGCGACGAGCGCGCCGACCGCGACCCCGGAGCCGGTGATCGGGTACGGCTCGCGGTAGCTGGGCCGGATCGGCGCGTTGGACGGGAAGAGTCCCGAGGGGGTACGCGGCGGAGGTGGGAACGCCCCCGGACCGGTCCCCTCGGGTCCGCCCTGCCACCCGTACGTCACCGCCGCCCCCTTCCCCGAACGATCCACGTCGGCGTCACGCACCGTGACCGGCGGGTGTGACGCGGTCGCGGCGTTCGTCCCTACGGTAGTGGTCTGTCAGGATGACCGGATGCGCTCGCCATCGATCGGACGCCGGACGCGGCCGGCGTACCCGGTCCTGCTGCTCGTCGCGGCGCTCGCCGCCGGGGGGTGTGGCGCCTCCACCGGGCGCGCCGACAGGTGGCAGGAACCGAGCCCGATCGCGACGGGCGCGCAGCCTGCCGACCCGGCGAGCCCGGCACCGCCGACCGCCTCCCCGCCGTCGCCGGCCCGCACGGACGTGAAGCGGGTCTTCCCCGTCCGCGCCGGCAACGTCGACTACCACCCGACGCACGGCGGCTACCCGGGCACCGACGTGTTCGCCGACTGCGGCGAGCCGGTGGTGGCGGTCACCGACGGCGTGGTGCTGGAGGTGAGCCGGGTCGACCGGTTCGACAAGCGCGGGCCGCAGGGGCCGAACAACGGCGGGCTCTCCGTCTCGCTGCTCGGTGACGACGGGGTGCGCTACTACGGCTCGCACCTGAGCGCGATCGCGGCCGGCATCGACCCGGGCGTACGGGTCCGGGCCGGGCAGCAGCTCGGCAAGGTGGGCCGTACCGGCAACGCCAACAACGTCTGTCACCTGCACTTCGGACTCTCCCCGAAGTGCACGGGAAAGGACGACTGGTGGATCCGCCGGGGCGTGGTCTGGCCGGCGCCCTACCTGAACTCGTGGCGCAAGGACGGCAACCGCTCGCCGGTCGCCGAGGTCACCGCCTGGCAGCGCAAGCACGGCTGCCCGGCGTCGCCGGGCCGGTCCACCACGGGCGGCTGACGGTGCGGGGTCGCGCGGCGGGCGGCGGATGCGCGTAGGTTCCAGGGCATGAGTGCCCGGGATCCCATCGCCGACCTGCGCCGGATCGCGTTCCTGCTGGAACGGGCCAACGAGGCCACCTACCGGGTCCGGGCGTTCCGGTCGGCCGCGAAGACGCTCGGCGCGCTGCCCGCCGCCGAGGTGGCCGAGCGGGCCCGCACCGGCAAGCTGACCGAGCTGTCCGGCGTCGGTGACGTCACCGCCCGCTGCGTGGCCGAGTCGCTGGCCGGGGAGGAGCCGGTCTACCTGCGCCGGCTGCTGGCGACCGAGGGCACCGACCTGGACGAGGCGGCGGCGAAGCTGCGGGACGCGCTGCGCGGCGACTGCCACACCCACTCGGACTGGTCCGACGGCGGCTCGCCGATCGAGGAGATGGCGCTCGCGGCGGTCGAGCTGGGCCACGAGTACCTGGTGCTCACCGACCACTCGCCCCGGCTGAAGGTGGCCCGGGGCCTGACCGCGGAGCGGCTGCGCAAGCAGCTCGACCACGTCGCCGCCGTCAACGAGGCGCTGCCGAAGGGCTTCCGCCTGCTCACCGGCATCGAGGTGGACATCCTCGCCGACGGCTCGCTGGACCAGGACGAGGACCTGCTGGCCCGCCTGGACGTGGTGGTCGGCTCGGTGCACAGCGGGCTGAACGACGACCGGGCGAAGATGACCCGCCGGATGCTGACCGCGATCGCCAACCCGCACCTGGACATCCTCGGGCACTGCACCGGCCGGATGGTCTCCTCCCGGCCCGCCGGCGTGACCGGGCCGGGCGACAAGGGGCACCGCGCGCGTACCCGCAAGGAGAGCGAGTTCGACGCGGACGCCGTCTTCGCCGCGTGCGCCGAGCACGACGTGGCCGTCGAGATCAACTCCCGGCCGGAACGGCAGGACCCGCCGAAGCGGCTGATCCGGCTCGCGCTGGAGGCCGGGTGCCGGTTCGCCATCGACACCGACGCGCACGCCCCCGGCCAGCTCGACTGGCAGCGGTTCGGCTGCGAGCGGGCCGCGCTGTGCGGGGTGCCGGCGAACCGGGTGGTGAACACCTGGACGGCCGACCGCCTGGTGAAGTGGACGGCCGGCCGTAGCTGAGGGTCAGCCCTGGGCGGCCGGTTCGACAGTGCGGGCCGGCACCACCACGTCCGGGCGCGTGCGGCGCCGCCCGAACAGGCCCTGCGCGACCGCCACGCCGGCCAGCACCACGAGCGCACCCACCGGCTGGTGCCAGGTCATCCGCTCACCCAGCACGACCGCGCCGACGAGCACCGCGAACACCGGAACCAGGTACGTCACTGTGGACGCCGTGCTCGCCCCGGCCAGCCGGATGTTGCGCATGTTGATGACAAAGGCGAGCCCGGTGCCGAGCGCGCCGAGCGCCAGCACGCTCGCGATCACGCGCGGCGAGAGCCCGGCCGGGGACGGCGGCGTCCCGACGAACGGCGCGACCAGCGCGAGCTGCGCGGTCGCCACCAGCAGCTGGGCCGCCGACAGCGACAGCCCGGAGTACGCGCTGCCCGCGACGAACTTCTTCTGGTACGGAATGGCGAGCCCGTAGCAGGCAGCCGCGCCGAAGCACATGAGCTGGCCGACGAAGTGGGCGCCACCGACGCCCTCCCAGACGCCGAGCACCACGAGCACCCCGACGAAGCCCAGCCCCAGCCCGACCGCCCGCCGCACGGTCAGCCGCTCGGTGCGGAACACCAGCACCGCCAGCGGCAGCACGATCAGCGGCGTGGTGGCGTTCCAGATGCCGGCGAGCATCGACTCGACCCGCTGCTCGCCGTAGCCGAACAGCGTGAACGGCACCGCGACGCCGAACGCGGCCACCACGAGCATGTGCCCCCATACGCGAAGGTCGCGGGGCAGCCGGTCGCGCAGCACGGCGAGCACCACCAGCAGCGTGACCGCGCCGGTGGCCACCCGGTAGAGAGTGAGGTGCACGGGGTGCAGCTCGGCCACGCCGACCTTGATGAACAGAAAACTCGAACCCCAGATGGCGGCAAGCGCGACGAACCCCGGCAGCCAGCTCCGCAGCGGCGCGCGGTCAGGAGTGAAATCGACTGTCACCCCTGACACTCTGCCCCACGGGTACGACGATGTCGTGCGGAATTCGGCTGCGGGGTCACGTAGGGTCCCCTCGTGGGACGAATCGATGACCTCGCCAACCGGTACGTGGCCGAGTGGGCTCCGCTGAGCCCGACCGGGGCCACCTACGTCGGCATCGCCGGCTACGACGACCAGCTCGACGACCTGTCGCCCGACGGCTACGCGGCCCGCGCCGACCTGGCCCGGCGCACGCTCGGCGAACTCGACGTGACCGAGCCGGAGACCGAGGCCGAGCGGACCGCCAAGGAGGCCATGCAGGAGCGCCTCGGCCTGGAGCTGGCCCGGTACGAGGCCGGCGAGACCGGCAGCGAGGTCAACGTCATCTCCAGCGGGCTGCACGAGATCCGGATGGTCTTCGACCTCATGCCGACCGACGGCGAGGAGGCGAAGGCCAACGTGGCGGCCCGGCTCAACCGCTTCGCGTCGGCGCTCGACGGCTACAAGCGCACGCTGCGCGAGGCCGCCGCCGCGGGACGGGTCAGCTCGCAGGTGCAGCTCGTCGAGGTGGCCAAGCAGTGCGACGTCTGGGTCGACCCGGAGGGCGACAACTTCTTCCACGGCATGGTCGAGCGGCTCGACGCCGACGGCGCGCTCGGCGCGGAGCTGCGCAAGGGCGCTGCCGCCGCCACCGCCGCCACCGCCGAGTTCGGGCAGTTCCTGCGCAACGAGCTGGCGCCGGCCGGGCGGGAGAAGCAGGCCGCCGGGCGGGAGCGCTACGAACTGGCCTCGCAGTACTTCCTCGGCGCGAAGGTCGACCTGGACGAGACGTACGCCTGGGGTTTCGCGGAGCTGGCCCGGCTGGAGGCCGACATGCGGACGGTGTCCGCGCGCATCGCCGGGCCCGGCGCCTCGATCGACGACGCGGTACGCGCGCTCGACGCCGACCCGGCGCGGACGGTACGCGGCAAGGAGGCATTCCGGGACTGGATGCAGGCGCTCGCCGACCAGGCGGTCAGCGACCTGAACGGCACCCACTTCGACATCCCCGAGCAGGTACGCCGGATCGAGTGCTGCCTCGCGCCGACGAGCGACGGCGCCATCTACTACACCGGCCCGAGCGAGGACTTCTCCCGGCCGGGGCGGATGTGGTGGGCGGTGCCGCAGGGCATCACCGACTTCTCCACCTGGCGGGAGGTGACCACCGTCTACCACGAGGGCGTGCCGGGTCACCACCTGCAGGTCGCGCAGACCGCCGTCCGGGCCGACCTGCTCAACCGCTGGCAGCGGCTGTTGTGCTGGGTCTCCGGGCACGGCGAGGGCTGGGCGCTCTACTCCGAGCGGCTGATGGACGAGCTGGGCTACCTCGGCGACCCCGGTGACCGGCTCGGCATGCTCGACGGGCAGGCGCTGCGCGCGGCCCGGGTCATCGTCGACATCGGCATGCACCTGGAGCTGGAGATCCCGAAGGACAACCCGTTCGGCTTCCACCCGGGCGAGCGGTGGACGCCGGAGCTGGGCTGGGAGTTCATGCGGGCGCACTGCCGGGTGCCGGACGAGAACCTGCGTTTCGAGCTGAACCGCTACCTGGGCTGGCCCGGGCAGGCCCCGTCGTACAAGGTGGGCGAGCGGATCTGGTTGCAGGCCCGGGAGGACGCGAAGGCCCGCAAGGGCGCCGACTTCGACCTCAAGGAGTTCCACCGCCAGGCGCTCGACCTGGGCTCGCTGGGGCTGGACCCGCTGCGCAAGGCGCTGGCCCGGCTCTGAGCCGGCTTCCGGGTGCCGGCGGCGCGTACCGCCGGCACCCGTCCGGTCAGGCGCCGAGCGTCACCTTCAGCGTCGGCCGGCCGGTGAGCGTGTTGCTGGTGACGTACGCCAGGTCGATGACCGGGTCGGTGAACGTCACCGGGATGGGCAGCGTGACCGGCAGGCCGTCCGGGAACGGCAGGTCCGGCGTCAGCGTCAGCTTGATGCCGGCGAGCTTGCCGACGAACCGGGTGCAGTAGAACGCGACGTCGTCGCGGACGGTGAGACGGTCGGTCGCGTACCGCTGGGTGCGACCGCTGGGGCCGTCGGCGACCAGCAGGAAGTCGTCGGTCACGGCTTCCTTCATGCTGAACTTCAGCACCTTGAGCGCGCCCTGCTCGGTCCGCAGGTCGGTGATCCCCTCGAACCGCAGCCCGGTCATGGTCACCTTGGAGCCGGTGAGCTTCGACGGCTGCTTGGCCACCTTCGGCAGGCCCGGGTCGGCGGCGATACGCGGCAGCGGCTTGCCGGGCTCCACCTTGCCGGGCTTCGCCGGTTCCTCCTTGCCCGGCTTGCCCGGTGTCGGGCAGTCGGTCGAGCCGGGACGGGTGGTCGGCTTGCTCGTCGGGGCCGCCGATCCGCTCGCGGTCGGTGTGGGCGAGGGCGTCTCGCTCTTCTTGCCGCCCTTGAACAGGTCACCGATCCCCTCGAAGAAGTCGGTGATGATGTTGCCCTCCCGCGTCGGGCTCGCGCTCGGCGTCGGGGTGGGCGTCGCGGAGGGTGCCTTCGACGGCGTGGCGGGCTTCGTCGGGCAGGCGCTGGCGGCGGGCCTGCTCGGTGCGGCCTGTACCGCGCGCGGCTGCACGGCCAGGCCGGCGGTGGCCAGGCCGAGCACCAGCAGAACGATGCCGAAGGCACGCGGGTCCGCCGAACGGCCCGCCCACTCGGGCGGGCCGCCGTCGGATCCGGCCGCCTGCCCGTTCACCGACTGCCGAGGGACCGGCCGCTCCCCGCCCGGCCGCTCGGCAGTCGGCTGCTCGACGGCCGGCCGTACGCCGGCCGGCACCTCGACGGTCGGCAGTTCCCCGGCCGGCTGCTCGTCAGCGGGTTCCGGGGCGGCCGGCCGGCCGGTGACCGACTGGTCGACGCCGACCTGCTCGACGCCGACCGGGCCGTCGACGTCGAGCAGGTCGGCGTCCCGCTGGTCCACCCTGGTGTCGCGCTCGTCGTCCGCCTCGGTGTCGCGCTCTTCGGCGGCGGGCTCCGACGGCCGGACCGGCACCCAGGCGAAGGCGAGCGCGCTGCCCACGATGCCCAGCAGCAGGCCGAGGAAGAAGCCGCCGAGGTTGAGCCCGATCAGCGAGTAGACGGTCGTGACCGCCGCGACGATCGAGTAGAACAGCCGCTGCGCGGGGCTGAGCCAGAGCAGCACGCCGCAGGTCCCGAGGATGGCCGGGATCAGCAGCGAGAGCAGGCCGGTGGCGCCGCTGCTGAAGCTCAGGCCGTTGAGGGTCAGCCGGGTGGAGGCGAGCATCTCCACCCCGGCCAGGATGATGAACAGGCCACCCCAGAACGGCCGGCTCCGCTGCCAGCGGCGGAAGGTCCGCCACGTCCGGGCCGCGGTGCCGAGCCGGGCGTGGGACGGTTCGACGGTTGTCACGTACTCCTCCTGGCGGAGCGGGGGCGGGGACGGTGGGGCGGGCCCGCGGTGGTCGGCCACCGCGGGCCGTGCTCAGCTCAGAAGCACTCCTTGCCCTTGGCGTCGTCACCCACGTTGACCTTGAGCCGCAGCCCGACCAGGTTGAACGTCGAGGACGTGGTGTAGCGGGACACCTGCTTCAGGTCGCGGATGGTGACCCGGTCGGAGTTCTGGCCGAACGAGCCGCGCTGGGCCGTCGGGTTCAGGTCGCTGGCGTCGCGGCCGATCTGGATGTTGGTGAACGTCGCGTTGCCTTCGAGCGAGTCCATCGCGATCACCAGGTCCTTGGCGCGGGCCGGGTCCTTGCCCTCGCCGGCGTTGATGGTGAGCACCACCGGCAGGCCGGGCAGGTCGGCGCGGACGGACTGGCAGAGGTTGTACAGGTCGGCGCTGCTGATCTCGGCCATCGCGACCGGGCGCGTCGCGCCGGCCTTGCCGTCCTCACCCTTCTCGCGGACGATGCCGCCGTACTGCTTGAAGCCCTCGCCCTCCAGGCGGTCCGCGCCGATCTTGAAGGTCTGCCCGGAGACGGTGATGTCGGAGGCGATGGCGCCGGTCGACATGCCGAACAGGATGGCACCGGCGGCTGCCGTGGTGGGCACGATCATGGCGGCGAACCGCTTCCACCGGGTACGACCCTGGTTGTCGAGCCGATTCTGCACGGGTTCCTCCTCGAGCGAATGTGCGCGGCGGCCGGTTGTCGTACCGGTGGCCCGCGCCGGACCCCGCCCTCTGTTACCGACGGGTAACGATCGAGCCTGATCGTGCACCCGATGCGGCGCAGCTCACAACCCCCTCGTGTACCCGGCGGTAACACGAGCGCGCCACGAAGCTTGCTCGCCATCACCACGCGTTGACGCTCCGGAGCAGGAAAAGGGCGTCAAAGTGCGCAAAGACACCGTCATCGAGCGCCCGATCAACCCACAGTGACGGCACATCGAGGGATTACAATCAAGTAACAAATGTACAGTGCGTCGAGCGCGATGGGCCGTTCGGGGCAGTGTCGTCGGCCGAACATCCGAGCCGGCAGATGACCGGGTCGATCCAGCCGCACCCCCGGATGTCCTAGGGTTTCGGCGTGAATCTCGACGACGTACGGCGCGACTGGACCAAGCTGGGCGCCGAAGATCCGCTGTGGGCCGTCCTCGTCCAGCCCGGTAAGCGCGGCGGGCAGTGGGACGTCGAGGAGTTCCTGGCCACCGGCCGCGCCGACGTCGAGGAGACGACCGGATGGCTGAGCCGGCTCGGCCTGCCCACGCGATGGGACCGCGCGCTGGACTTCGGATGCGGGGCCGGTCGGCTGTCGCAGGCGCTCGCGCCGCACGCCGGCGAGGTCGTCGCCGTCGACATCGCCCCGTCGATGCTGGAGACCGCCCGGCGCCTGGACCGCAGCGCCGGGAACATCCGCTTCGTCCTCAACGACGCGCCGGACCTGAGCCAGTTCCCCGACGGGCACTTCGACCTGGTCTACAGCGCGCTCGTGTTGCAGCACCTGCCGCGCCCGGCGATCGACAGCTACCTCGCCGAGTTCCTGCGCGTCCTGCGCCCCGGCGGGGTCGCCGTCGTGGGCCTGCCGACCGAGCCGGCCCGTACGGCCAAGGGCGTCATCTGGAAGCTCGCGCCGTTCCGCCTGATCAGCTGGGCGCAGCGCCGGCTGCTCAACTACCCCGCGCCGATGAAGATGACAGCGGTGCCGGACGCCGACATGACCCGGCTGGTGGCCGCCAACGGCGGGGAGATCGTCGGGCAGCGGCCCGACCTGCCGTACACCGAGGACTGGATCTGCACCCGGTACGCGGTGCGACGCCTCTGACCTGCCACCTGCCGCGCACACGAGCAGGCCGGCCGACCCGGGTGGGTCGGCCGGCCTGCTCGTGTGGTGGTGCGAGGGTTGGCGCTCAGGACTCCGCGCGGTCCGCGGCGTGGCGTCCGCCGGCGGGCACGGTCGGGTCGTCGTCGACCGGCTCCGCCGAACGCTGCGACGGCACGTCGTCCACCGGTCCGTCGCCGGCGTCCACCGGCGTCGCGTCGGGCCGGCGGCGAGCCGCGCGGACGATGATGAACAGGCCGAGCAGGAGCAGGAGCAGACCCACGACGCCGAGGACGATCGGCAGCACGGTGGTCAGCAGGTTGATCTGCCCACGCGCGTCCTTGGCCGCCTTGGCCTGCTGCTTCTGGGTGTCCTCGGTGAAGACGAGCGTGGCGTCGATGATCTTGATCTTGTCCGCGCCGGTCTCGTCACGCAGGGTCTGGAGCTGCTTCTCCTGCCCCTTGACGATGACGCCGCTGTCCGGCTCCACCCAGAGGGTGCGGGTGTTGGCGTAGAAGCGGCCGGCCGTCACCGTGGGCTGGGCCGATCCGACCAGGTTGCCCGGCACGTCGATCTCGCTGATCTTGATCGGTTCGGCCGTCATCTCGAACTTGTAGACGGTCAGACCCTGCAGCTTCTCGGTGCCCACGTACTCGGCGGGGTACGCCTTCCGAGCGGTGTTGTCGAAGTACTGGTACGTCTTCTTCTCCGTACCGAACGGGAAGGTGTAGGTGAGCCCCTCGTGCTTGAAGGGCGCGCCGTTGACCGCCTCGGCACAGCAGGCGACCGACTCCGCCGTACGCCGGTCGAGGGCGACCCGGTCCGTGCTGACCGTGATCTCCTTGCCCGCGTCGTCGATCACCCGGACACCGACGTTGAAGACCGTCCGGTCGGCGTTGCCGGCCTCGACGTCGCCGCGCACCGCGCGGTGGGCGGTCAGGTTGACGCCGCTGCGCTCGGCCAGCGTGCTGAAATCAAGAACGGTCGCGTTCTTCGCCTCTGAAACCGTTACCGAACTCTGGTCAAGGGGCACCTTGACCAGAGCGGGCGCGACGGCCAGCGGCGTCGCCACGGCCCCGACGATCAGGAACGCGCCTGCCGCCACCAAGATGGCACCCGACGTGGGTCGCATGAAACTCCTCCCCTTGTAAAGACTCGACTAGTCGGCTGACAGTACATGACGAGGCCGATTTCGGATATGGTCCGATGCGACCTCTCGCGACGTACTGACTCCGGGGGTGCAGCAGCCACCGGGCTGCGAGATCAAATGGATGTCGAGGGAACTGTGAGCCGACCCGTCAGACCGGACTCGAGCAACGGACAGGCGATCCTGTCCGCAACTAATACCGGCCGTTCGGACGGTTGGTTGCCCGCATTGGAAGGGCTGCGGGCGGTGGCGGTGATCGGCGTGGTCGTCCACCATGTCTCCTTTCTCAGCGGACTGACCAACTCCTTCGCCCACCTCGCAGCTGTGCTGGCCAGGCTGGATGTCGGGGTGGCGATCTTCTTTGCGTTGTCCGGTTTCCTCCTCTATCGGCCATTCGCGCTCGCTGCCATTAACGGACAGTCAGGACCATCCGTTCGGCGATACCTCTGGCACCGCGCGCTGCGCATTCTGCCCGGGTACTGGGCAATGGCGATCGTCGCACTGACTTGGCTCAACATCGACTATCTGAAGTCCGTCTGGGACTGGGCGATCCCCTTTCTTCTGGCACAGATTTACGAGCCATTGCGACTCCCGGTCGGCATGGAGCAGACCTGGAGCCTGGCTACGGAGGCGACTTTCTACCTTGCGCTGCCACTGATAGCGGTGCTCGGCCGCCGAATGGGCGGTCGTACCCCGCTCGGGCGAGCCCGGCGCCAACTGGCGTTCGGTGCCGTACTCGTCCTTGCCGGCCTCATCTGGAATGCGTACGCGCACGGTCCCGACTCGCCTCTACCGGGACTCGCGGTGCTCTGGCTGCCCGCCTTTCTCGACTGGTTCGGCATCGGCATCATGCTGGCCGTGCTCGCCTCGTGGCCCGTCGGCACGACCTCGACCCCGTTCCTCACCGGGCTGACCGGTGACGGGTCTGGGCGGGGCGACGAGGACCTGTGGTCCGCCACGCCGCGCGGCCTGCGCGTGTTCACCTTCGCCCCGGGAACGTCCTGGCTCATCGCCGGCGCGCTGCTCTGGATCGCGAGCACGCCCATCGCCGGCCCGCGCGGGGTCGAACCCGCCAAGCCGGTCGAGTCGGTCACCGAGCACCTGCTGTTCCTGCTCGTCGCCTGGTGCCTGATCGCCCCCCTCGTCGGGCCGGGGTCCGGCGGGGTGCCCCGCGCTCTCCTCAGCCACCGGGCGGTCATGTTCCTCGGCCGAATCTCCTACGGCATCTTCCTCTGGCACCTCCTCGCGCTCGAGGTCTGCTTCCGCCTGCTCGGATTCACCCGGATGAACAGCTCGTTCTGGGTTCTCCTCGCCGTCACCCTGGCCCTCACCGTCCCGGTCGCGACGGCCAGCTACTACCTCATCGAGCGGCCCGCGCGACGGCTGCGGCGGCTCGGTGGCCGCCGCCGGCCCGTGGCCGTCGAGCCCGACCTCCCGCTCCGGGCCGCGACGCCGGCGCCAGCGCTTCAGGGCGCCGGCCCGGCCGGCCTCGGAACTCGCCTCGTACCGGCCGCGGACCCGACGGAACCGCAACACGAGAGCGGCGACCGCCACGAGGAGCAGCCCGGTCGGCAACAGGACCAGTAGCTCCGCCACCCGTTCCGCGCCGACCCGGGGCAGCCACAGACGCTCGGTCCCGTAGACGGTGAGCCCCAGCGCGGCCGGCACCCAGATCCATGCCGGGCCGGGCGTGCGGCGCCGGTGCAGCGCCACCACCGCGGCGGCGCAGCCGAGCCCGACCAGGCCCCCGAGCAGCGCCGGCACCGCCACCGCGAGCAGCGGCGCGGTCGGCATCATCGTCGGGACCACCGGGTACGCGGGTCGATGGCGGCGCGCGGGAATCAGCGCCCCGACCACCAGCAGCACCAACAGGCCCCCGGCGACGAACAGGACGATCCGGTAGTGCTCGCCGGGCGTGAAGACCAGCTCGACGCGGCCCGCGGGACCGGCCGGCACGAACCATCCCTGCTTCCACCCGTCCAGGCGGGCCGCGATCAGCTCCTGCCCGTCGAGCGTCGCCCGCCAGCCGGCGTTGGCGTTCTCCGGAACCATCAGGTAGCTGCCGCCACCCGCACCGATCTCGATCGACCGGCGCTGGTCGTCCCAGTCGACCACGCTCAACGCCCGGCGCGGCGACGCGGCGACGACGGGCCGTTCGGCCGGCGTACCGCTGAAGATCACGCTGTCCACGACGAACCGGTCCGCCGGGGCGGAGACCTCGTTGCCGCCCGCCCGCAGCGTGACCTGCTCCGCGCCCGCCTTCGCGGCCCGGCCCGACGACGTGGCGGGAGCGCAGGCGCGGTAGCGCAGGGGCCGCAGGTCGCGCAGGTCGCGCAGCGTCCCGGTGGCCGTCGTGGGCACCTTCACCCCGTTGACCACGATGGTGGGCCCCGCGCCGCACGGGAGCGTCACCTCACGGTCGAGGCCGCGCGGCTGGTTCAGTTCGGGCACGCCCTGCACGTCCACGCCGCTGAGACCGACCGGCAGCGACTGCGGCTCGAACAGCGCCGTCGACCGGCTGACCCTCGGCACGGTAGAGGTCACTGCAACGGTGAGCCCACGGGTACGCAGAGCCGGGAAGCGGGCGACACCGTCCAGGTCGACAGTCACCTCCCGGATGCCGTCGTCACCGGTGATCCGGACCGTCCTGGGCGGCGCCGCGACGAGGCTCTCCGCGAACCGCAGCCGCACCCAGCTCACCTTGCGCGCGGTGGCCCAGCGCATCTTCACTGTCGGTTGCGGATCGCTCGGATCCGCCCACCAGGCCGTGCCGTCGTCCCCGTCCCCCAGCGACCTCGACGAGGCGACCGGGTCGGCGAACCACGAACTCGACGTCGTGAACGTCTCGCCGCCCGTCATCTCGTCGTACGCCGCGAGCGCGGTGGCGGGCGTGGCCCGGGCCAGGCCGGTGAGCTGGGTGGGGATCGCGGCCGGCAGGTCGAAGCGCCGGGGCACCAGCCCGGTTTCCTCGCCCTGCCGGATCAGGTCGGGAGCGCACAGGTAGTGGTCACCGGCGACCGCGCAGGCGGATCGATCGGTGGCCTTGCGGGCCAGCGCGACCACCTCGGGCGCGACGGCGTCGGCGGGCACCTCTGGCAGTCGCAGGTAGCGCTCGGGCGTCACCCCGGCGACACTCAGCTCCCGGATACCCGCCCGGCGGCCCGGAACGTCGGCGTCCGCGACACTCTCGACTGTCACCCGCAGCCAACTGCTCCGGCCGGCGGGCAGCGGCAACCGCGCCGTCGACCGGCCCGCGCCGGTCACCGGGTGCACCTGGGAACCGCCCTCGGTGCTGACCCGTACCGAGGTGACCGGCGCGCCGATCACCTCATCGCCCATCACCTGCACCTCCACCGAGTCGGCCTCGATCGGGTCGGCGAAGCGCAGCTCGACCCACTGGCCCACCGGTTTGCGCGCGCCGTCGGACAACCACGCGGTGCCGATGTCGCCGTCGACGGCGGCGAAGGGTGTGGCCGACGGGTCGCGCAGCCCGGCCGGACCGGTGACGTCCGCCGCGCTGGACGACGCCCGGACGTCGGCCACCCCGGCGTACGCCGAGGAGGTGATCGACGACCGCCACGCCGGGTCGAGGATGTCGTGCTCCAGGCGCTCCAACTGGGTCGGGTCCTGCTCGGTCAGGGTCCGCGAGGTGTTGCCCCGGACCAGACCGAAGTCGACCTCCCGGTCCCGGAGGCTGTCGGCGAGCACGGTGCCGCCGTCGCTGACCAGCGGGGGATCGCCGTCGAGGATCACCGGCCGGTTGCCCAGCACACCGGCGTCGCTGAGGTCCAGCAACGTCTCCGGCGCGCCGACCAGGTTGAGCGGCAGCGCGGCGTCGGTCAGCGTGGCCCGGGGCGTCGGCCGGTCCACCTCGTAGATCTCCACCGCCGGGTACGGCTCGTGCAGGCCGTAGTCCCACGCCCCGTTCAGGTCGGGCTTCACCCCGGACGCCGGGCCGAACGCGGCGACCCGGAACAGGCCCGGTGCGCTGTCAAGCGTGCGGTGCACGAGGACCGGCCAGGCGATGCCGCCGACCGGCTGGCGGAGGTCGTTGCGGACGAGCAGGTAGCGCACGCCGAGCCGGCTGAGCACGTCGGCCAGTCCGGGCGAGGCGGTGCCCGAGGCGAGCCGCTCGTCGATGGCGGAGAGCAGCCGCGAGTTACCAGCCGATCCGCCCGGCACCAGCGCCCGCACCGCCCACGGCGAGTCCAGCAGCGGCTGCACCGGCTCGTCCAGCGGACGTCCCCAGTTGTACTCGGCGAAGTTGGAGCCGGGAACCAGCAGGGTGGTGCCCGGCCCGGCGTGCCGGTCGAGCCACCCGGTCGCCTGCCGCCAGTGCTCGGGCAGCGCGTGGAAGCCGCCGCCCGGAGCGAGTCCCGCCATCCCGGCGCCGCTGGTCACCGCCACGAGCGCGGCGGCGGTCGCGCCCAGCGCCACCCGCCGGGGCGCCATGTTCGTGGGGCGCGTGAAGCGGCGGATGAGCGCGATCCGGCCGACCGTGTCCAGCATGTGCGCGGCGGCCAGCGCCAGCGGCAGGCGGATCACGACGTCGAACTTGTGCAGGTTGCGGAGGGCGGCGAGCCGACCGTCGAGCAACTCACGCATCGGCGACGCGAACGCGGCGCCCCCGGTCGACAGGTTCCCCGCGGTCAGGGCCAGCAGGCCGACCAGCGCGCCGACGAGCAGGAACCGCCGCTCCGGCAGGTCCCGACGGGCGAGCCCGGCCAGGCCGAGGCAGGCGATCAGGGCGGTGAGCACGATCATCCACGGGGTGGTGACCAGCGCCCATCCCGCGCGCCACCACGGCACGCCGTCGACGGCCAGGTAACCCACCCAGTGGGTGCTGCCGCGTACCGCCGACGGGAGCGACGTCACGCTGGTCGTGACCGCCGCGCTCTCGGTGTACGGGAGGAACGGGAACCCGTAGCGCTGCAGCAACAGCAGCGGCACCAGCCACCAGAAGGTGGCCGCCACCATCGCCACCGTCCACCACGCCAGCAGGCGGATCCGCCGCCGGCCGGGCGCACGGGTCACCACGTACAGGAACGCGGGCAGCACGGCGCACGCGACGGCCGCGCCGTTCGCGCCGCCCATGCAGACCACAGCGAGCCCGCTGAGCGCCGCGGCCCGCCGCAACGAACCGCCCGCGGCCCCCTTGACCAGTGGCAGCAGGACCCAGGGGGCGACGCAGTACGGCAGCAGTTCCAGCGAGACCGTGCCGACCAGGGACAGCGCCCGGGGGGACAGCGCGAAGATCGCGCCGGCCACCAGACGCGATCCCGGACCGCCGAGGTCGAGGGCGCGCGCCAGGCGCACCACGCCGGTGAGGGCGACGCAGAGCAGGGTCGCCATCCAGAGCCGCTGGACCAGCCAGGCCGGCAGGCCCACCGCCTCACCGAGCAGGAAGAACGGGCCCATCGGGAAGAAGTAGCCGACGGCCTGGTTCTGGAGCGTGCCGAACTGCCAGTCCCCGGTCCACAGGTGAGCCGCGCGGGCGAGGAAACCGCCCGGGTCCAGGGCCATGTCCAGCTTCGTCTCGGGCACGATGAGCCCGGGCTCCTGGGTGACGCAGAGACCGATCAGCGCGAGACAGACCAGCAGCTCGCGCAGGCGCCACACCGCCAGGGACACCGTGGCGCTCGGAATTCCGGGGGTACGGCGAGCGGTCGACCAGGCGGTCAGCACTGCCGTACCGGAACGCCGGTGAGCAGTTCGTCCGCTCCGGCGTTCCGCTCGTCGATGTCGTCGGCTGCGACCCCGGCCCGCAGCAGCGCCTGCCGGACGGCGGCCGGCTCGGCGGCCGGCACCAGGAGCAGCAGGTTCTGCCCGTCGATCGCGACGTGCCGGGTACGCGGCAGGAGCGGCGCCACCCGGGCCAGAAGGCGTTCCGGCTGGTCGGTCCGGACCACCACCGACGTGTTCCCGGCGGCCCAGGGCAGCGGGCGTGGCGTCAGCAGATCCCCGAGGACCGCACGCACCCGCCGGCCGGTGTCGGTCCAGCGGAACGAGCCGCTCCACCGCCGGCACTCCGCGGCCATCCGTTCCGGCTCTCCGGGCGTCGCCAGGGAGTCCAGCGCGCGGTCGAGGCCGGCGGCCAGGTTCTGCGCCGGATCCTCACCCTCGTCGACCAACCATCCGGTACGGCCCGGCCGGACCGCGTCGCGCAGCCCGTCCACGTCGAAGGCGACAGTGGGCAGCCCGGCGGCGGCCGCCTCCACCACCACGAGACCCCAGCCCTCACCCCACGAGGCGGAGACGTGCAACCAGGCGGCGGCCAGCAGGGCGTCCCGCTCGGCGGCGGGCAGGTGGCCGTGCACGGTGACCATGTCGTTCAGTCCACGCTCGTCGACCAGCCGGCGGACGCTCGCCACGTCCGGCCCACCACCGACGATGTCCAGACGCAGGTCGGGCCGTTCCGCCCGGAGCCGGGCCACGGCGTCGATCACCAGGTCCACCCGCTTGTGCC
>NZ_LYXF01000033.1:0-39369 GCF_001709195.1 Micromonospora sp. II | reverse complement strand
TGGCAGAGCACACAGCGCTCGCGGTCGAGCAGCACCTGGGTGCTGATCGGCAGCGGCTTCGGGTACTCCCGCTTGTGCTCGTGGAACCGCGAGTCCGTCCGGCCGGTGGACATCGCCTGGTTCTGCAGCGGGCACTCGCCGCCCTTGTCACACATCGGGCAGTCCAGGGGGTGGTTGAGGAGCAGCAGCTCCATCACCCCCTCCTGGGCCTTCTTGGCGACCGGGGAGGTGAGCTGGGTCCGCACCACCATGCCGTCGGCGACGGTCTGGGTGCAGGAGGCGACCGGCTTGCGCTGGCCCTCCACCTCCACCAGGCACTGCCGGCAGGCGCCGGCCGGGGCCAGCAGCGGGTGGTCGCAGAAGCGGGGGATCTCGGTGCCCAGCTGCTCGGCGACCCGGATCAGCAGCGCCCCCTTGGGGGCGGTGACCTCGACGCCGTCGATGGTCAGCGTGACGGTCTCGGTCTGCTTGGCTACGTCGGTCATCAGTGCGCCCCTACCAGGGTCTTCTCCGACAGCTTCGGAGCGGTACGTCCCTCGATGTAGTCGAGGTAGTCCTGCTTGAAGTACTTCAGCGACGAGGTGACCGAGCTGGTCGCGCCGTCACCCAGACCGCAGAACGAGCGGCCGAGGATGTTGTCGCAGGTGTCGAGCAGGGTGTCCAGGTCCTCGTGGGTGCCCTGGCCGGACAGGATGCGCCGGTAGACCCGGACCATCCAGTAGTTGCCCTCCCGGCACGGGGTGCACTTGCCGCACGACTCGTGGTGGTAGAACTCCAGCCACCGGTAGGTCGCGTACACCGGGCAGTCCTGGTCGGAGAAGATCTGCGTGGCGGTGGTGCCCAGGATCGAGCCGGCCCCCGCCACCCCCTCGAAGTCCAGCGGCACGTCCAGGTGCTCGGCGGTCAGCAGCGGCGTCGACGAGCCACCCGGGGTCCAGAACTTCAGGTTGTGCCCCGGCTTCATCCCGCCGGCCAGCTCGATCAGCTCGCGCAGCGTGATGCCCATCGAGCACTCGTACTGGCCCGGGTTCGCGATCCGGCCGGACAGCGAGTAGATCATCGGGCCGGACGACTTCTCCGTGCCCATCGTCTTCCACCAGTCCGCGCCACCGAGCACGATGTACGGCACGCTGGCGATGGTGCCGACGTTGTTGACAACGGTCGGGCTGGCGTACAGGCCGTGGGTCGCCGGGAACGGCGGGCGCAGCCGGGGCTGGCCGCGGAAGCCCTCCAGCGAGTCCAGCAGCGCGGTCTCCTCACCGCAGATGTACGCCCCGGCGCCGGAGTGCACCACCAGGTCCAGGTCGAACCCGGAGCCGAGGATGTTCCGGCCGAGGTAGCCCTTGGCGTACGCCTCGGCGACCGCGCTGCGCAGCCGCCGCGCGGCGTGCACGGCCTCACCGCGGATGTAGATGTACGCCCGGTTGGCCCGGATCGCGTACGAGGCGATGATGACGCCCTCGACCAGCGAGTGCGGGTCGTAGGTCATCAGCGGCAGGTCCTTGCAGGTGCCCGGCTCGCCCTCGTCGGCGTTCACCACCAGGTAGTGCGGCTTGCCGTCGCCCTGCGGGATGAAGCCCCACTTCAGGCCGGTCGGGAAGCCCGCGCCGCCACGGCCGCGCAGCCCGGAGTCCTTGACCAGCTGGATCAGGTCGTCCGGGTGCGCCTTGAGCGCCTTGCGCAGGGCGGCGTAGCCGTCCAGGTTCTCGTAGGTGCCGATCCGCCAGGCGTCCGGCGACAGCCAGCGCTTGGTGAGCACCGGCGTGAGCTTGGCCAGCGTCTCCGGCCGAGGCGTGGTCACTTGCGGACCCCCGATCCGTTGGCGTCCGCCGGGTCGGCGCCGTCCGCGCCCGTACCGGCCTCCGCTTCCTTGAGGTTGCGCTCCTGCGCGCCGGCCGCGTCGCCGGCGGGCTTGCCGTCGCCGGCCGGCGGGTTCGCCGCCGTGCCGGCCGCCTCCGCCGCCTGCGCGTCGCGCGGCACCGGCGGCGGGCCGTCCACCGGGATCTTGGTGCCCGGCGCGTCCGGTACGGCGGTGGCCGCGTCCGGCTGCCGGGTCTCGGCGGTACGCACCTGCGGCGACTTGGCGTCCGGCGCCTTCACGTCCGGCGCGGTGCTGCCGGTGGCCGCCTCCGGCAAAACCTGCTCGGCGGCCTTGGCCGGCTCGGGCGCGGGGGCCGGCTTCGCGGCCTCGGCCTTCGCCTTCGCCTCGGCGGCGGCCCGGTCGGCCTCGGCCTTGCTGCGGATCGGGGTCTTCGGGTCGAAGCCCGGCACCGAGACGCCGTGCTGCTCGGCCAGGCGCAGGCCGCGCAGGCTGGGCTCGCCCGGCCCGCCGTCGGCCACCGCGCCGTCGCGCTCGTCGGCGAAACCGGCGAGCTGGACCGCCATCTCCTTGAGCGTGCACAGGCGCGCGCCCCGGGTCGGCATCGGCCGGCCGCCGGCCCGCAGCTCTTCGACCACGTCGAGCGCGCCCTGCGGCTCCACGTTGTCGAAGAAGTCGTAGTTCACGGTCATGACCGGGCCGTAGTCGCACGCCGCCAGGCACTCGGCGTGCTCCAGGGTGATCTTCCCGTCGGCGGTGGTCTCCTCGTGCCCGACGCCGAGGTGCTCGGCCAGGGCGTCGTAGACCTTCTGCCCGCCGAGCACGTCGCACATGGTGTTGGTGCAGACGCTGACCAGGTATTCACCGGTGGGCTTGCGCTTGTACATGGTGTAGAAGGTGGCGACGGCGCCGACCTGGGCCTTGTTCAGCCCGAGCACCTCGGCGCAGAACTCGACACCGGCCGGGGAGACGTACCCCTCCTCGGACTGGACCAGGTGCAGCAGCGGCAGCAGCGCCGAGCGGGACCGGTCGGCCGGGTACCGGGCGATGATCTCCCGCGCCCGGAGCCGGGTCTCTTCAGTGAACGTGCTCATCGGTCACAACCACCCATCACGGGGTCCAGCGAGGCGCCGCCGGCGATCACGTCGGCGATCAGGCCGCCCTCGGCCATCGCCGGGAGGGCCTGGAGGTTGACGAAGCTCGGCTCCCGGTAGTGCACCCGGTAGGGCCGGGTGCCGCCGTCGGACACCGCGTGCACGCCGAGTTCGCCACGGGGCGACTCGACGGCGACGTACACCTGGCCCGGCGGGACCCGGAAGCCCTCGGTGACGAGCTTGAAGTGGTGGATCAGCGACTCCATCGACTGACCCATGATCTTCGCGACGTGCTCCAGGGAGTTGCCCATGCCGTCGACGCCGATGGCGAGCTGCGCCGGCCAGGCGATCTTCTTGTCGGAGACCATCACCGGGCCCGGCTTCAAGCGGTCCAGCGCCTGCTCGACGAGCTTCAGCGACTCCCGGATCTCCGCGACCCGGACCAGGTAGCGGCCCCACACGTCACCGTCGGTGTGGGTCGGCACGTCGAACTCGTACGTCTCGTAGCCGCAGTACGGCATGGTCTTGCGCAGGTCCCAGGCGAGGCCGGCGGAGCGCAGCACCGGGCCGGTGACGCCGAGCGCCATGCAGCCGGTCACGTCGAGGACCGCCACGTTCTGCGTCCGCTCCAGCCAGATCGGCTGACCGGAGAGCAGGTTCTCGTACTCCTTGAGCCGCTTCGGCATCAGCTGGAGGAAGTCGCGGATCTTGCGGATCGCGTCGTCCGGCACGTCCTGCGCCACGCCGCCCGGCCGCACGTACGCGTGGTTCATCCGCAGGCCGGTGATGGTCTCGAAGATGTCGAGGACGTACTCCCGCTCGCGGAAGCCGTACAGCATCATGTTGATCGCGCCCAGCTCCATGGCGGTGGTCGCCAGCCAGACCAGGTGCGACGAGATCCGGTTCAGCTCCATCATCAGCACGCGGATGGTGTTCGCGCGCTCGGTGATGTCGTCGGTGATCCCGAGCAGCTTCTCCACCGCGAGCGCGTACGCCGTCTCGTTGAACAGCGGGGAGAGGTAGTCCATCCGGGTYACGAACGTCGAGCCCTGGACCCAGTTGCGGTACTCCAGGTTCTTCTCGATGCCGGTGTGCAGGTAGCCGACGACCGAGCGGGCCTCGCGGACCGTCTCGCCCTCCAGCTCCAGGACCAGCCGGAGCACGCCGTGGGTGGACGGGTGCTGCGGGCCCATGTTGACGACGATCCGCTCGTCGTTGATCGGGTCCGTGCCGGAGACGACCTCGTCCCAGTCCCCGCCGGTGACGGTGAAGACCTTGCCCTCGGTGGTCTCGCGCTCGGTCGCGTAGTTAGACGTGGTCACTGGTACGACCTCCTACGGTCCGGCGGCGGGATTTCCGCACCCTTGTACTCGACCGGCACGCCGCCGAGCGGGTAGTCCTTGCGCTGCGGGTGACCCTCCCAGTCGTCCGGCATGAGGATCCGGGTCAGGGCGGGGTGGCCGTCGAAGACGACGCCGAACATGTCGTACGTCTCCCGCTCCTGCCAGTCGGCGGTCGGGTAGACGGCGGTGACGCTCGGTACGTGCGGCTGCTCGGCGGAGACCGCCACCTCCAGCCGGACGATGCGGCGGTAGGTCATCGAGGTCAGCTGGTAGACCACGTGCAGGCGCCGTTCCGCGCCCAGGTAGTCCACGCCGGACAGCGACGAGAGCAGCTCGAAGCGCAGCGACAGGTCGTCGCGCATCACCTGGCAGACCTCGGCGATGCGCTCCGGGCGTACGTGCAGCGTCAGTTCGCCCCGGTCGACCACGACCTTCTCGATCGCGTCGTTGAAGTCCGGGTACGCCTCCTCCAGCGCGTCCCGCACCTCGTCGAAGTAGCTCCCGTACGGGCGGGTCGCCTCCTCGATCGGCTTGCGCTGGCGGACCAGCCCGCCGTAGCCGGAGACGTCACCGGTGCCCTGGTTGCCGAACATCCCCCGGCCGGCCGGGCTGGCCGGCGGGTACTCGGCCGGAGCGGTGGAGCTGGCGCCGACCGGGGTGGTCGGCACCGGCACCCCGCCGTCGTTGGTCTTGTCGTTGCTCATTTCGGGCCCCTATGCGACGCCTGAAGGTGGTTCTGCGCCTTCATCCAGTTCTCGATCCGCAGCTGCTCCTCGCGCCCCTCGCGGACGGCCTTCGTCCACTCGGCACGGCGGGCCTTGTCGCTGCGGTACGACGAGGGCATCGAGCCGTACGGCACGACCGGCACGTCACCGCGCGCCTGGCGGGCCTCCAGCATCTTGCGGCCGTTCGGGCCCAGCGGCTCGTGCATGATCTTCTCGCGCAGCTTGAGCACGGCGTCGATGAGCATCTCCGGCCGGGGCGGGCAGCCGGGCAGGTACATGTCGACCGGGACGACGTGGTCGACGCCCTGCACGATGGCGTAGTTGTTGAACATGCCGCCGCTGCTGGCGCAGACGCCCATCGAGATGACCCAGCGGGGCTCGGCCATCTGGTCGTAGATCTGGCGCAGCACCGGGGCCATCTTCTGGCTCACCCGGCCGGCCACGATCATCAGGTCCGCCTGGCGGGGCGAGGCCCGGAAGACCTCCATGCCCCAGCGGCCCATGTCGTAGTGCGGGCCGCCCGCCGCCATCATCTCGATGGCGCAGCAGGCCAGACCGAACGTCGCGCCCCAGACCGAGGTCTTCCGCGTCCAGTTGACCAGCTTCTCGACGCTGGTGAGCAGGACGCCGGAGGGGAGTTTCTCCTCGATGCCCATCTGCTACCTCCTCAGTCCCAGTCCAGGCCGCCGCGACGCCAGACATAGGCGTAGGCGACGAAGACCGCGACGATGAACAGGACCATCTCCACGAAGCCGAAGATCGGCAGAGCGTCGAAGGAGACCGCCCAGGGGTAGAGGAAGATGATCTCGATGTCGAAGACGATGAAGAGCATCGCCGTCAGGTAGAACTTGATCGGGAACCGGCCGCCGCCGACCGGCTGCGGGCTCGGCTCGATGCCACACTCGTACGCCTCGAGCTTGGCCTTGTTCAGACGCCGCGGGCCGGCGAGTCGGGCAGCGGCCACGGAGAACAGCGCGAACGCCGCAGCGAGGGCGAACAGCCCGATGATGGGTGCGTAAGGAGAGAGCGTCATCGTTGTCCCCTGCTCGTCCTTCCCTGACCTCGGTGGTTGGCCAAAATCACACTATTCACGTCCCTGAGACCTCGGTCGTCGGGGGGTCGATCTCTGTCCGGCTCGTGGTCGGTCGTCTTCTACACGGCCGGGGCCACCTTCGTCATCGCGTTGATGACCCGGTCCATCGCGTCCCCGCCGCGCGGGTCGGTCAGGTTGGCCAGCAGCTTGAGCACGAAGCGCATGAGCATCGGGTGCGGCATGCCGTGCTTGGTCGCCATCCGCATGATCTCGGGGCGGCCGATGAGCTTCACGAACACGCCGCCGAGCCGGTAGTAGCCGCCGAAGCGGGCCTTCAGCTCCTGCGGGTACGCCATCAGCGCCCGCTCCCGTTCCGCGCCGGCCGGGCGGGCCAGCGCCTGCACCATGACCTCCGCGGCCATCTCGCCGGACTCCATCGCGTACGCGATGCCCTCGCCGTTGAACGGGTTGACCATGCCGCCGGAGTCGCCGACCAGCAGGACCCCGCGGGTGTAGTGCGGGACCCGGTTGAAGCCCATCGGCAGCGCGGCCCCGAGGGTGGGACCCTCCGCGTTGGACTCGTCGGTCATCCCCCACTCCTCGGGGGTGTTCGCGAGCCAGTCGGTGAGCAGCTTGCGGTAGTTCGTCTTGCCGAACGCCGAGGACGAGTTCAGCACGCCGAGGCCGACGTTCACCCGGCCGTCGCCGAGGCCGAAGATCCAGCCGTAGCCGGGCAGCAGCGCGTCGCTGCCCTTGGCCCGCAGCTCCAGCCACGACTCCAGGTAGTCGTCGTCGTGCTTGGCGGGCGAGCGGTAGTAGCGGCGGACCGCCACGCCGATCGGGCGGTCCTCCCGCTTGGCCAGCCCGAGGGCGAGCGGGAAGCGGCCGGAGACGCCGTCGGCGGCGACCACGAGCGGCGCGTGGAAGGTGGCGGGCTCCTTGTCCGGGCCGACCTCGGCCTGCACGCCGATCACCCGGTCGTCGGCACCGAGCACCGGGCCGAGGACGTTGACGCTGGTGCGCAGCTTCGCCCCGGCGGCGACGGCCCGCTGCGCGAGCAGGTCGTCGAAGTCGAGCCGGGTCCGCACGAGGCCGTAGTTGGGGAAGCTCGCCAGGTCGGGCCAGTCCAGCTCCAGGCGCACCCCGCCGCCGATCACCCGCAGGCCCTTGTTGTGCAGCCAGCCGGCCTCGGGCGAGGTGTCCACGCCCATCCGGATGAGCTGGCGCACGGCCCGGGGCGTGAGCCCGTCGCCGCAGACCTTCTCCCGGGGAAACTCCGTCTTCTCCAGCAGCAGCACGCGTACGCCGTGCCGCGCCAGGTGGTACGCCGTGGCCGATCCTCCGGGACCGGCGCCCACGACGATGACGTCGGCGTCGTTCTCCACCGCGGTCATCCGCGCCTCCTCCCGCATGCTCGTGAAATGCTTCACAAGCCCATCCGGATGGAGTCTATGACCGCTGTTACACCAGGACGCGTTGAGGGGGGCCTAACTTCGCGGAAACGGGCCGGTAGGCGGGCCGAAACCGGTCAGGGGCGAGCCGGCGCGGCCGGTCCGAGCCCGGCGTCGAGCCGGATCGCCTCGGGCAGGTGGTCACGCAACGCGCCACCTGCCGCACGGTCGAGCGCCGCCAGCACCTCGGCGACGACCTGCCGGACATCAGCGGGATCCGCGCCGGCCAACTCGCGGAGCTGGGCGATCAGCTCGGCGGCGTCGTCGTCGGTGGCGGCCTGGTCTGGTCCCGTCATGCAGGCGAGCCTACGGGGACAAAGTAGACCAGAACCGGATATTCACGAAATGACCGGCTAACGCCTGGTCGGCCGGTCAGTTTCGGACGGCCCGGTGCAGGGCCACCACGCCCCCGGTCAGGTTGCGCCACGCCACCCGGCCCCAGCCGGCCGCGCCGATCCGCGCGGCCAGCGCCGGCTGGTCCGGCCAGGCCCGGATCGACTCCGCCAGATAGACGTAGGCGTCGGGGTTGCTGGACACCGCGCGCGCCACGGCCGGCAACGACCGCATCAGGTACGACAGGTAGACGGTGCGGAACGCCGGGTTGACCGGGGTGCTGAACTCGCAGACCACCAGCCGCCCGCCCGGCCGGGTCACCCGGGCCAGCTCGCGCAGCGCCGCGTCGGTGTCGTTGACGTTGCGCAACGCGAAGGAGATGGTCACCGCGTCGAAGCTGGCGTCGGCGAACGGCAGCCGGAGCGCGTCCCCGGCCAGCAGCGGCACCGACGGGCGGGTGCGCTTGCCCGCGTAGAGCATGCCCAGCGACAGGTCGGCGCCGACCGCGTACGCCCCGGAATGGGCCAGCTCCTCGGTCGAGACACCGGTGCCGGCGCCCACGTCGAGCACCCGCTCGCCCGGTGCCAACCCGAGCGCCGCCCGGGTGGCCCGCCGCCAGGACCGGTCCTGCCCGAAGGAGAGCACGGTGTTGGTCAGGTCGTAGCGGGCCGCGACACCGTCGAACATCGCGGCTACCTCGTGCGGCTGCTTGTCCAGGCTGGCGCGCTGGCCCTGCGGGGTACGGCTCACCCCTCCACTCTGCCAGCCGCGCCGCTCCCGTCCCGCCCCGGGTACGCGAGAGGGCGGGGTGGTCGCCCACCCGCCCTCTCCGTGTCCACGGTGACGGTGTCAGTCCTCGGTGCGCTCCTCGCCCGGCGTGACGAGCACCACCTTGCGGCGCCGGGACAGCATCATCAGCGCCACACCGGCGGCGACCACCGCAGCGCCGATCCCGCCGATCAGGCCGACCTGCATACCGGTCACCGGCAGGCCACCGCCGCCGGTGCCGCCACCCGCGCCACCACCGGAGGTCGGCGTCGGCACCGCGGTCACGCTGCCGGTCGGGGTCGGCTGGGCGGTCGGCGTCGAGGTCGGCTCAGCGCTCGGCGTCGGGCTCGGGGTCGACTGCGGGCTCTGGTCGACGAAGACGTCGAACTGGGCGGTGTTGTCGCCGTCGTCGGCCTCGGAGAACGCGCGACGCTGCGCCGAGGTGGCGGCCTTCGGCTGCTCCTCCGGCGTGCCGGAGGCCGCCTCCAGCCCGGCGGCCCAGACGAAGCCCGGCCGGAGCAGCTTCTCGGTCACGTCCGCGCCGACCTTCACCCGCACGTCGGCGGTGTAGTACTGGCCGGGCTTGAGCACCGCGCCCAGGTCCTCGCAGTACGCGTTGGCGAAGCCGCCCAGGTCCTGCTCGACGCAGCCCTCGGGCAGCTCGGCGAAGGTGACACCGGCCGGCAGCGTGATGCCGTACGCGACGCCCGTGGCGTTCTCGCTTCCGTCGTTGAACACGGCCCAGTCCAGCGGCGCGGTCTGGCCCGGCCGGACCGGGCGCAGGTTCGCCTCACCGGCGTCGTCGCCGTCGACGACCACGTCGGCGTACACGTCCTGGACCCAGGTGGTGAGGTCGTAGCCGGGGTCGGTGACGGTGATGTCGTGCTCGACCGTGTCCAGCACGCCGGCGCCGTTGGCCGCGCTGATCGACACCGTCAGCGTGCCCGCCCCGCCCTTGCCGCCGGTGGAGAACAGCGGGATGCCGAAGTCCTCGGTGGTCCCGGCGGGCACGTCGCCCAGCAGGCAGGAGAAGGCGGTGCCGCGGATGTCGCAGCCCTTCGGCGCCAGCACGCCGACCTTGCCGGGCTTGAGGTCCTTCGTCTCGACGGTGACCCGGACGCCCTTCGCGTCGACGGTCCCGGCGGCGTTGTTCACCTGGAACTTGAACGGCTTGGCCTTCGCCTCGGTGACGCCCTTGGCGAGCTGGTAGCTGAGCGGGATGAGCTGGAGGTCGGCCTTGTCGGCGGCGTACGCCGGGCCGGCGACCGCGCCGAGGCCGGCGGTGGAGAGCAGGGCCACCACGCCGGCGCGCGCCAGCGTGGACCGGTAGCGGAAGGTCATGGTTCCCCCGGGGGTAGGGACGTGCCGATCAACGCACGGAACGAAGGGACGGTACCGGAGCGACGCATCGCCGCGCCAGCGTCGTACGGTGGGAATTCCCATCGATTCGACAGACGGCAGGGGCGGGATGGTCACCCATCCCGCCCCTGCCGCGGTGCGTTATGTGAACGGCCCTCATGGGCCGATGGAGGACGACGGTCCCCGACGGACGCCGCCAGCGTAATGGCGTCGCCGGCTTGCCGGGCGGTGCTCACCCGGGTCGCCGCCGACCTGTTACCTGCCTGCTCGCGGCCCGGATCGGTGGTGTCGCGCGGGCAGGCTAGCCGCCGGTGATCACGCAGGTGAAGACCCCTGGCGGAAGCTTCACCGGAAACGGGCGGAGCTCCGGCCGCACGACGGGAGCCGACCGGCCGAACGGGGGAACGAGATCAGTTGACCTCGACCAGCGGCAGCGACTTCCCGGCCCCGCCGCCGGGCAGAGCGATCGACGAGAAGTGCGAGACCACGCGGTCGTCGCTCGGGTCGTCGGCGGGCGTGTGGTGCACCGCGAGCCGGTTGTAGAGCGTGTCCCGCTGGGCGGGGATCCGGTCGGCCGACCGGATCATGCCGATCAGCTCGTGCAGGTTGGAGCGGTGCCGGGCCCCGGCGGAGGAGATGACGTTCTCCTCCAGCATGATCGAGCCGAGGTCGTCCACGCCCATGTGCAGCGCGAGCTGCCCGACGTCCTTACCGGTGGTCAGCCAGGACGCCTGCAGGTGCGGCACCGTCTCGAAGAACAGCCGGGCCACCGCGACCAGCCGCAGGTATTCCAGCGTGGTCGCCTGGGTGCGGCCCTTCAGGTGGTTGTTCTCCGGCTGGTACGTCCACGGGATGAAGGCCCGGAAGCCGCCGGTGCGGTCCTGCACGTCGCGGATCATCCGCAGGTGCTCGATGCGCTCGGCGTTGGTCTCGCCGGTGCCCATCATCATGGTGGCGGTCGACTCCAGGCCCTGCCGGTGGGCCAGCTCCATGACCTCCAGCCAGCGGGCGCCGGACTCCTTCAGCGGCGCGATCGCCTTGCGCGGCCGGTCCGGCAGCATCTCGGCGCCGGCGCCGGCGATCGAGTCCAGGCCGGCGGCCTTGATCCGGGCGATGGCCTCGTCCAGGCTCACGCCGGAGACCTTCGCCATGTGCAGGATCTCGCTCGGGCCGATCGAGTGGATCGCGAGCTGCGGGTACGCCTTCTTGACCGAGGAGAACAGCTCCTCGTAGTACTCCACGCCGTAGTCCGGGTGGTGGCCGCCCTGGAGCATGACCTGGGTGGCGCCCAACTCGACCGCCTCGCCGCAGCGGCGCAGGATCTCCTCGGTCGGGTGGGTCCAGCCCTCCTTGTGCTTGGGGGCCCGGTAGAACGCGCAGAACTTGCACGCCGTCACGCAGACGTTCGTGTAGTTGATGTTGCGGTCGATCAGGTACGTGACGATGTTGTCCGGGTAGCGGCGCCGCCGTACCGCGTCGGCCGCCTCGCCCAGCGCGTGGAAGGGCGCGTCGGTGTAGAGCAGCAGCGCCTCCTCGGGCGTGATGCGCCCGCCGTCCGCGCCGCGTTGCAGGATGTCGTCGATCTCCCGGTTCGCCGTCACACTCCCGAGCGTACGTCGCGGGCCCGACGGCGGGAAACGCCACTCCTCACCCGGTGACGAGAGACCCACCCGGTCAGGGCATCCCCGGACTGGCCACCGGCAGCCCGATCGCCCTGGCCGCCTCCAGCAGCCGCTTGTCGTACGTGACGAACGCGACGAACTCGGCCGCCGCCTGCCGGGCCAGGACCTCGGCGGTGGCGAGGTGGACGGCGTCCAGGCTGCGCAGCATCGGCTCCGGGTACGCGCCCGCCGTCGCACGGACCGTGGCGTCGATCTCGACCCGGTAGAGACGTCCCAGCACCGAGGGGACACCCACCAGCGCCTGTGGAGCGGCACGACGCAACGCCCGCGGCACCTCCACCTCGACGAGAGCCGACGACACCAGCGCGGTGCCGGCGCGCTCGTTCAGCCAGCCGAGCAGATCCGGCGTCTCCGCCTCCCGCCGCAGCATCTTGATGACCGCCGCCGAGTCGAGGTAGATCACCAACGCTCCTCGTCGCGTGCCTCGACCAGCGCGGCCGCGGCGTCCACCGTGGGATCCCCGAGCACCGGCGGCATCGGGACCGGGCCGGTCGTGGTCGGGGCCGTGGCCCGGCCCTCGGCCACCAACCGGCCGAGAAGCGCGTCGCCGGCCAGCACCGGGACCAGGCGGGCGATCGGCTCACCCCGATCGGTCACCTCGACCGTCTCACCGGCGCGCACCCGCGCCAGCACCCGGCTGGTGTGCTGGTTCAGCTCCCGGACGGCGATCTGCTCCATCAGGCAAGTGTAGAACGTAACGTTCTACCCGTCACGGATGGTGGTCGACCCGAAGCGCCACCGCGGGAAGCGGAGCGCTGGCGTCGCCCGTCTACGCTCTCGGCGTGTCAGTCGTATCGCCCCCGCCCACCCCCGTACGCGTGGCCGGCGCCCGCTCCGCCCTCTCGTCCCTCACGATGACCGCCGTGCTCGTCGGCTTCGGCCTCGCCGTGATCGTCGTGACCGCGGCGGTCGGCCACCTCACCGTGGGACTCCCGATCGCGGTGCCGATCTCCGTCGGCCTGGTCGGCTGCCTCGCCTTCGCGGTCGGCCTGCGCCTGCTGCACCGGGGCTGGTGGCTGACCCTCCTGTCGGTGCTGCCGGCCCTGTTCGTGCTGGTGGGCGCCGTCCAGCTCGCCCCCGAGTCGGTGCTCCGGGAGCGCGGCGTCGCCCAGCAGGTGACCATCACCGACGTGCAGACGGCCGGCAAGCGGCACGAGTTCGCCCTCCAGGGCGACGCCGGCCGGCTGGACGAGCCGCTGGTCTACCGGGGCAGTTCCCCCGGCTACCGGGTGGGCCAGCGGCTGACAGTGGTCGTCGACCCGCGTGGTGAGGTGGAACTGACCGACGCGCGGGACGTGGACCCGGACGGAAAGCGGGGCATGCTCGTGTTCGGCGCGGCGGGATGGACCCTGTTCGCGCTCGTCGGCGGGTGGCGCGGCCACGTCAGCCGGGCCCGTGGCCGCGCCGCCACGGCACCGCCCGTGGTGATCTGAGCGGCGGCGCCGCTAGGCGTCGTAGTCGACGGTCAGCTCGTCGGTTACGGGACTCGACTGACAGGTCAGTACGTAACCGGCGGCCACCTCGTCCGGCTCCAGCGCGTAGTTGCGCGCCATCGTCACCTCGCCCGCCGTCACCTTGGCCCGGCAGGTCGAGCACACCCCGCCCTTGCAGGCGTACGGCAGCTCGCCGCGCACCCGCAGTGCCGCGTCCAGCACCCGCTCGTCCCGGCCCATGGTGAAACTGGACGAGCGCCCGTCCAGCACGATCGTCACGTCGGTGCCCGCGCCGGGCCGCTCGACCTCACGCCGGACCGGCTCCGGCGGGGCGTCGACGTGGAACAGCTCGGTGTGCACCGCCGCGTCCGGCACGCCACGACCGGCCAGCACCGCCTTGGCGTCCACCACCATCCCGTACGGGCCGCAGAGGAACCACTCCTCGATCTCGTCCCCCGGTACGACGGTGTCGAGCAGCCGGGTCAGCCGGTCGGCGTCGATCCGCCCCGACAGCAGCGCCGACTCGCCCATCTCCCGGGACAGCACGTGCACCAGGTGCAGCCGGGTCGGATAGCGGTCCTTCAGGTCCGCCAGCTCCTCGGCGAACATCACCGAGTTCGCCGTGCGGTTGCCGTACACCAGCGTGAACGTGCTGCGCGGCTCGGTCGCCAGCGCGGTCGCGGCCAGGCCGAGGACCGGGGTGATGCCGGAACCGGCGACCACCGCGCCGTACCGGCGGACCCGGTCCGGGGTGAACGCGGAGGTGAAGTGGCCCAGCGGCGGCAGCACCTCGACGGTGTCGCCGCCACGCAGCGCGCCGCAGGCGTACGCGGAGAACGCCCCGCCCGGCACCTCACGCACCCCGACCCGCAACCGGCCGTGCCGGGCCAGCTCGTCGGGGGTGGAGCAGATCGAGTACGACCGCCGCACCTCCCCGCCGTCGGCGTCGGCCGGGCGGCGGACGGTGAGGTGCTGCCCGGCGGCGAACGCGAACGTCTCGCGCAGCTCCTCCGGCACCGCGAACGTGATCGACACCGAGTCGTCGGTGAGCCGGTCCACGGCGGCCACGGGCAGCGGGTGGAAGACCGGCCGGCGGCGAACCGGCCGCGTGATGGTGACAGTCACAGCGCCTTCAGGTGGTCGAAGGGTTCGGAACAGGAGCGGCAGCGCCACAGCGCCTTGCACGCGGTCGAGCCGAAACGGCTGATCTGGGTGGTCTCCGGCGACCCGCAGCGCGGGCAGCGTACGGCCAGCGTCAGCGGCACCACCGTGTCGTCGCCGCGCGGCGCGGGCGGGGCGATGCCGGCGGCGGCGAGCTTGGCCCGGCCGGTGTCGGAGATCCAGTCGGTGCTCCACGCCGGGTGGTAGACGGTGCGGACCTCGGCGTCCGGATGCCCGGCGGCGGCCAGCGCCCGGCGGATGTCCGCCCGGATCACGTCCATGGCCGGGCAGCCGGTGTAGGTGGGGGTGATCGTGACGACGACCCGGCCGGTGCCGGGCTCCTCGTCGACGGCGCGCAGGATGCCCAGCTCGTCGATGGTGATGACCCGGATCTCCGGGTCCACCACCGCCGCCGCGGCGTCCCTCGCGCTTGTCACCAGCTCGCTCCGGGGTGGGCGCGGTGCAGCACCTGCATCTCGGCGAGCAGGTACGAGAGGTGCTCGGTGTGCAGGCCGTCCCGGCCACCACCGGGCGTCCAGCCCGTCTCCGGGCGGGTGAGCGTCGCCTCGTCCAGCACAGCGGACACGGTGGCGTCGAAGTCGGCCCGAAGGGTGGACGGGTCGACCGGCGCCGCCGGATCCGGGTTGAACAGCTCGTGGACGTACGGCCACACCTCGTCGACCGCGTCCTGCATGCGCCGGTGCGACTCCTCCGTGCCGTCGCCGAGCCGCTTCACCCACAGCGCCGCGTGGTCCAGGTGGTACGCCGACTCCTTGCGCGCCTTCGCGCCGACCGCCGCGAGCCGTTCGTCCGCGCAGCCGGCCAGCGCCGTGTAGAGCGGCACCTGGTACGCGGCCAGGAAGAACAGCTTCGCCATGGTCACGCCGAAGTCGCCGTTCGGCAGCTCGACCAGCAGGCAGTTGCGGAACTCGCGGTCGTCGCGCAGGTAGGCCAGGTCGTCCTCGTCGCGGCCGGCGCCCTCCAGCTCGCCCGCGTACGTGAGCAGCAGCCGCGCCGCGCCGAGCTGGTCGAGGGCGATGTTCGCGAGCGCGATGTCCTCTTCCATCTCCGGCGCGCGGGAGGTCCACTCACCGAGGCGCTGCGCCGCGATGAGCGCGTCGTCGCCGATGGCGAGCGTGAAGTCGAACCGGCTCATAGGTGCGCCGCCCCTTCGGGGACCTCGTAGAAGGTGGGGTGCCGGTAGACCTTGTCGGCGGCCGGGTCGAAGAACGAGTCCTTCTCGTCCGGGCTGGACGCGGTGATCGCGCTCGCCGGCACCACCCAGATGGATACGCCCTCCTGGCGGCGGGTGTAGAGGTCCCGGGCGTTGCGCAGGGCCAGCTCGGCGTCGGGGGCGTGCAGGCTGCCGACGTGGGTGTGCGACAGGCCACGGCGGGCCCGCACGAAGACCTCCCAGAGGGGAGAGGACGAGCTGCTCATGCCGCCACCGACTCCTTTCGCTCCGCCCGCCTCGCGGCGTACGCCGCGGCGGCCTCCCGTACCCACGCGCCGTCGGCGTGCGCCTTGCGCCGGTGCGCCATGCGCTCCCTGTTGCACGGCCCGTTGCCCTTGATCACCCGCATCAGCTCGTCGTAGTCGGGCTTGGTGTAGTCGTACGCTTGGCGCTCGTCGTTCCAGCGCAGGTCCGGGTCGGGCAGGGTGAGGCCGAGCACCTCCGCCTGGCCGACGCACATGTCGACGAAACGCTGGCGCAGCTCGTCGTTGGAGAAGCGCTTGATCTTCCAGGCCATCGACTGGGCGCTGTGCGTCGAGTCGCCGTCCGGCGGGCCGAACATGGCAAGTGACGGGTACCACCAGCGGTCCACCGCGTCCTGAGCCATCGCCTTCTGCGCTTCGGTGCCGTGCGCCAGCGTGTGCAGGATCTCGTAGCCCTGCCGCTGGTGGAACGACTCCTCCTTGCAGACCCGGATCATCGCCCGGGCGTACGGGCCGTAGGAGCAGCGGCACAGCGGCACCTGGTTGACGATCGCCGCGCCGTCCACGAGCCAGCCGATCGCGCCCACGTCGGCCCAGGTCAGCGTCGGGTAGTTGAAGATCGAGCTGTACTTCTGCCGCCCGTCGAGCAGCAGGTCCACCAGCTCGTCGCGGCTGATCCCGAGCGTCTCGGCCGCCGCGTAGAGGTAGAGGCCGTGGCCGGCCTCGTCCTGCACCTTCGCCAGCAGGATCGCCTTGCGCTTGAGCGACGGCGCCCGGCTGATCCAGTTGCCCTCCGGCTGCATGCCGATGATCTCGGAGTGCGCGTGCTGCGCGATCTGCCGGATCAGCGTCCTGCGGTACGCCTCGGGCATCCAGTCGCGGGGCTCGATCTTCTGGTCCGCGTCGATGACGTCGGCGAAGTACGCCTCGACGTCCTCGTCCGGTGCCGGACCGCCGCGCCGCGCACGCGCCGCCGCTTCGCGCAGCGCCGCCTCCGCGGCCTCCACTTCGCCGAGCAGGCCGCCGCCCGGAGCGTCCTCCGGCGGAGCGAAGTCATTGCCATACATGTAGCTAGTGTTACAGCTCGGCACGATTGACACCAGAGGGTGTAACAGCATTCGCGAGCCGCCTTCCACGACCGGACAAGCGCCTGCCGTCATCGCCAGCAATCGGAGAGTGACTGTGATGTCGATCACTCAATGAAGGTGAAACCTCCCAAGGCTGGCAAAGCACGTCAATAACCCGCCCTTCCCACCAAGTCGGCGGGTGTCGAGACCTGGCATATCGACAGTCCGGAAGTAGACTTCCCCCGGCAAGCCGTTCGGCTCCAAGATCGTCACCGTTCAGGCCAACGTCCCCCGGCCTTGTGGCGACCGGAGCGAAACCTGCGGAAGCGCCGGTCCCCCCGGCCATACATCTGGAGTTCACCACTCATGCGACCTCGCGTGACCATGGTGCTCGCCATCGTGGCGGTCCTCGTCGGTGGCGTCATGCTGGTGCCCGCCGCGTACGCCAAGTTCGCCGGCGGCAGCGGCGAGGGCGGCATCGGCGGCGGTGGACAGGTCCCGGCGCCGAGCCCGACCGCCCCCGCACCGCCGACGCTCGCCAACGCGCCGGTCTCGGTGAAGTTCGAGGGCGAGTTCTTCTCCTGGGCACTGATGGACCGCGAGACGGGCACCGTCACCGGCGCGAAGAACATGAACCAGACCAGCTCCACCGAGTCGATGCTCAAGGCCTGGATCGTCGCGGACTACCTGCGCCAGCTCGGCGAGAAGGAGCCGAGCGACGACCTGAAGAAGGCGGCGATCCTGGCGATCCGGGACAGCGACGACGACGGCGCCAACCGGGTCTACCGGGCGGCCGGCGGCTCCTACAAGCCGCAGCCGGGCGGCAAGCCGGACCCGGTCATCGCGCGCGCGATCCGGATCTGCGGCCTGACCGACACCAGGCCCGGCGACGTGCCCGACTACGAGGGCTGGTGGAGCTTCACCGAGATGTCCCCCCGGGACGCCGTTCGCCTCGGCGACTGCATCGCCGACGGCCGCGCCGCCGGGCCCAAGTGGACGAAGTGGCTGCTCAGCGAGATGACCAAGGTGGCCGGCAGCGTCAAGCAGCAGGAGGAGCGCTCCGGCGGCGGCCGGTGGGGCATCATCGACGGCCTGCCCGCGACGATCAAGGCGCAGGGCCCGGTGCACATGAAGAACGGCTGGACGCGGCTCGCCTACGACGGCAACTGGCACGTCAGCTGCTTGGCGTTCACCGACAAGTGGAGTCTCTCGGTCATGATGCGCTACCCGGCCAGGGCCGGCCTGTCGTACGGCGCGAAGATGTGCGCCAGCGTCGCCACCCAGCTCGTGACGCCGCAGCCCGGCGCCGCGCTCAAGGTGCCGCAACAGCCGGCCGGGAAGCTCTGATGGCCGGCGCCCGGCGTCGACCCGGCAGCCATCGCCGCCCGCTGGCGTTCAGCGCCCTGGCAGTGGTTCTCCTCGGACTGCTCGGCCTCTCCCTGCGGGTGATCCCCGGCTCGCCGCTGGAGGCCACCGCAAGCTCGCACCCCGAGCCGACCAACGAGCGGTCCGCCCGGCAAACCGTCGACCGCAACGCGCCGCGCGTCGCTCCCTCACCGGCGCTCACCCCGCTGCCGTTCCAGGAGAAGAACCTGGACAGCCTGAAGATCAAGGGCTGGTACGCCTGGTCCGTGCTGGACAAGCGCACCGGAAAGATCATCGGTTCCGCGAACATGGACGAGACCAGCACTACCGCTTCGCTGATCAAGTCCTGGGTGGTGGCCGACTACCTGCGCCTGCGCGCCGAGGACGGCAAGACGCCGAGCGAGGCGAAGCTGGCCGACGCCACGAAGATCATTCGCGACAGCGACAACACCCGCGCCCAGGAGTTCTACGAGAGCGTGGGCGGTTCCGACTCGATCGAGCGCCTCATCTCGATCTGCAAGCTCACCGACAGCGCGGTCGCCTCGGACGGCGGCTGGAGCCGCACCGAGCTGTCTCCCCGGGACACCGCCCGGCTCGGGCTCTGCATCGACGACGGCCGCGCGGCCGGGCCGAAGTGGACCAAGTGGCTGCTCAACGAGATGCGCCAGGTACGCGCCCCCGGTGACTTCGGCATCCGCAAGGCGTTCCCGGCCGCCCAGCAGAAGAAGATCGCCATCAAGAACGGGTGGATCGACCGGGACAAGGAAAAGGAGTACCACGTCAACTGCCTCGCCATCGGCGACACGTGGACGATGGGCGTGATGGTCCGCAGCCCGTTCGGTGTCGAGGGCGGCTGGGAGTACGGCATGGACGCCTGCGAACGGATCACCAAGGCGCTGCTGCGCCCGGCCACCTGATCCGCCCGGCCGCCCACCGCGGGGTCGGCAGCCGGGCCGCACGCTCAGCCCTGGAAGAACTCCGGACCGTCGGCCGGCAGCGCCGGCACCTCCCCGTACGCGGCCGCCCGGCGGGCGAACTCGCGCAGCCCGGCCACCTGCCGCTCACCGAGCGAGAAGTCCAGCGCCCGGAAGTACGTGGCGAGCGTGTCCGCGTCGAACGTCTCCCAGCGGGCCGCCGCCTCCGCCACCTGGTCCAGCTCGGCCAGGCACAGGTCACGCGAGCGCAGGAACGCCTCGTGCACCTCCTTGACCAGGCCGGGGTGGGCGGCGGCGAAGTCACGGCGTACCGCCCAGACGGCGAAGACCATCGGCAGCCCGGTCCAGTCGTGCCACGCCTGACCCAGGTCGGTCACCTCGAGGCCCTTGGCGGGCGCCTCGTACAGCGCGCGCAGCGCCACGTCGCCGATCAGCACCCCGGCGTCGGCCTCCAGCAGCATCTGGGTCAGGTCCGGCGGGCAGCGGAAGTACTCCGGCCGCACCCCGTGCCGCTCGGCGAGCAGCAGCTGGGCCAGCAGCACCCCGGTACGCGACGTCGAGCCGAGCGCGACCCGGGCGCCGTCCAGCTCGCCCAGCGGGCGGGTGGACACCATGTTCACCGAGAGCACCGGCCCGTCGCTGCCGACCGCCAGGTCGGGCAGGAGCAGCAGGTCGTCGGCGTGCTTGAGGAACTCCACGAGCGTGATCGGGCCGATGTCGAGGTCACCGGCGACCAGGTCGGCGCTGAGCCGGTCCGGCGAGTCCTTGTGCAGGTCGACGTCGATGAGCGCGCCGGACCGCATCAGCCCCCAGTAGATGGGCAGGCAGTTGAGGAACTGGATGTGCCCCACCCGGGGGCGGGCGATGCGATCGGCCATGACCCGACCGTATCGCCGCGACCTCTCCCCCGCCGCCGGGGGATCCGATGGAGTGGTGAACTCCGCACCCGGCGGTAAGGAAGGGCCCCTTGTTAACGCCTCCGGTAGCGGAAGGGGCCCTTCTTAACACCAGCTCACGCGGCCTCCGCCGCCACGGCTGCGGCGGGGACGACGGCGCGCTCGGCGCGTACCGCCCGGCGGACCGGCCCGGCCAGCGCCGCCACCACCAGCAGGCCGGCCACGCCGCAGCCGGCGATCAGCGTGCGCGGGCCGGCCACCTCCAGCAGCAGGCCCCCGACCAGGTAGCCGCCCATCGCGGCGCCCTGTGCCGCCGCGCCGAAGACCGCGAACGCCCGGCCCCGGGCCGCCTCCGGCACCCGCCGGGCCAGCAGGAGGTTGTTGAAGACGTTGTCGCCGCCGTTACCGACCCCGCCCAGCAACCAGATCGGCACGAGCAGCCACGCCGAGGGCACCGCCGCCGACACGAGCACCGCCAGGCAGCATCCGCCGAGCAGCACCAGCCCGGCGCCGAGCAGCGCGCCGTCGTCGGCGAGCCGGCGGGCGATCCGGGCGAACAGCCACGCGCCGAGCACGATGCCGAGCGTCCACGAGCTGGTGACCAGCCCGTACACGGTGGCGCTGCTGCCGAGCGTCTCCCGGATGAAGAAGACCTCGATCACGTTCACCGCCCCGACCGCGCCGATCACCGCGGCCACGCTGCCGACCGTCACCGTCAGCAGCGGGTCGCGCCGGAACCGCCACGGGGGCGCGACCGCCGCGGCGGCGCCGACGGTCACCCGGCGGCCACCCCTTCGGGTACGGACGAGCAGCCCGGCCGCCACCAGGGAGAGATAGCTGAGCGCGCCGAGGAGCAGCGGTACCCGGGTGCCGAACTGGCCGACCAGGAGCCCGGCCAACGCCGGTCCGGCGAGCGCGCCGAGTGTGCCGGCGGTCTGGTTGAGCGCGCCGGCCCGGGGCAGGTCCTCCGGCCGCACCATCACCGGCACCAGCGCGGAGATCACCGGCTGGGAGACCGCGAGGCCGGTGGCCAGAAGTGCCACCAGGGCGATCACCAGCGCCGGACCCGGTGCGTAGGCGAGCGCCAGGCAGGTCGCCCCCTGACCGAGCCCGGTCGCGATCAGCAGCACCCGGCTGTCCACCCGGTCGGCGAGACGACCGGTCAGCGGCGCGAGCGCGACCAGCGGCAGCGTCGCGGCGAGCAGCAGCCCGGAGACGGCGAGCCCACCGGCCCCGGCGGACTGGAGCGCGAGCGTGAGGGCGCTGGTGACCAGGAAGTTCCCGCAACTGGAGATGCCACGCGCGGTGGCCGCGAGCCAGACGTCCGGCCAGCACGAGGAGCCAGATGCGAAGGACATACTTCGAAAATAATCCTTCACACCTGGTGCGCGCAACCCCTCAGTCGATGGGCATCGCCCGGTACTGAGCCGCCACCGCACGGACCCCGGCGGGTGGATCGGCCCGATGCCGCCGCCGGTACGGCTCCATCAGCGCCTGGATCGCCTGGTTCAACTCGCTCAACTCCTCGGCGGTCACCAGCAGCACGCTGTCGCTGAACCAGGTCGCCGCGTACCACTCCGGCGACTCGTCCGGCGCGCGGCGCAACCAGTCCCGGACCCGCTGGGCGTCGCGGACCATRTGCGCCTCGACCAGGGCCGCCTCGGCGGCGCGTGCCTCCGGTTCGGCATCCGGCCCCACCTCGACGTGGAACGACGGATTCACCGCCTGCCACACCCGCTCCCGCGCGTCCCCCCGGCCGGGCGCCTGCCGGATCAGCCCGAACTTCGCCAGCTCACGCAGGTGGTAGCTGGTCGCGCTCGGCGACAGCCCGGCGATCTCGGCGCACTCGGTGGCCGTCGCACCGCCCTCCAGCGTGCCGAGATGTTCCATGATCGCCATACGGGCCGGGTGAGCCAGCGCCCGCATCACCTGCGGGTCGCTGATCGTCACTCGGCGCTGCTCGGGCCGCGCCTCGGTCATGCCCCAATGATCCCGCGCCGCCGACACCTGGACACGCAGGGTGGAGCCCGTCGACTCAGGCGACCTTGAGCTGCTCGTCGCCGAAATCGGCGATCAGCTTGAGCGTGCCGCCGAGAGCGGCGATGTATCGCGCGAGCACGTCCTGGGTCGCGACACTGCCCGCCTCGATCTGCGACACCCGCGCGACCGACACACCCATCCTCAACGCGACCTGCTCCTGAGTCATCTCGCGCCGCTTGCGCAGCTCCGCGAGACGCCACCCGCGGGCCTCGTCGAGCATGCCACCGATCGCGGCCTCGAATGCCTGCACACCACCGGCGGTCTCCACCGCCCGGCCCAGGTGCGAGGTGTCACGCCACCGCTTGACGCCGCTCATCGAATCTCCTCCTGCCGCTCCTTGAGATAGGTGTCGTAGAGCTGCTCCGCCTCCGGAATGGCATCCCGGTACCAGCGCGTCCACTGCCCCGACTTGTCGCCGGCGACCAGCAGAACCGCGGAGCGCCACGGGTCGAAGACGAAGAGAATCCTGATCTCGGTGCGCCCGGCAGAGGGAGGCCGCAGCTCCTTGAGGTTACTGAGGCGAGATGCGGTGATGCTGTCGACCAGCGGGCGCCCCTCGATGGGACCGTTGCGTTCCAGCACCAGGATTGCCTGGTTCACCAGGCGGTGCGACTCACGGTCGGCAGCGTAGAGCTCATCGAGGAAGTCCTCGACCTGCCCGGTCATCAGAATTTCCCACTCCACTTCTCACCCCCGAACTTAAGAATATTATTAAGAGCCGGGTCGGTCGAGTGACACGCTCGGCAGGAAAAATCGGTGGTGCGGGCGGCTGGATGGCCGTAGCGTGGATGGCCGCCCGACGGCCGCGGTGAGCATGCACCGCAGCGGACGTCCCCGCGCCGGGAGCAGGCCAACCGCCCCGGACACGCGAGCGAGCCTCAGTTGAGCCATCGGAGTTCACAGTGCCCGCAACCGAACTTGACACCACGCCCGAACGTGACGCCACGCCCGACCTCGACGCCGAGCTGACCGCCGAACGTGCCCACCTCGACGCCTCCCGAGTCGCGCTGAAACGGATGCGGGAACGCGCCGAGGCGCTCTTCGCCACCGGCGACAAGGTGGCCGGTGACTCGTACACCGCCGAGCAGCTCGGCCGGCACATGGCCCGGCGGGTCAAGGAGCTGGCCGACGACCCGACCACGCCGCTGTTCTTCGGCCGCCTCGACTTCGGGGAGACGGACCCGGACCACGCCGGGCGGGACTACCACGTCGGGCGGCGGCACGTCACCGACGAGCTGGGCGAGCCGCTGGTGCTGGACTGGCGGGCCCCGGTCTCCCGGTCGTTCTACCGGGCCAGCGCGCGTGACCCGCAGGGCGTCGCCGTACGCCGCCGGTTCGGGTTCAGCGCGGGCGTGCTGACCAGCTTCGAGGACGAGCACCTGGACCGGGGCGAGGAACTCGGCACCGCCAGCCGCATCCTCACCGCCGAGATCGAGCGCCCCCGCGTCGGCCCGATGCGCGACATCGTCGCCACCATCCAGCCGGAGCAGGACGAACTGGTCCGGGCCGACCTGGCCGACTCGATCTGCGTGCAGGGCGCGCCCGGCACCGGGAAGACAGCGGTCGGGCTGCACCGCGCCGCGTACCTGCTCTATCTGCACCGGGAACGACTGCGCCGCTCGGGAGTGCTGATCGTCGGGCCGAACCGGGCGTTCCTGTCGTACATCGCGGCGGTGCTCCCCGCGCTCGGTGAGGTCGAGGTCGAGCAGGCCACCGTGGAGGACCTGGTCGCGCGGGTTCCGGTCCGCGCGGTCGACGATCCGGCCGCCGCCGCGCTCAAGCACGACGTCCGGATGGCCGAGGTGCTGCGCCGGGCCGTCGAGGCCCACATCGGTACGCCCACCGAGCCGATCATGGTGTCGGACGGCTCGTACCGGTGGCGGATCGGGCTCGACCCGCTGCACCGGCTGGTCACCGAGACGCGCCAGGAAGGGCTGCCCTACGCCACCGGCCGGGAACGGGTCCGGGCGCGGGTGGTGGGGCTGCTGCAACGCCAGGCGGAGGCGCGCCGGGCGGAGTCGCCGAGCGACGCCTGGCTGCGGCGGATGAGCCGGATCAAGCCGGTCACCGACCTGCTCGACGCGGTCTGGCCGGCGCTCACCCCGGACGGGCTGCTGCACCGGCTGCGCACCGACGCCGACGCGCTCGCCGCCGCCGCGGACGGCCTGCTCACGCCCGAGGAGCAGGAGCTGTTCCGGTCCGGCAAGCCCGCGCGCACCGCGAAGGCGACCCGGTGGACCGCCGCCGACGCGGTGCTCATCGACGAGGTGGCCGGGCTGCTGGAACGGCCCGCCGGCTTCGGGCACGTGGTGGTGGACGAGGCGCAGGACCTCTCCCCGATGCAGTGCCGCGCCATCGCCCGGCGCAGCGAGCACGGCTCGATCACGCTTCTCGGCGACCTCGCCCAGGGCACCGCGCCGTGGGCCGCGACCGACTGGCGGGAGTCCCTGGCCCACCTGGGCAAGCCGGACGCCGCTGTGGTGCCGCTGAGCGTGGGCTTCCGGGTGCCGGCGGCAGTGGTGGCGTTCGCGAACCGGCTGCTGCCGGCGCTCGCCGTCGACGTACCCCCGGCCCGCTCGCTTCGCCACGACGGCGCGCTGGATGTGCGTACCGCCGAGGACCTGGCGGCCGCGACGGTGGCCGAGGTGCGGGCGGCGCTCGCGCACGACGGCTCGGTCGGTGTGATCGCCGCGGACGACGCGGTGGACCGGCTGCGCGCGGCGCTCGCCGACGCGGGCGTCGCAACCGCGACGGCCGACGACGTCGAGGCCGCGGCGCGCGTCACAGTGGTCCCGGCGACGCTGGTCAAGGGCCTGGAGTACGACCACGTGGTGGTCGTCGAGCCGGCCGCGATCGTGGCCGCGGAGCCGCGTGGGCTGCACCGCCTCTACGTGGTGCTGACCCGGGCGGTCTCCCGCCTGGCCGTGCTGCACCGCGAGCCGCTGCCCGCGCCGCTGGCCACCTGACCTGGGCGGGCTGCTGCGGCCCGGCCCCTGGTCGCGGCCCGGCGAGCGGGCCCGGTCAGGTGCTCAACGCGGCGGCGACCTCGCGCAGCGGCCGGCCGGAGTCGGCGATCGGCACGGTGAACGACAGCCAGGAACCGTCGGTGAAGTCGATCCGCAGCCGCTTCGGGTTGAGCCGGTGCCACCCGACCCGGGCCGAGGCGACCTCCGCACGCGCGGCCGACCACGCCACCGACGTCTCGGCCAGCGCGCGTTCCTCGGCCTCGCGCCCGGCCAGCAGCTTGACCCCGCCGGTACGGCAGACCAGCAGCCGCCGGTCGGTGACCGCGAGCAGCGTCTCCCGGACCTGGAGGTCGGGCCGGGCCGGGCGGAGCGCGCGGTGCAGGCGGGAGGCGGCCGAGCCGGGCTCGCCACGGCCGGCGATCCCCCAGCCGATCGCATCGACCAGCCGGTCGCCGCGGTCCCAGGTGGCGAGCGGCAGGAGGACGTTCAGCAGCACCGAGCCGAGCGTCCGCCGACCCGGCTCGGCAGTGGACTCCGGTTCGGGCGGCGGCGCCGGAGCGAGGCCCTGGCCGACGTCGGCCTTGGCGTGGGCCAGCACGCGCTCGCCCGGCTCGACGAGCCGGTCGATCGGGTCGCGGTATCTGGTCTCGTCCATCGGCTCAGTATCGGCCGTCGCCGTAGCCGTCGTCGGTACGGCGCTCCGCCGCCGGGGCGTTGCCCATCACCTCGCCGACGATCTCGCGTACCCGGGCGGCGGCGGCCTCCTGCGCCCGGTTCGCCGCGGCGGTGATCTCCTCGGCCAGCGTGTACGAGTCGAACCGCATGGCCCGCGCGTTGATATCGGTGGAGAGGATCTTGCCGTCGGCGGCGGCCACCACGGTGACCAGGCCGGAGTCGCTGACCCCCTGGGCGCTGCTCTGCTCCAGCTCGGCCATCCGCGCGCCGAGTTCGCGCTGCCACCCGTCCAGGTTGCGGGCCAGCGCCTCGATCCGGTCCAGGGCCGGGAACGTCATGGGTGCCTCTCAGTTCACGATCGAGTCGAACACGTTCTGCACGCCCTTTGTGTACGGGCCGAGATCCTCGCGGTACGTGCCGTCCACCAGGTAGTTGCGGTCCTTGCGCCCGTCGGAGATGTCGTGCAGCCCCATGCCGGTGTCGAGCAGGGCGCCGCCGATACCGGGGATGTTCACCGGTGACGCCTGGTTGATGGCGAACTTGCCCGGGAACAGGATGGCGGCGCGTTTGGCCTTGAACAGCACCGCCTCCCTGGTGTAGCCGGCCTTACTGAACGCGCCGTACGCCTTCTTGGCCTTGCGGAGCTCCAGCACCACCTGGCGGTAGCGCATGAGCAACTCGGCGACCTTCTGGAGCTTGGTGGCGAGCTTCGTGAGGATCTCCGCGAACCGCGCCACGATCTTGACCATGCGGCCGACGGTGGTGGCGAGCCGGGCCAGCACCCGRACCACTGTGGCGGCCAGGCTCACCCCGGCGCTCAGCACTGCCGCCACCGCGGCGATGATGACCTCGGTCAGGAACCAGAGCAGGAACTCCAGGATCAGCTCGACCAGCAGGTTGAACGCGTCGACAGCGGCATTGGCGGCGTCGACCAGCACCTCCTTGGTGCCGTCCAGCCCCTTGGCCAGTTCCTCCATCGCCTCCTCGATCGACTCCATCGAGGCGTGGAACTTGTCCGCCGCGTCGCCGTCCCAGGCGCCGCGCAGCCGGGCCCGGTCGGCGACCTGGTCGCCGGCGATCCGCCGGACCGCGTCGCCGGTGGTCAGCGCGAGCTGGGCCGCCCGCATCAGATCGTCCGGCTCGCCGGCGACCAGTTCCAGCAGCTGCTCGAACGGCCACAGCACCGCGTTCGAGAGCGGCTTGAACGGGTCGGGCGTGCCCGACACGATCTGCTCGAAGTAGGTCTTGTTGCGCTGCAGCGCCTCGGTGCTCATCCCGCCCCCTCAGGCGCCCGGCTGGAACATGTCGGTGTTGGCCACGTCCGTGCCGGTGTACGCCTCGGCGGTGTCGCGGAGCCCCTCGGCGATCGTCGCCATCACCTCGGCGCCGTCCTCCAGCCCTGCCAGGCACGCCTCGAACTGCTGCTCGTACGCGGCGGCGAGACTGAACGACGCGGGCATCACGCCGAACGCGTGCCGGGCCACGTGGCCGTCGCGGAACAGCCGGTGCAGCTCACGGAACTGGCCGGCCCGGTCCCGGGAGGCGGCGGCGAACGCCGTCAACGCCTCCGGCTGCACCTCGAGATTCCTGCTCGGACTGGTCACGGACCCTCCCCAGTGTCCGGTCGGAACTTCCACCGTCCTCGACGGCGCCACCAGCCTAGGGGATGTGCGCAGTTCCACAGGGGGCGGCGACGGTTGCCCCGGCACGGTAGACAGGGAGTGCACGAGCACCCTTCCGCCGCCCGAGGAGCCCCGGATGATCCTGGCCCGCGCCGAACAGGTCAGTCGCCGCTACGGCGACGTGCTGGCCCTGGACCGGGTCGACCTGACCGTCCGGGCCGGGGAGCTGGTCGGCCTGCTCGGCCCGAACGGCGCCGGCAAGAGCACCCTGATCAACCTGCTGGTCGGGCTGCGCCGCCCGAGCGGCGGCCGGGTCGAGTTGTGCGGCGGCGACCCGCGTGACCCGGCGAGCCGGCGGCAGCTCGGCGTCACGCCGCAGGAGACCGGCCTGCCCGGCACGCTGCGGGTCGGCGAGGTGGTCGACTTCGTCTCCGCGCACTTCCCCGACCCGGTGCCCCGGGGCGAACTGCTCGACCGGTTCGGCCTCGCCGACCAGGTACGCCGGCAGACCGGCGGCCTCTCCGGCGGCCAGCGTCGCCGGCTGGCGGTGGCGCTGGCGTTCGTCGGCCGTCCCCGGCTGGTGGTGCTGGACGAGCCGACCACCGGCCTCGACGTGGAGGCGCGGCACGCGCTCTGGGACGCGATCCGCGGCTTCCACGCCGACGGCGGCGCCGTGCTGCTGAGCAGCCACTACCTGGAGGAGGTGGAGGCGCTCGCGCAGCGCGTCGTGGTGATCGGCCACGGGCGGGTGCTGGCCGACGACTCGGTGACGGCGATCCGCGGGATGGTCGGCGTACGCCGGGTCAGCCTGGTCGCCGACGACCTGCCGACGCTGCCCGGGGTGGTCGCCACCGAACGCGCCGACGGGCGGGTGCACCTGCTCACCACCGACGCCGACCAGCTCGTCCGCGACCTGGTCACCGCCGGGGTGGCGTTCCGCGACCTGGAGGTCCGGCCCACCTCGCTGGAGGAGGCGTTCCTCGCCATCACGGCCGGCGACCGGCCCGCGCCCACCCCCGCCTAGGAGACAGTCGTGCCGCTCGCCCTCGTCCACGCCCGCTACCACCTCCTGGAGATCATCCGGATTCCGGTGGCGGTGGTGGGCAGCGCCTTCTTCCCCGCGGCCGCGATGCTCTTCTTCGTGGTGCCGTTCGCCGGCGACGACCCCACCGGCGCCACCTACGCCACCGCCGCCATGGTGACGTTCGCGGTGATGAGCGCCAACATCTTCCAGTACGGCGTGGGTGTCGCCGAGGACCGCGACCAGCCCTGGAACCCGTACACCCGGACCCTGCCGACCGGACCGGCCCCGCGACTCACCGGGCGGATCCTGGCCGGGCTGGTGCTGACGTACGTGTCGATGATCCCGGTAGTGGTGATCGCCGCGGTGGCCACCGAGGCCCGGGTCAGCGCGCTGCAGTTCCTGCTCGGGCTCGGCGCGGTAGCGGTGATCTCGGTGCCGTTCACGCTGCTCGGCCTGGCGATCGGCTACGCGCTGCCGAGCAAGGCGGCGATCGTGGTGGCGCAGGTGATCTTCTTCCCGCTGGCGTTCGGCGGCGGCCTGCTCTCCGGGCCGGACGACGCGCCCGGCTTCATCAAGGCGATCGCCCCCTACCTGCCGACCCGGGGCGCGGTGGAACTGATCTGGGCGGCGGTGACCGACTTCCGGCCCGGCACCCTGTCGCTGGTGATGCTGGGAGTCTGGGTGCTGGTGCTCGCCGCGGCCGCCGGCTGGGCGTACCGGCGGGACGAGGGACGCCGCTTCACCTGACCTTTTGTCCGGTTCCGGCCCGGTGGCCGACCCGGCGGTGCCACGATGCCGACAGGGCGGGTCAGCGGGACCGTCCCCGGCGAGAGGGGTCACCGTGAACGGCGTCGAGCCCGGCACACCCTGCTGGACCGACCTGGCCACGCCGGGGCTGGAGGACGCGCGACGGTTCTACCCCGAGCTGTTCGGCTGGACCGGGCAGATCTCCCCCGAGCCGGAAGCGGGCGGCTACACCRTCTTCCAGAAGAACGGCAAGGCCGTCGCCGGGGCCGGCCCGCCGGCCACGCCGGACCAGGTGCCGGTCTGGTCGATGTACGTGGCCACCGACGACGCCGACCTGGTCGCGACCCGGGTGGAGGCGGCCGGYGGGCAGGTGGTGGTCTCCCCGTTCGACGTCGCCACGCAGGGCCGGATGGCGGTGCTCGCCGACCCGGCGGGCGCGGTGTTCAGCGTCTGGCAGCCGATGGCGATGCGCGGGGCCGAACTGTTCAACGCACCTGGCGCGATGTGCTGGAACGAGCTGGTCACCCCCGATCCGGAGAACGCCAAGGAGTTCTACGCGCTGGTCTTCGGCTGGCATCCGGAGGAACGTCCCGCCGGGCCGGTGCCGTACACCGGGTGGCGCTGCGGCGCCCGGATCGTCGCCGGCATGCTGCCCCGGGCCGAGCCGATGCCGGAGGACCTGCCCGCGTACTGGGCCGTCTACTTCGCGGTGGAGGACGCCGACGTCACCGCCGCGCGGGCCGCCGAGCTGGGCGGCACCGTCCTGGTCCCGCCGCGCGACAACCCGGCCGGCCGCAGCGCCGCCCTGCGCGACCCGTCCGGCGCCCTCTTCTCCATCTCCACCCTCCGCTGACCCCCTCCGCCGCGCGCGAGGCGGGTCCGGTCGAGATCTTGGTACGGGTTGGCCCCCAGGAGGGCCTGTTCGCACCAAGATCTATCTGCCCTCCCGGCAATCGGAACACCTGCCCAGGATTCGGGACGGCGCTCCCTGAGGGTGGGCTGTTCAGCGGCAAAGCCGCCACCCCGTCCGCCGATCTTGCAGTTGCGGCCCTCGTGGCGTCACATTCGCACCTTTTGTCGGGGCCGGAAGTGCAAGATCGACGGCGCGAAGGCGGGGCGGGTGAGGTCAGGTTGGGCGGACGGGGACCACCAAGGGGCCGTGGTCGCCGGGGATCACCCGGATGTGGGCGCGGTAGTGGCGGGCCAGCAGGGCCTCGGTGAGCACCTCGTCCGGTGGACCGGCGGCGGCCACCCGGCCGTCGGCCAGCAGCACCAGACGGTCGGCGTACTCGCCGGCGATGGAGAGGTCGTGCATGGTGGCCAGCACGGTCAGGCCGTGCTCGCGGCGGAGCTGGTCGACCAGTTCCAGCACCTCCTGCTGGTGCCCGATGTCCAGCGCGCTCGTCGGCTCGTCCAGCAGCAGCAGGGTGGCTCCCTGGGCCAGCGCCCGGGCCAGGAAGACGCGCTGCCGCTCGCCGCCGGAGAGCGTGGCCAGCTCACGGTGTGCGAACGGGCCGAGGTCGAGCCGGTCCAGCACCTCGTGCACGGCGGCCAGGTCGGCGGCGGACTCGCGGCCCAGCGCCGGGATGTACGGGGTACGCCCGAGCAGCGTGTAGTCGAAGACCGACATACCGGCCGGCACCACCGGGGACTGAGCCACCGTGGCCACCACCCGGGCCCGTTCGCGGCGGCGGAGCGCGCCGATCGGCGTACCGAAGAGTGCGACCTCGCCCGGGCCGGTCAGCAGGCCGCCGACGGCGCGCAGCAGGGTCGACTTGCCGGCGCCGTTGGGTCCGATCACGGTGACCCACTCACCGGCGGAGACCGTGAGGTCGACGCCGGCCAGGATCGGGTTGCCGCCGAGGGCGACCCGCAGGTCGTGCACGCGCACGGCGGGGGCGTTCACATCGCCACCCGGCGGGCGGTACGCAGGACGAGGACGAAGAACGGGCCGCCGAGCAGCGCGGTGACCACGCCGATCGGGATCTCGGCGGGGGCGGCGGCGGTACGGGCGACCACGTCGGTGAGCGCGAGGAACGCGCCGCCGAACAGCATGGACAGCGGCAGGATGATCCGGTGGCTGGAGCCGAAGAGCAGCCGCATGGTGTGCGGCACGATGATGCCGACGAAGCCGATCAGCCCGGACGCGGAGACCGCTGCGGCGGTACCGAGCGACGCGGCGGCGATCAGCAGGTAGCGGGAGCGCTGCGGGTGCAGCCCCAGGCCGGTGGCCTCGTCGTCGCCGACGGAGAGCACGTCCAGCTCACGCCGGTGCAGCAGCACCACAACGGCGGTGAGCACGAAGTACGGCAGGACCAGCCACACGTCGTGCCAGCCGGCGGTGGCGAGCCGCCCGAGCAGCCAGGAGTAGACCTGCTGGATGTTGTCGGAGTGCTGTTGCAGCAGGTACGTCTGCCCGGCGCCGAAGAACGCCGAGACCGCCACCCCGGCCAGGATCAGCGTGGCCGGTGACCGGTCCCGTCCGCCGGCCGCGCCGAGCAGGTACGTCAGCACGACCGCGCCGAGCGAGCCGACGAACGCGGCGAGCGGGATGGTGATCGGCAGCCCGGTCAGCGCCCCGCCGGCTCCGGCGCCGAGCACGATCGCCGTGGTGACCGCGAAGCCGGCGCCGGCCGCCACGCCGAGCAGGTACGGGTCGGCCAGCGGGTTGCGGAAGACGCCCTGGTAGCAGCCGCCGGCCAGGGCGAGGAGCGCGCCGACGAGCAGGCCGAGCACGACCCGGGGCAGCCGCAGCTCGGTGATGATCGCGATTTCCCGCTCGGTGAGCCCGCTGTCGAGGCGTACCCCGGGTAGCAGGTTGAGCAGTTCGGCGGCGACGCTGCCGGGCGGCAGGCTGACCGGGCCGAGTGAGACGCCGGCCACCAGCGCGACGAACACGGCCACGACTCCGGCGAGCAGCCAGCGCTTGCGTAGCCCGGCGGGCCGGACCGGGGCGCCGCCCGCGCCGGGCGCCCCGCGCCGCCCGGGGCGGGACAGCGACCGGATGCCCGGCCGGGACGCCCGAGGCGTTCCGGCCGGGTTCGGGGCGGAGTCCGCCTGTCGTAGGGCCACTGTCAGGCCGGAACCTTGGCGGTGGCGTCGACGATGACCTTGAGAAGGTCGACCACGCGCGGGCCCCAGCGCGAGGCGATGTCGTCGTCCAGCTCCACGATCTGGTTGTTCTTCACCGCGTTGATGCCGGCCCACCCGCTGCGCGCCTTCACCGTGTCGGCGTTCTGCTTGCAGCACTTGGTGTCGGACAGGAAGACGAAGTCGGGGTTCGCCTTGACGATGACCTCCTGGGAGAGCTGCGGGTAGCCGCCGTTCTTCCCGTCGGCGTCGGACGGGTCGGCGATGTTCTCCAGCCCGGCGAGCGCGTAGATGGTGCCGATGAACGTCTTGCTGGTCGCGGTGTACAGCTCCGGACCCAGCTCGTGGAAGTAGGTCAGCTTCTCGGTGCGCTTGGGCAGGTCCTTGGTCAGCGCGGTGATGTCGTCCTTCATCTTCTGCACCACGGCCTCGGCCTCGGACCGGTGGCCGGTGAGCGTGCCCAGGTCGGTGAGCTGCCGGTACGTGTCGTCGAGCGTGGCCGCGGCGGGGATCTGCAGGACCGGGATCTTCAGCGCGACGAGCTGGTCGGCGATCTTGTTGAGGTTGTCCGAGATCACCACCAGGTCGGGGTTGCGGGAGGCGACCGCCTCGGCGTTCGGCTGGTAGCCGGACAGGTCGGTGCGGGGCGCCTCGGCCGGGTAGTTCGACTGGTCGTCGACGGCGGTGACCTGCTTGCCGGCGCCGATGGCGAAGAGCATCTCGGTGGAGGTCGGCGAGAGCGAGACGATCTTCTCGGGCCGCTTCTCCAGCGTCAGCTTGCCGACGGTGGCCGGGAACGCGCCGCCGGAGGCGCCGGCGGCGGGGGTGTCGGTCGAGGTCTTCTCGGCGCAACCGCCGAGAAGCAGCACGCCGGCCGCGAGCGCGGTGGCGAAGAGCCGGGGGGTACGTCGGGACATGAAGCCTCCTGTCGGTCGAGGAGTGTGGTGCTTCGCCGACAGGAAGAGAGGCCCGTCCGCGAGGCGCCCTTCCTCGAGAGCGCGTGTCGCGACCGGGCCGCAGGCGACCTGGCTCGTCCCACGTCCGTCGGCGCCGGCGGGAGGCCGACGCCGCGCGTACGGGGCATCACAGTTGCGGGACAGCGCCGGTTTCGCACCGGCTTCGCTGTGGCACGGTCGGTGCCACGGTAGCGCACGACCAGCGGAGATCGTCCGGACGGTGGGGGTGGGTGGGAACCCCGGCGGGGGTGGAACCGGGGTTCCCACCCGGTGGTGAGGTCAGCAGTACTGGCTCTGCTTGCCGATCGCCCGGTACGGGCAGTCGGCGTACTCGGACAGGATCAGCACGGCTTCCCGGTTGCGTGAGGTCTGCGCCGGGATCACCTCGTCCGGCGGGTAGAAGCCGCCGCCGGAGGCCGAGCCGGGGTACATCTCGAAGGTGTACGCCCAGATCTTGTGGGCGCCCCACATCCAGTCGATGCTGGTGCCGTCGGCGATGTAGAGGTCGCTCGACTGTTCCGGGGTGTAGTTGTTGGTCGCCGCCATCTGCCGTCCGATGGTGGCGAAGGTGTTGTACTGGTCGGTGTTCATCCCGGTGGCGGTGTTGTTGTACGTGTACCCGTACGGCCAGAGCACCAGCTGCGAGTAGGTGTGGAAGTCGATGTTCGCCTTGATCTGCTGCACCCCGCCGACGACCCGGCTGTTGACGAAGTTGCGCAGCGCCGCGGTCTCCGGCGCGGAGAAGGCGGACGGGCCCCGGTAGGTGTCCGACGACTTCGAGCTGGACGAGCCGCCGCAGCAGCCCCACTGGTAGCCCCAGTTGCGGTTCAGGTCGGTGCCGACGGCGGTGGAGCCGCTGTTGGGCTGCCGGTTCTTGCGCCAGGAGCGGTAGGAGCCGGTGGCGATGTCGTATTCGCTGCCGTCGGGGTTGACGGTGGGGACGATCCAGATCTCCCGGGTGTTGACGATGTTTGTGATCCGGGAGTCGCTGCCGTAGTTGTCGGTGAAGAGGTTGAGCAGGTAGATCGCCATTTCGACGGTGAGGTGCTCACGCGCGTGCTGCTGGGCGTTGAACAGGATCTCCGGCTCCGCCTCGTCGGTGGCGACGTTGTCGGAGATCTTCACGGCCATCAGGTCCCGGCCCTGGTAGGACGTGCCGATGCTCAGCTTCCGCGCGATGGTCGGGTGGTCGGCGACCACCTTGTTCACCACCGCTGTCAGCTCGGCGTAGTCGTGGTAGTTCGAGTCGGCGGGCGGGAACGCGTTGGCGGTCATGCCCCCGTCGGCGTGGTCGTGCTCCGGCACGACGTCCTTCTCGAGCCGGAACCCGAGCCGGGTGATCGCGTTCGCCTCGGCCTTGGTGGCCGTGACGTGCAACACACCGTGTTCGGAGTAGTCGATGGCGGCGCCGGTGCCGGCGACCGCGGTGCGGTCCGCGGCGGTGCGGGGGCCGAGCACCCGGTACGCGACGGTGGCCGGCTCGCCGGAGCCCTCCGGCGCGGGCCGGGCGACGGCGGGCGCGGCGGCCGCGCTGACGATGGTCAGGCCGACGGCGGCGGCGAGCGCCAGCCGGCGGCGGAACGGAGAGGTGCGGAAGGCCATGGACAACCTCCTGGGGGTACGGGAGAGCTCCCGTTGTCCGCACACTCCACCAGGAGACACATGGTCATATCAATATCTGTCTCTCCCTTTAGTCATCCCGACCTGATCGTCACTTCGGCAATGATTTTCCATGCCTGAACATCTGGCGAAACTTCCCGCCAGGCGCGACAGTGAACGGCAACGATGCCGTCTCCCCGTGGAGCTGCCATGTTCGGACGACCCATGCGCGCGGCCGCCCTCGCCGGCCTCACCGCGCTCACCCTCCTCGGCACCACCGCACCGGCCCAGGCACAAGCCCCGCGGCCGGGCGTCACACACGACGAACAGATCACGTTCCAGGAGTTCTCCCGCTTCCCCGACTGGCGCAGCGGCTCCCACCAGGGCACCCGCGCCGTACCGGGCCGCCACCCCGCGCTGACCATCGACCGCCCGGTGGGCACCACCGAGTTCACCGACGAGCACACCGGCACGACCCGCACCTGGGAGTACGCCACCTGGACCTCACCCGAGCGGCGGATCGGGTTCGACGCCAGCGAGATGGTCGCGTCCTGGAACGCCGCCACCCCGGCCGGCACCTGGATCCAGGTCGAGCTGCACGGCACGTACAACACCGGGGCGCAGACCCCGTGGTTCGTCATGGGCCGCTGGGCCTCCGGCGACCAGGACATCAAGCGGTCCACGCTGGACGGCCAGGGCGACCCCTGGTCGAGCATCTGGACCGACACGTTCTCGATCGACGACGCCGACGCCGGAGTGCTGCTGCGCTCGTACCAGTTGCGGCTGACGCTCTACCGCGCGCCCGGCCAGGCCGCCGCGCCGCAGGTGCGGATGGTCGGCGCGATGGCGTCGAACGTGCCCGACCGGTTCACCGTCACCCCGAGCCGGGGCGGCATCGCCTGGGGCACCGAGCTGGCCGTGCCGCGCTACTCGCAGAACGTCCACATCGGCGAGTACCCCGAGTACAACGGCGGTGGCGAGGCGTGGTGCTCACCCACCTCGACGGAGATGGTGGTCGAGTACTGGGGCCGCAAGCCCTCGGCCGAGGACACCTCCTGGGTCGACCCCGCCTACCCCGACCCGACTGTCGACCACGCCGCCCGGATGACCTACGACTACGAGTACGACGGCGCGGGCAACTGGCCGTTCAACACCGCGTACGCGGCGAGCTTCCCCGGCCTGGAGGGCCGGGTCACCCGGCTGCACTCGCTGGACGAGGCGGAACGCTTCATCAAGGCCGGCATCCCGGTGGTCACCTCGCAGTCGTTCCTCGCCAGCGAACTCGACGGGGCCAACTACGGCACCGCCGGGCACCTGTTCGTGATCGTCGGCTTCACCGCCGAGGGCGACGTGATCGTGAACGACCCCGCGTCCTCCTCGAACGAGGCGGTGCGCAACGTCTACAAGCGGGAGCAGTTCGAGCAGATCTGGCTGCGCACCAAGCGCTACCGCGCCAACGGCACAGTGGCCTCCGGCTCGGGCGGCATCGCGTACCTGATCAAGCCGGTCGACCGGCCGTGGCCGGTCGTCCCGGGCTCGACCAACTGGTGAGCGGCTCGACCATCCGGTGAACCGCTCGACCGGCTGGTGAACCGCGAAGGGCCCGGCGCGACGTCGCGCGCCGGGCCCCGCCGGTCCGCTCAGCTGTCGCGGCGTTCGCCGTCCGGCTCGGCCTGGTCCTCACCGGCCAGCGCGGAGCGCAGCCGGTCCTTCTCCACGCGGCGCCGCTCGGCCGCCTCCGCCATCTCCCCGGCCATCTGGTCCCGCAGGCCCTTGAGCAGGAAGAACGACAGCGTGGCGGAGAAGATCAACGCCAGCATCAGCCGCAGGAACATGTTCATGTCGACGAACCAGAGGGCCGCCAGCACGACGACGAACAGCCCGATCCGGCCCAGCGTGTACTTGAGCGCCGCGCTCATTCCCGCATTCCCACTCTCTTCGTGCCTCAGCCCGTACGCCGGGCCAGCCAGTGCACGCCATGAAACCAGACGACCGCGTAGACCACGGTGAACACCGCCGCGGCCAACGCTCCCGTGAACAGCGCGGGCAGCCCCGAGGCCAGTCCGGCGGCCAGCAGACCGGCGAGCACGCCGAGCGCGATGCCGGCCAGCGCCGCCACCACCCGGGCGGCGCCGAACTCCCAGGCCCGGAACTCGTCCCAGAACAACCAGAGCGGCAGGATCACCGCCAGCCAGCCGTTCGTGCCCCCGAAGCCGCTGTCGCCGATGGTGGCGAACGCCCATTCGAAGACCAGCAGCGCCAGCACCCCGATGACCAGGCCGGCGAGGCTCACGCCGAGCAGGTCACCGAGGGTCAGGATGCGCCCCTCGGCGTCACGCCGGGGGAAGGCGCGCTGCTGTTCCTCGCCGCTCATCGCCCGCTCAGGCCCAGACCTGCTGCGGCTCGGACCGGCGCTCGGCCAGCGACGGCGGCCCGTCGTACTCGCGCACGATCTCGTAGCGGGTGTTCCGCTCGACCGGGCGGAACCCGGCGTCCCAGATCATGTGCAGCAGGTCGTCGCGGTGCATGGTGTTCGGCGTGCCGTACGAGTCGGCGTCGTGGGTGATCTTGTATTCCACGACCGAGCCGTCCAGGTCGTCGACGCCGAAGTTCAGCGAGAGCTGCGCCACCGACAGGCCGTGCATGACCCAGAAGCACTTGACGTGCGGCACGTTGTCGAACAACAGCCGGGAGACCGCGAACGTCTTCAGCGACTCGGCCGGCGAGGCCATCGTGGTGCGGGCCTGGATCCGGTTACGGATCTTGCCGTCCGCCGAGTCGACGAAGTCGTGCTGGTAGCGCAGCGGGATGAAGACCTGGAAGCCACCGGTCTCGTCCTGCAGCTCGCGCAGCCGCAGCACGTGGTCGACCCGGTGCCGGGGCTCCTCGATGTGGCCGTAGAGCATGGTCGACGGCGTCTTCATGCCCTTGGAGTGGGCCAGCCGGTGGATGCGCGACCAGTCCTCCCAGTGGCAGTTGTGGTCGACGATGTGCTGGCGGATCTCCCAGTCGAAGATCTCCGCGCCGCCGCCGGTCAGCGACTCCAGGCCGGCGTCCATCAGCTCGTCGAGGATCGCGTCGGCGGTGAGCCCGCTGATCTTCTCGAACCACTGCACCTCGGTCGCGGTGAACGCCTTGAGGTTGACGTTCGGCAGCGCGGCCTTCAGCTCCCGCAGCACCTTCGGGTAGTAGCGCCAGGGCAGCGTCGGGTGCAGGCCGTTGACGATGTGCAGCTCGGTGAGCTGCTCGTCCTCCATCTCCTTGGCCTTACGGACCGCCTCGTCGATCCGCATCGTGTAGGCGTCCTTCTCGCCCGGCTTGCGCTGGAACGAGCAGTACGCGCACGACGCCGAGCAGACGTTCGTCAGGTTCAGGTGCCGGTTGACGTTGAACATCACCCGGTCGCCGTTGAGCTCCGTACGCCTGTGGTGGGCCAGCCGGCCCAGCCAGGTCAGGTCGTCGCTGTCGTAGAGGGCGATGCCGTCCTCGCGGGTCAACCGCTCCCCGGCGTACACCTTCGCTTCGAGTTCGCGCTTGAGTCCGGCGTCCATCCGAAAGCCACGTCCTTCCCCCTGGGTTCCCGATCGAGCGTACGTCGCGGGTCCGACCAGCCGCCGACGTGGTCGAGCCAGTTCACCCGCCGTCACTCTCCGCACATCGACATCGCTGCGACGGTGAGGTAAGACAGGGTGGGGCGGAACACACACCAGTGCCGTCCTGTCCTGACACGCCCCACCTCGCGTGGCGGGCACCAGACCGGACGGGGAGCGGAATGTCCGACAGCACCAAGGCCCGGCGGCGACGAGGCCGGCAGCCGGTGATCTCACCGGTCCTGCGTCCGGCCCTCTGGTCCGCCCTCCTCGGTGCGGTCGCGGCGGCGGCGCTCGCCACCCCGGCCTGGGCCGACCCGCTGCCCGACACCGTGCCCAGCACCGGCTCCCGCCCCCAGGTCACCGGCCCCCTGCAACTGCCCGGCAGCGTCCCCGGCCTGCCCGGCAGCGTTCCGGGCGTGCCCGGAGCAACCGTCCCGGGCCTGCCGGGCGGCACCACCGGCGTCACCAACCCGGCCGACGGCCCGCTGATCGCGCAGATCAACCAGCTCGACGCCCAGGTCGGGCTGCTGGGCGAGGAAATGCTGCGGATCAAGGGCGAGCGGGACGCCGCACAGGCCGAGCTGACCCAGTCCGCCGCCCGGCTCAAGGAGGCCCAGGACGCGCTCACCCGGGCCCAGGAGAACGCGAAGAGCGCCGCCGCCGACGCGGTCAAGGCCGACGCGGCGCTGCCGCCGGGCGAGTTCGGCGCCAGCCTGCGTGACTTCGCCAACCTCCAGCGCATCACCCGGGGCGACAAGGCCGAGGGCGCCACCACGTCGGTGACCGGCGAACTCCTCCGGGCCACGAACGCCGAGCGGATCGCCCGGGAGGCGCACGACTCGGCCCAGCGCCGGGCGACCGAGAAGGCCGCCGAGTTCACCCGCGCCGAGACCGACCTGCGCAAGCAGGAGACGACGCTCGTCGCGCTGCGCAAGGAGAACGCCGCCAAGCTGCTCGAGATCGAGCGCCTGGCCGACGCCGCCGAGCAGCAGCTCGGCACCTCGTACGTCGTCAACCAGAGCATCGACGGCCTGGCGGCGGACCCCAAGGCGCTCGCCGCGGTCCGCTACGCCCTCGCCCAGCTCGGCGACCCGTACCTCTGGGCCGCCGAGGGCCCGGACCGGTTCGACTGCTCCGGCCTGGTGCTCGCCTCCTA
>NZ_LYXF01000032.1:0-41045 GCF_001709195.1 Micromonospora sp. II | reverse complement strand
GACTCGTACTCGGATCGGCCGCTGCTGGAGTGCGTGGGGCACCCGACGGTGGTCAACCCGGACCGGGCGCTGCGCAAGCTGGCGGTGGAGAACTCGTGGCCGGTGCTGGAGTTCCGGCACCCGATTCCGCTGGGCCGCCGCCTGCGTGAGCGGCCGGCCGTGCCGGTCGCGGCCGCGGCGCTCGGTGTCGGAGTCGGCGTGGCCATCGGCATCGCCTGGTACGGCCGGCACCGCCGCACCCGCACCGCCGCGCCGACCGCCTGACACCCGCGACCTCAGGACGCGGCGAGGATCTCGTCGCCGATGAGCGTGATCTGGTCGGCGCCGACCTCGACAGCCGTCATGTAGTGCCGCAGCCAGGAGCGCAGGCCGTCGGGCGTGCCGGTGGCGAACGCGCCGGCCGCGCCCACGTACTCCGGTTCGCGCTCGCGGTGACCGACGTCGACAGCGACCAGCCCGCGGGGGTCGAACCCGGTGGAGATCAGCACCAGCCGGGCGGCGGCGCGGGCCACCACCCCGGACGGGCCGGGGAACGGGCGCAGGTTCAGCAGCTCGCCGTGTACGACGGCGGCCAGCACCAGCGGCGGCACCTTGGTGCCACCGGCGACCAGGGCGGCCAGGCCGTCGAGGCGGGCCGCGACCACCGGGTCGGCGACCGGCCGGCCCAACTCCTCCTCGGTCACCACGTCGCGGGCGGCGAGCACGTGCAGCCGGGCCAGCACCTGCCGGGGCGCCTTGGGCCAGAGGTCGCTGAGCCCGGGCAGCGCTCCGGCCACCCGCAGCGCGCCCTGCATCACCGGGTCGGTGACGGTGCCGGCGCGTACCTCCTCGCGGTCGTGGACGCGGCCCTCCAGCGCGGCGCTGGCCACGGCGGAGCGGAGGCTGACCTCGGCGGCGACCTGGCCGCCCTGGCGGCGCAGCGCGCGGTGCCGGTGGGCCAGGTCGACCCGCTCGCGGGCCTGCTCGACGGCGGGGGCGACGTCGGCGAGCGCGAGCAGCGGGGCGAGCGGATCGGTGGTCACCCCGTCACGCTAGCGACCGCCGGGCTCCCCCCATGCCCGGGGTTGTTAATAAGGGTCCCTTCCTCTACCGGAGGCGTTAACAAGGGGCCCTTCCTTACACCTCGGCGCGAGGGGAGGGCCGCTGGGCGCGCGGTGCGGGGCCGGGCGGTCGCGACCGGGGTACGGCGGGACTAACCTTCCCCGGAGTAGGAGACGCAGGTCACGCGACGAAGGAGTCACCGCATGAGCGAGGCATTGGCCAACTTGCTGAACGAGACGCGCCAGTTCCCGCCGCCGGCTGAACTCGCCGCGAACGCCAACGTGACCGCCGAGGCGTACGAGGAGGCGGCCGGTGACCGGCTGGCCTTCTGGGCGCGTCAGGCCGGCCGGCTGGCCTGGGCCCAGCCGTGGGAGCAGGTGCTCGACTGGTCGAACGCCCCGTTCGCGAAGTGGTTCACCGGGGGCACGCTGAACGTGGCGTACAACTGCCTGGACCGGCACGTCGAGGCGGGCCTCGGCGACAAGGTGGCGATCCACTGGGAGGGCGAGCCCGGCGACACCCGCACCGTCACCTACGCCGACCTGCACCGGCTCACCTGCCAGGCGGCGAACGCGCTGACGGAGCTGGGCGTGACCGCCGGTGACCGGGTGGCGATCTACATGCCGATGATCCCGGAGGCGGCGGTGGCGATGCTCGCCTGCGCCCGGATCGGCGCCACGCACAGCGTGGTGTTCGGCGGCTTCTCCGCGGACGCGCTCACCAACCGGATCCAGGACGCCAGCGCCAAGGTGGTGATCACCGCGGACGGCGGGTACCGGCGGGGCAAGCCGTCGGCGCTCAAGCCGACCGTGGACGAGGCGGTGGCGAAGTGCCCGTCGGTGGAGCACGTGCTGGTGGTGCGGCGTACCGGTGAGGAGGTCGCCTGGTCGGGCAGGGACCACTGGTGGCACGAGACGGTGGAGACGGCGGCGCCGGAGCACGAGGCGCAGCCGTTCGACGCCGAGCACCCGCTGTTCATCCTCTACACCAGCGGCACGACGGCCCGGCCGAAGGGCATCCTGCACACCACCGGCGGCTACCTGACCCAGGCGTCGTACACCACGCACGCGGTGTTCGACCTGAAGCCGGAGTCGGACGTCTACTGGTGCACGGCCGACATCGGCTGGGTGACCGGGCACTCCTACATCGTGTACGGCCCGCTCTCCAACGGCGCCACCCAGGTCATGTACGAGGGCACGCCGGACACCCCGCACAAGGGCCGGTTCTGGGAGATCGTCGACAAGTACAAGGTGACCATCCTGTACACGGCGCCGACGCTGATCCGCACCATGATGAAGTGGGGCGAGGACATCCCGGCCGGGTACGACCTGTCGTCGCTGCGTCTGCTCGGCAGCGTCGGCGAGCCGATCAACCCGGAGGCGTGGATCTGGTACCGGCAGCACGTCGGCCGCGGTGAGCTGCCGGTGGTGGACACCTGGTGGCAGACCGAGACCGGCGCCATCATGATCTCGCCGCTGCCCGGTGTGACCGAGGCGAAGCCCGGCTCGGCGATGGGCCCGCTGCCCGGCATCGTCGCCGACGTGGTGGACGACCAGGGTGAGTCGGTGCCGAACGGCGGCGGCGGTTACCTGGTGCTGAAGGAGCCGTGGCCGTCGATGCTGCGGACGGTGTGGGGCGACGACAACCGCTTCCTGGAGACGTACTGGTCGCGGTTCGGCGCGGGCGCCAACATCGGCGACGAGTGGGTCTACTTCGCCGGTGACGGCGCGAAGAAGGACGACGACGGGCACATCTGGCTGCTCGGCCGGGTGGATGACGTGATGCTGGTGTCCGGCCACAACATCTCCACCACGGAGGTGGAGTCGGCGCTGGTCAGCCACCCGTCGGTGGCGGAGGCGGCGGTGGTCGGCGCGACCGACCCGACCACCGGGCAGGCGATCGTCGCGTTCGCCATCCCGCGCGGCACCGCGGAGACCGCCGGCGACGCGGGCGAGCAGCTCATCGCCGAGCTGCGCAACCACGTGGCGAAGACGCTCGGCCCGATCGCCAAGCCGCGGCAGATCATGCTGGTGCCGGAGCTGCCGAAGACCCGCTCCGGCAAGATCATGCGCCGGTTGCTGCGGGACGTGGCGGAGAACCGGTCGCTCGGCGACGTGACAACGCTCCAGGACTCCTCGGTGATGGAGTTGATCTCGTCGGGGATGAGCGGCGGCAAGTCCGACGAGGACTGACGACAGCCGACCAGGGGGCGGACCGCGGCGCGGTCCGCCCCCTTCGTCGTATCCGGGATCCGCGCCGGTCGATCGGGGGACCCGATCTGACCTGATCGGCCAGAGCACTTTTCCACCACTGTCGATGTCGCTTGTTGTCGGTTACGTTCAGCCGCACCGGCGGATTTCGACGAGCGTCAGTGAGACGGCCGGTTCCCCACCATTCCCTACGAACGGAGTGGCATGCTCCCCATGTCGCAGCACAGGGCACGGCGACGCTTACTCGTCGCGCTGCCCGTCATCGCGCTCGCGGCCACGTCGCTGACCGTGACGGGCAGCGCGGCGGCCCAGCCGTCCCGGTCCGCACCGGTCACGATCGGGGCGGACGAGCACTACATCAACTACGCCGAGCCCGAGGTGCAGCCGGACACCGGCGGCAAGGAGATCAAGGGCCGTGACGGCGTCTTCACCTCGCCCGCGGACGAGGCCCGCGCCTACGACCGCAAGTACGCCGGGGGCAACCCGATCGCGGCCCGTGAGCTGGCCAAGCTGGAGGCCAAGTCCATCCGGACCGGCAAGAGCCCTCGCAAGATCAAGCAGGCAAAGAGTACGCAGACCGCCAAGCTGCTGACGCTGCTCGTCGAGTTCAACGACAACGCCAACGACGACTTCACAGGCGTGATGGTCCCGAAGACGGTGTTCGAGGACCGCACCTGCGTTCCCGGCACGGTGCAGAACGGGCCGCGGCACAACACCATCCCGAACCCGGCCACGCTGCCGCACAAGGACAACAACTCGATGTGGGTGCCGGACTTCTCGCCGGCCCACTACGACAAGATGCTCTACAGCAAGAAGGGCATCACCGAGCGGGTCCGCAAGGACCTCAAGGGGCCGGACGGCAAGCCGGGCATCAGCCTCGCCGGGCGGACCATGCACAACATGTACCTGGAGATGTCCAAGGGCGCGTACACGGTGGACGGGCAGGCCACCCCGTGGATCACGGTGCCGCACTCGGAGGGCTGGTACGCCGCGTCGCGCTGTTTCCAGGACGAGAACGGCAACTGGGTCGCCGGGCGTGAGCAGTCGATGAACGGCCACCCGGACAACCCGCAGGGCGCCGGCCGCCTCGCCACCGACGCGATCGACGCGCTGGCCGCGGCCGACCCGAACTTCCCCTGGGCCGACTACGACATCGAGGACCAGAGCGACCGCGACGGCGACGGCAACTACCACGAGCCGGACGGCGTGATCGACCACCTGGTGCTGGTGCACGCCAACCAGGGCAAGTCCCGTGGCGGCGGCGACATCGGCATCTACTCGGTCTGGGCGCACTCCTCGACGGTGGCCGGCGGCTACACGATCCCCGGCACCAACCTGAAGGTGTCGAACTACATCGTGCAGCCGGAGGACGCCGGCGTCGGCGTCTTCGCCCACGAGTTCGGCCACGACCTGGGCCTGCCGGACCTCTACGACACCTCCGGCAACGCCGACTCGGACGTGGACTTCTGGGACCTGATGGCGTCCGGCTCGCACTCCGGCGAGATCTTCCAGGCGCTGCCCACCCACATGGGCCTGTGGGACAAGTGGGTGCTGGGCTGGGCCGAGCCGAAGACGTTCGGGCCGGGTGACCGGTCCAAACTGGTCAAGCTCGGGCAGACGTCGCGTACGCCGGTCGGCACCGAGGACGGCATCAAGATCGACCTGCCGGACAAGGTGATCTCACTGGCGACGCCGCACAGCGGCGGCAACATGTGGTACTCCGGCGCGGACCAGAACTGGGCCGACGTCAAGCTCAGCCGCACGGTGACCGTCCCGAACGCCGCCGACGCGAAGTTCTGGATGTGGAACAACTACGTCATCGAGGCGGACTGGGACTTCGGCTTCGTCGAGGTCTCCACCGACGGCGGCGCCACCTGGAACGAGCAGAAGGTGTACGCCGAGGGCGGCGCGCTGGTCTCCACAAACGACGGCTACGCCGACCCGAACGGCCGGATGGTCGACTTCGGCAACAAGAAGTACGGCCTGAGCGGCAGCACCGGCGGCTGGCGGCACGACTACGTCGACCTGTCGTCGTTCGCCGGGCAGACCGTGCAGGTGCGGCTGCGGTACGCCACCGACGAGGCGTTCGTCGAGCGCGGCTGGTTCGCCGACGACTTCTCGGTGACCGGCGGCGGCGCCACCACCTGGAGCGACGACGTGGAGAGCGGCGCGGCGGGCTGGACCCAGACCGGCGGCACCTTCACCGACACCAGCGGCGCGGGTTGGTACATCGACTCGGGCACGCAGGTCAAGTCGCACTACTACCTGGCCGAGTGGCGTAACTTCGACGGCTTCGACAACGGCCTGAAGTACACCTACGACACCGTCTACTCGCACGAGGCCTGGAAGGTCGACCGGATCGCGTACAACGCGCCGGGCATGCTGGTCTGGTACCGGGACACCCAGCTCGGCGACGTCAACCACGTCACCGCGCAGATGACCGCGCTGCCCAGCTACGGCGCCAAGGGCGGTCTGCTGATCGTCGACTCGCACAACGACCCGCTGCGCCGCAAGGGCACCGCGGCCGAGAAGGACCCGTCGGTGCTGAAGAACCTGCCCAGCCGGCCGCAGTCCTCCAACGCCGCGTTCGGCCTCAAGCCCACGTACCCGTTCAAGGAGTGCCTGGAGGCGGCGGACGAGCCGTACAGCGAGTACTGCACGAAGTTCGGCCCGCAGGCGCCGGTGAAGGGCTTCACCGACGCCAAGGGCTGGTACCCGGGCATCGAGATCCGTGACGGCGCCGCGTACGCGCGGGACAACGACGCCTCGGTGGTCGTCCCGTCGCGGGGCAACCAGCAGTACACGACCCGGGTGGTGAACCCGGACGGCACTCCGGCGACCGACTACTACGGTTCGACGCTGGGTGGCGGGGCGATCGTGCTCGGCACCGGCAACCCGGGTGACGCGGGCGTCCAGTACGGCGTCTCGATCATCATCAAGCGGGCCGCCAAGGACAACTCGTACGCCCAGGTGTACGTGGTCCCGCCGCGTCCCTGAAACGGGCGCGGTCAAAGCGGAACCGGAATGACCGAAAAATGATCTGATCTAGCTCGATGGGGGAAGGGCCGGGAGCGTGAGCGCTCCCGGCCCTTCCGCGTAACCCATTAATCCATGCATGTCTCTGCAGTCGCGGCTCCGCGCATCGTCGCTGGTCAACGACTCGGTGACGGGCAGGTGTGTGACGGTGAAAAGCGTTCTCAACAAAAAGTTGCAACAAATCGACGCACGCGTCTTCCCACCAGTCGCAGCAGTGTCTATGTTCACCCTTGGTCCCACCAGTGGACCGTTCCACCGGCCCGTACCCCCAGTTGGGCCGGTTCCCTCACACCGGAGGTACCACGTGCGCAAAGTCGCAGTGGGTCTGCTCGGGCTTTCGCTGACCGCGACGGGGCTGGTGGCAGGCACGGCCGCCAGCGCCGCGCCGACGCCGAAGCTGCCGGCCGCCGCTCCGTCGGTGGCCGAGCCTGCGCAGGCTGAGCACGACCTGCCCAACCCGCTCGAGGAGAAGCGGCGCGCGCTGCGCCAGGAAGGCCTCAGCGAGGTCCTGTCCGGCAGGGCGAAGGCCCAGAAGATCAACGGCAGCACGGTCGTCAAGGTCGGCGAGCGGGCCGCCGCCGGTCCCGCGGCGGGCAAGGCAGCCAAGAGCACCAAGGCCGGCAAGGGTCCGACCAAGGACCAGTACGTCGAACTCTCCCGCGAGCGGACCGACAGGATCTTCGTCATCCTCGCGGAGTTCGGCGACGAGCGGCACCCGAACTACCCGGACCAGGACACCGACCCGGACACCCCGGGCCCGACCCGGTTCGACGGTCCGCTCCGCAACCAGATCCCCCAGCCCAACCGCGCGGTGGACAACTCCACGGTCTGGCAGGCGGACTACAGCGCCGACTACTACCGGCAGCTGTACTTCGGCACCAACCCGGGCGACGAGTCGCTGAAGCAGTACTACGAGGCCCAGTCCTCGGGTCGGTACAGCGTCGACGGCGAGGTCACCAACTGGGTGAAGGTGCGGTACAACGAGGCTCGCTACGGCCGCTCCGGCGGCTACCYGTGTGCCTCGAACGTCTGCACCAACACCTGGGCCCTGGTCCGCGACGCCGCCAACCAGTSGGTCGCCGACCAGAAGGCGCAGGGCCGCTCCGACGCGGAGATCGCCGCGGACGTCAAGGCGATGGACCAGTGGGACCGGTACGACTTCGACGGCGACGGCGACTTCAACGAGCCGGACGGCTACATCGACCACTTCCAGATCGTCCACGCCGGCGGCGACGAGGCCGACGGTGACCCGTACCAGGGTGAGGACGCCATCTGGAGCCACCGGTGGTACGCCTTCGCCAGCGACCAGGGCAACACCGGCCCGGAGAACTTCCCGGCCGGCGGCACCCAGATCGGCAACACCGGCGTCTGGATCGGTGACTACACGATCCAGCCGGAGAACGGTGGCCGGAGCGTCTTCTACCACGAGTACGGCCACGACCTCGGTCTGCCGGACGACTACAACGTGGTCAGCGGTGGGGACAACAACAACGAGCACTGGACCCTGATGGCCCAGAGCCGGCTCGGCGCCAAGAACGACGGCGGCATCGGCGAGCGCGGTGGCGACCTCGGCGCCTGGAACAAGCTCCAGCTCGGCTGGCTCGACTACGAGGTGATCGTGGCCGGCCAGAAGCGCACCCTGGAACTCGGGCCGCAGGAGTACAACTCCAACAAGGCCCAGGGCGCCGTGGTGGTGCTGCCGCAGCGGGAGTACACGTTCCAGAACGGCAAGCCGTTCGAGGGTACGAAGCAGTTCTTCTCGGGCAACGACGACGACCTGAACAACACGATGACGCGCACTGTCGACCTCACCGGGAAGACCAGCGCCGCGCTGTCGATGAAGGGTCGCTACAGCATCGAGGCGGACTACGACTACCTGTTCTTCGAGGCGTCCACCGACGGTGGCCAGACCTGGACCTCGCTGCCCGGTACGGCCAACGGCACCCCGCTGAAGGAGATCTCCCCCGGGCGCTACGCCCTGGACGGCTCCAGCAACGACCAGTGGGTCGACGTCAACATCCCGATGGACGCGGTCGCCGGCAAGGTCGTGCAGTTCCGGCTCCGCTACCAGACGGACGGCGGCGTGTCCGAGGGCGGCTTCTACGGTGACGCGATCACCGTGACCGCCGACGGTCAGACCCTCCTCACCGACGGCGCCGAGGCCGGTGCCAACGGCTGGACCCTCAGCGGCTTCAGCATCGTCGAGGAGACCTACACCCGTAAGTTCGACAACTACTACATCGCCGGTCACCGGTCGTACGTCTCGTACGACAAGTACCTCAAGACCGGCCCGTACTTCTTCGGCTACGCGAACACCCGCCCGGACTACGTGGACCACTACGCGTACCAGGAGGGTCTGCTGATCTCCTACTGGAACCTGCGGTTCGCGGACAACGACACGTTCGCGCACCCGGGTGAGGGTCGGAACATGATCATCGACGCGCACCCGCGGCCGATCTACAACCTGACCGGCCAGCCCTGGCGGGCCCGTGTCCAGGTCTACGACGCGCCGTTCAGCCTGAAGAAGGCCGACTCGTTCACGCTGCACATCAACAGCCAGCCGCAGTACATCCGCGGTCAGGACGCGCAGCCGCTGTTCGACGACACCAAGCAGTACTGGTACCCGGAGCTGCCGAACCACGGCGTCAAGCTCCCGGCCACCGGCACCAAGATCAAGGTCCTGGAGCAGAACGGCACCTCGCTGAAGGTCCGCTTCTCCTGATCCACTGATCGACGCGCCACGCGATGCCCGGGCGGGCTCACCGCCCGGGCATCGCCCTTTCCGGGAACCCGGCGTACCCCGCCCGCGTCCCATCCGTTCGACACCCGCCCCACGCTGCCGGCCGCCCCACGATGGCGCTGATCGACGGCGCGGCCGAGACGGAGGATCCGTGTCCGACGACCACCAGCCGGCCGCGAGCGGCGCCGGCGCGCCCGCCGACCGGCCCGCGCCGCTGTCCGCCACCGAACTGCCGACGCTGCGGCGTCCCGCCGGCCCGCCGAGGAAGCCGACCGACAACCGCCCGGCCGGCGTCGTCGCCGGATGGATCACCCGGGGCGGCGCCGGACCCTGCTACGGCCTGATGGACGAGAACGGCACGGAGTACGCCGTGTACGGCCCGAACGCCGGGGAGTTGCGCAAGGGCGACTTCGTCTCACTGCGGCTCACCGCACGGGACCGCTCGGTGGACTGCGGGCCCGGCATCCCCATGCGCGTCGCCGAATCCTGACCCCGCAAGCGGTCGCCGGGCCGCATGGGTCACCTCCCGGAGAAATCCCTGATCCTGGTCACCTGCGAGCCCGATGCGCGATCGGCGGCCCTAGGCTGTGCCCCATGACCGACCAGCGCGGCGGACCCGTCGACGAGTCCTGCGTCCTGCCCGAGGGGCCGTGGACGCACCGGTTCGTCGGCGCCAACGGCAGCCGGTTCCACGTCGTCGAGGCGGGCGCCGGTCCGATGGTGCTCTTCCTCCACGGCTTCCCCGAGTACTGGTACGCCTGGCACGAGATGCTGCCGGCGGTCGCGGACGCGGGCTTCCGGGCGGTCGCCGTCGACCTGCGCGGCTACGGCGCGAGCGACAAACCACCCCGGGGGTACGACGGCTACACGCTCGCCGCCGACGTCGCCGGCCTGATCCGCGCACTCGGCGAGCGATCGGCCACGGTGGTCGGCACCGGCGCGGGCGGGCTCATCGCCTGGACCGCCGCCTCCTTCCACCCGACCCTGGTCCGGCGGCTCGTGGTGCTCGGCGCGCCGCACCCGCTGCGGCTGCGGGCCGCCATCTTCGCCGACCCGCGCGGCCAGTTCGCCTCGGCCACCGCGACGCTCAAGTTCCAGCTCCCCCGCTACGAGCACGTCCTGACCCGGGACGACGCCGCCGAGGTGGAGGAGATCCTGCGCCGGTGGGGCGGCCCGCGCTGGGCGGACAGCTCCGACTTCGCCGCCTACGCCCACTGCTGCCGGGTCGCGATGCAGATCCCGCAGGCCGCGTTCTGCGCGATGGAGGGCTACCGCTGGGCGTTCCGCTCGGTGCTGCGGCTGCACGGCTACCGCTTCGTGAAGCTGATGCAGAAGCCGCTCGTCACGCCGACCCTGCAACTGCACGGCGCGCTGGACCGCGCGTCGCTGCCCCGTACCGCCCAGGGCTCCGGCCGCTACGTCAGCGCGCCGTACGAGTGGCGGCTGCTCGACGACGTGGGGCACTTCCCCCACGTGGAGGCCCGTGACCTGGTGCTCGGCGAGGTCCTGCGCTGGGCGAAGTCCTGACTCAGACCCGCTGCTCGCCCAGGTCGGCCACCTCGGTCGCGGGCGCCCAGCCCTGGTAGACACCGAAATCGAACGCCTCCAGCCCCATCGCCTCGGCCACCGGCCAGCGCCCACCCGTGTACTCCAGCCGCAGCCAGCCCTCGTGCTCGGCCAGCACGATGAACGGCTGTCCCTGCCAGGTGCAGGTGGTCCGCACGTACGCGAGATCGTCGACCTCGGCCGCCGGCACCACCCGGACGTACCGGCCGGGGCGTACCTCGGTGAACCCCTCCTCCGGGCCGGGCTGGTAGAGGCGGACCTCGTCCCCGGCGGGGCTGGCCTGGTACTCCCGCCCCCGCCAGCGGGCCACGTAGCCGTCGCGGGTCACGCCTCGTCCGCCTTCCGCCAGACCAGCGCGTCGGTGTCCAGGACCGCGACCAGCCGCGTGGCGCCGTCCGCGCCGAGCCGCCACAGCTCGGCGCCGTGCGGCAGGCGGGCGCTGTCCACCTTGAACTCGGCGATCACGTCGCTGCTCTCCCCCGGGGCGAAGCCGTTGCCGCGGAACGGCGGTCGCTCGATCACCCAGCCCTCCATCGCCCGCATCGCGGCCTCGTTCGGCCCGCCGTAGGGGATCCGGTAGAGGCTCGGCCGGTAGGCCGGCCAGCGCAGGAGGTAGATCTCCTCGTCGTCCGGGGAGAACGGCGAACCCGGGTGGCCGAGCCCGAGCGCCCGGTACAGCTCCGCCGGGCTGTTCAGGTGCGCCAGTTCCCCGGCCCGGTGCACGAAGCCGGAGACCCGGTCGTAGCCACGCTCCAGGTAGTACGCGAGCTGGCTCGCCGCGATCGCCTTCTGCATGGTCACCGGCTGGTTCGCGGCGATCGTCGGCGCCTCCGGGCGCTGTCGTTCCGCCGGCTGCGGCGCGGCGGCCGGCTCCGGGTCGTCGCCGAGGCCCACCTCGGCCGCCCAGTTGGCGAGCGCGAGAACCTGCTCCCCCGGGTACGTCGCGCCGACCGGGCTGCCCGGGTTCACCCGGAACGACCAGGACACGTCCGGCCACTTGCGAATGAGCTGGACGAACTTGACCCGTACCGTCTCGACCGCGTCTCCGGCGTGCTCGGCGAGGCGTTCCGGGGAGGTGTAGACCGAGACGGACGTCTCGCCGTCCACCGGCTCGGTGTGCCAGACGAACCCCGGCTCACCCGGCCGGCTGCCCGCGGCCGAGTCGGGCGCGGCCGGCAGCAGCACCCGGGCCAGCAGCAGGGTGGTGAGGAAGCCGTCGGTGCTCCCGCTGCCCGCGGCGGCCAGCAACTCCTCCTCCACGTTGTTCGCCGGCACGAAGTCGGCCGGAGCGGCGGCGCTCACCGGGTCGCCGTCGATCGGCGCCGGCTCCGCCAGGGGCGCGGGCGGCGCCGAGGTGTCCGGCGTCTCGTGCGGGGTGGACAGCGCGACGGTCGGCTCACCCGGCGCGAACAGCGACGTGGTGACGGAGTCGTCGAAGGCCGCCGGTTCGGCCTCGGTGGCCGGCTGCGTGGCCGGCTCGGCGTCGGCGGCCGGCTCGAAGAGCGACACGGTGGCCTGTTCCCCGGCGGTGGCCGGCGCGAACAGGGCCGCCGTCTGCTCGGGCGGCGTCGGCGCGAACAGCGAGGTGGTCGGCTCGGCAGCCGGCGTGTGCGCCTCGAACAGGGAAACAGTGGGTTCGGCCGTCGAGGTGAACGACACCGTCGGATCGTCGAGCCGCCCGGCCCGGTCGAACGGCGCCGTCTCGGCCGGCGCAACGGTGTGGGCGGCCTCGGTGAGGTTCATCGTCTCGTCGCCGGTCGTCAGCAGCGGGTCGGCCGGGAGCGGCGCGGTCGGGTCACCGGCCCAGGGTGCCGCCGCGTGATCGGCCGGCGCGGCACGCACCGGGTCGGCGTACTGCGCGGACCAGGGCTGATCGGGCTCGGTCAGGTCGCGGGCCTCGATGACCGTGCCCTCGATGACGATGGGGGTGAAGTCCCGGCGCGGCGCGGGCGGGCTCGACACCGGCTCGGCGATCGAGGGCGACAGCGCCTCCGTCGGGTCCTCGGCAGCGTTCCAGGGCGGGGCCTCCCGGTCGGGGCCGACCGGGTCGGCCCACGTGTCCGTCGCGGGGGTCGCAGGGCCGGAGTGACGCCGGGGCAGCGTCCCGATGGCGTCCTCGGGTGGGCGGCTCGGCCGGAACGCCTGGGTCGCCTCGTCGGTCCGGAGCGCCGGAGGCGACTCGTCCGCCTGCGCCGCGAACGCCTGGGTGGGGTCCTCCCGTACCGGCTCGTTCAGCGGACGGCGACGCGGAAACGGCTGGCCACCGGCGAACCGGGTCGGCGGGGTGGCCCGGTCGGCGGCCCGCCGTGGCGCGTCCAGCGGTGACGGGCGCCGGGCCGAGCGACCGGAGGCGGGCTCGAAGAAGGACCGCGACGGTGGCGGTGGCGTGGGGGTCGGCGGCGGCTCGTCGGTCGACGCGGGCTCGGCGGCGAAGGGGTCCGGCTCGTCGGGGCGGCGGCGCAGGTCGGTGAGCCAGCCGTCCAGGGCGTCCGTACCCGGTTCGTCGCCCGGGTCGGCGCGGCCCGGGCTGTCCCGGTCCGGCTCCCGGCGGCGGGGCGGCACGGTCGGCAGCCGCCGCCCCAGCACCGAACCGCCGCGTACCGGCACCGTCGGCGGCTCGTCGTCCGCAGTCCGCCGTCCGCCCCGGTCGCCCGGCACCGCCGGAGGCGGCACCGCGGGAGGCGGAACGGCTGCGGGTGGAACCGCGGGAGCCGGAACGACAGGGGGCGGGACGGCGGCCGGCGGGACGGGTACGGCGGACGGGCGGGGCGCGGAATCGGGTACGCCGTTGCGCGCGCTCCGGGCCGCGCCCTCCACCCGCTCCAGCCGGGCCCGAGCGCCCATGGTCCGCCCGGGCAGCCGGACGTCGCCCCGGGAGAGCTGGGCGACGTACCAGGCGGGCAGGTAGCCCTCGATCGGCAGCCCGGGGTTGACCGCCAGCCACCACTCCGGGTTGGGCCAGCCGTCCGCCAGTTCCGGGTAGGGCACACGGCGGGCCGTGCCGGCGTTCTCCCCCAGGCTGGCCCGCAACGCGGCGGCGGAGGTGAAGGCGAGCACGTGCGTGCGGCCGCCGGAGGTCCAGGTGCCCCATCCGCCGGCCGGGCCGCCCGTGACCGGCAGGAACAGATCGACGCGCGTCAGCACCCGAAAGTACTGCTGCTGGTCCTGGGCGCGCAGCGCGTCCCGCATCGCCACCTCGGCCTCGGTGGCCGGCTCCCATCCGGTCACGGCCACCTCTCCTTCCGCGAACAGGCCACAGGCATCGCCTACAACCTACAAGGTGGCAGCAAGATCAGGACTTCTGGCCATCGACGGTCCGCCCCGATGTCCACGAGGCGATAACATCCCGTCCCGGAGCCGACACGTTACGGAGGTCGTCGATGTATCGGCCTGTCGCGCACCCGGCCGTGGCCGCCCTGGCGACGCTCCTCGCCGTCGGGTCTCCGGTCGCCCCCGCGGCGGCTCGCGCGCCGGCCGGCTGTGCCTCGCCACCCGCCCCGGCGCGGCCGGTCGCGCAACAGCCGTGGCCGCAGCAACGGTACGCCCCGGACCGGCTCGCCCCGCTCGCCACCGGCGCCGGAGTCGTGGTCGCGGTGATCGACTCGGGCGTGGACCGGTCCCATCCGCAGCTCGCCGGGCGCGTCCTGTCCGGCGCCGACTTCCTCGACCCGGGCGGGGACGGCACCCGGGACTGCGCCGGGCACGGCACCGGTGTCGCGAGCATCGTCGCCGCCGCCCCGCAGCCCGGCGTCGCGTTCCGCGGCCTCGCGCCGGACGCGCGCATCCTCCCGGTACGGGTGAGCGAGCAGCAGGTGGTCGAGGGGCGGGAGTCGGGGCGTACCGTCGACGCGGCCGGTTTCGCCCGGGCGATCCGGTGGGCGGTGGACCACGACGCCGACGTGCTCAACCTGTCGGTCGTGCTGTACGCGGACGACCCCGACGTGCGCGCCGCCGTCGCGTACGCGCTGCGACAGGACGTGGTGGTGGTGGCCGCCGCCGGGAACCTGCACGACAACGGCGATCCCCAGCCCTACCCGGCCGCGTACGACGGCGTGCTGGGGGTGGGCGCGATCGGCCCGGACGGCACCCGCTCGGCGTTCTCCCAGACCGGCCCGTACGTCGACGTGGTCGCCCCGGGCAGCGAGGTGCTGATGGCGGCGCCCCGCCAGGGACACCACCGGGCGGAGGGCACCAGCTACGCCACTCCGTTCGTGGCCGGCACCGCGGCGCTGCTGCGTCAGTACCGGCCCCGGCTGAGCGCGGACGAGGTGGCCGCCCGGATCGTGGCCGCCGCCGACCCGGCCCCGGGACGGGAGACCGGCTACGGCGCGGGGGTGCTCAACCCGTACCGGGCGGTGACCGAGTCGGCGGGCGTGGTGGACTCCCGGCCCCGGCCGGGCGCCGCGCTGCCCGCCGACCGGCCGGATCCGGCCGCGCTGGCCCGCGAGGCTCGCCGCGGGACGGCCCGGGACCGGGCGCTGCTGACCGCCGCCGTCGTGGGCGGGACCGTGGCACTCGTGGCGGCGCTCGCCCTGGTGCTGCCGCGCGGAGCACGGCGCCGCTGGCGGGCGGCCGACCCGGCCTGAACCGCCGTGCGGCCCGGATCGGCAGACCCGGGCCGCACGGGACGCTTCACTGGAACAGGTTGGTGTTGCGCTTCTCGGTGTCGAGGTAGTCGGCCGCGGAATCCTCCACCGCGAGCTTGATGTCGCGCAGCATCGCCTGCAGGTCCTGCGAGGCGGCCCGCCACCGGGACTGCCGCACCTCGTACGCCTCGCGGGCGGCGCCGTTCCAGCTCGCCACCAGCGGGGCGGCGTCGCGCTCCAACTGGCCGAGCTGGCTCTCCAGGGTGGACAGCGCCCGTTGGATGTCGGCGCCGGCCTGTTGCAGGGCGGCGAAGTTGACGACCAGCACACCGTGCTCCATGAGTTCGATCCTTCCGGTTGTCAGAGCGGCAGCTGGATGCCGCGGTTGGTGCCCGCCACCCGGCCGGCGGCCTCGGTGTCGGACAGGTCGTACTGCCGGCCGGCGGTGCGGATCGCGGTGGCGGTCTCCCGCAGCGCCCGCTGCAGGGCCGCCTGGTCCTGCGCCCACTGCTGCTTGACCTGCGCGAACGAGCGCCCTCCGGCGCCCCGCCAGGCCTGCTGCAGCACCTCCAGCTCGGCCATCAGGCCGCTGAGCATGGTCTGCAGCGACTGGTCGACCTGCTCGAACTTCGCGGCGGTCTGCTGCATCACCGCGGCTTCTGCCTGGGTCTGGGACATCCCGGACGTCACCTCGTCTCCTCGGTCGTGGCTGGTCACCCCGGTGACCACCGTGGACTCGCCGGGGGCGCCCGGGGCCGGTGGAGGGGAAGACCAGGCGGCGGACACGCGACTCGACGATTTCGTCGCTGACGGTAGCCGCCCCACTCCGGTTCTGCTACCCCCTCGGGCTCCCCTGTGGACAACTCGGCCATTACGATGTGCCACGGTGACGTCACAGCGGGACCCGGGCGAGGAGGTGCGGTGGCCGCGACGACAACGACCCGGCCGGCCGCGTCCGCCCCACTGTGGACACGGCGGCCGGGCGCGCGGCAGCGGGCCGGTCAGGTCGTGGCGACACAGGTCGCGGCGGCCGTGCTGGTGGCCGCCGCCGGGCGGGGCTTCGTGGCGACCGCCGCCGCGCTGCTCACCGCCGCGCTGATGCTGCCGGCCGCGTGGATCCGGGTACGCGGCCGCTGGCTGCACGAATGGCTCGTCACCGCCGTCGCGTACCTGACCCGGCGCCGCGCCCTGCCGTCGGCCGCCGATCCGGCGGCGCTGCTGGAACTGGTCCGGCCGGGGGCGGTGGCCGGCTCCACCGAGCTGGCCGGCGGTCCGGCCGCGGTGCTGCACGACGCCGCCGGCCTGACCGCGCTGCTGGAACTCGGCGACCCGGACGACCTGCTCGGTGACCACGCGCGCCGGCTGCCCGTACCGTCCGACCTGCTCCCGCCGAGCGGCCCGGACGCCCCAGCGGTCCGGTTGCAGCTCGTCTTCTCGTCCTCCCCCGCGCCCGTGCCGGCCGTCGCGGGCGGTCCCGCCGGGACGTCCTACCGGCAGCTCACCGACGGCCGGGTGCCGGGGCGGACGCGCGCGGTCCTGGCCGTCCAGGTGTTGCGGGCGGACGGCTGGCCGGACGAGGAGTTGCTGCGGGCGCTCTCCGGCACGCTGCGGCGGATCGTCCGCCGGCTCGGGCCGCTCACCGCCCGGCCGCTCGGCGGGGACGCGGCGCTGCGGGTGATCGCAGAGCTGGCCCATCACGAGCCCGGCGCCCCGGTCCGGGAGACGTGGCCGCTGCTCACCGTGGGCGGGCTGGCGCAGGCCACCTGGCGACTGCGCCGGTGGCCCGATCCGCGGGGCGAGCCCTCCCCGGGGCTGGTCACCCGGCTGCTCGCGGTGCCCGCCACCGCCACCACCGTCGCGCTGACGGTCGGACCCCGCGCCGGGACGAATCCGGCCCCGGCCGAGCTGGCGGTGCGGGTCGCCGCCGGCAGCGCGGACGAGTTGTCGGCGGTGGATCGGACGCTTCGGCGCGTCGCCGGTGACGTCGGCGGGGAGCTGCGCCGGCTCGACGGGGAGCACCTGGCCGGGCTCGCCGCCACGCTGCCGCTCGGGGTGACCGGTGGGTCCGGGTCGCCGCCGCCCGCACTGGAACTGCCCCCGGCCACCGCCGGCCTGATGGTGGGCGCCAACCGCCACGGCGCCGCGCTCACCGTGCGCCTGTTCCGGCCCGCCCCGACACGGGTGCTGCTGATCGGCGGTGTGCCGGCCGCTCAACTGCTCGTGCTGCGGGCGCTGGCGCTGGGTGCCCGGGTGGCGGTGCAGACCGGCCGTCCCCGGGCCTGGGAGCCGTTCGTCCGCGGCGTCGGGACGCTCGGTGGCGGCGTACCGCTGCTTCCGCCGGGGCGTCCGCCCGGCGGCGCGCCCGCCTCACCGCTGTGCCCGCTGCTGGTGGTGGTCGACGTCGGCCCGGTGCCGCCGGAGGCCGGGCCGGACGCGGCCTGGCAGTCCGTGCTCGTGGTCCGCGACGAGCTGACCGCGGCCGACACGGCGACGCTGGCCCGCGCCGACCTGGCGATCCTGCAGCCACTCGACCCGGACGAGGCGGCGCTGGCCGGAGCGGCGCTCGGGCTCGGCGGATCCGCCGACTGGTTGACCCGCATCCGCGACGACATGGTGGCGGTGGTCAACCGGCGGGCCCTGCGGTGGGCGCTGCTCTCACCGACGCCTGTGGAGTCGCAACTGGTCGGTCGCCCGGCGCGACGCTGAGGCGCGCGGGGGCGTCACGCTGCTTTCCCTGGTGGTACGTCCGTGGCACGATCCCGGCCATGGATTTCCTGAAGGGTCTTCTGATTCGTGTGGGCTCGACGGCAGTGGCGTTCTGGCTCGCCACGCTGCTCATCCCCGGCATCTCGCTGGACTCCGGGTCGGCCACCGAGACCGTGATCACGCTGGTTCTCGTCGCGGTGATCTTCGGAGTGGTCAACGCGGTGCTCCAGCCGATCATCAAGACCGTGGGTTGCGGCTTCTACCTGCTCACCCTCGGTTTGATCGCGCTCGTGGTGAACGGCCTGCTCTTCCTGCTCACCAGTTGGATCGCCGGTGAGGCCGGGTTGCCCTTCCACGTGGACGGGTTCTGGCCGGAGGCGGTGCTGGGCGCGCTGTTCGTCGGCATCGTCACCTGGATCCTGGGCGCCGTCCTCGACCGCGACTGACACCCCCGGCCCCGGCCCGGCGCGACGGCGACCGGCCGGGGCCACCAGGAGGGAATTGGCTGGCGAGCGGCCCGGGTGTCGGCGCTAGCGTCGGCGGGTGTTCACTGTGACCCGCGCGGACGGCTACCAGATCAGCACCGACCCGGACCGGATCGACCTGGACCGGGTGCACGCCTGGCTCGCCGGCGACGCCTACTGGGCGCGGGGGCGGGAGCGGGAGACGGTCGCGCGCTCGTTCGCCGGCTCGATCGGCTTCGGCGTCTACCGCCCCGGTGACGGCCGGCAGGTCGCTGTCGCCCGGGTGGTCACCGACCGCGCCACGTTCGCCTGGCTCTGCGACGTCTACGTCGACCCGGCCGAGCGCGGTCGCGGACTGGGCACCTGGCTGGCCGGCGCGGTCCGCGACCACCTGGCCGAGCTGGGCGTACGCCGGATCCTGCTGGCGACGCTCGACGCGCACGGGGTCTACGCGAAGCTCGGCTTCCGCCCGGTCGCGCCGGATCGGTGGATGGAGCTGGATCAGCGGGTGACGCCGGTCACCGATAAGGATCAGCAGACAGATCCACCACTTACGGTGGAGCGGTGAACCAGCTCCGGCTCGGCTACCTGTACGGCGTCGGCGCGTACCTGATCTGGGGTTTCTTCCCGATCTACCTGAAGCTGCTGCGCCCGGCCGGGCCGATGGAGATCCTCGCGCACCGGATCCTCTGGTCGGTGGCGTTCGTGGCGTTGCTGCTGGCCGCCACGCGGCACGCCGGTTTCCTGCGCAGGCTGGCCGGGCGGCCGCGGGCGCTCGCCGGCATCGGGCTCGCCGCCGCGCTGATCGCCGTCAACTGGGGCACGTACATCTACGGCGTGAACTCCGACCGGGTGGTGGAGACGGCGCTCGGGTACTTCATCAACCCGCTGGTGTCGGTGCTGTTCGGCGTCTTCCTGCTGCGCGAACGGCTGCGACCGGCGCAGTGGGCGGCGCTCGGCGTCGGCGGGCTCGCGGTGGCGGTGCTCGCCGTCGACTACGGCCGGCTGCCCTGGCTGGCGCTCACCCTGGCGTTCAGCTTCGCCGGGTACGGCCTGGTCAAGAAGCGCCTCGCGCTGCCCGCCACGGAGGGGCTGTTCGTGGAGTCGGCGGTGCTGGCGCTGCCCGCGCTGGCGTACCTGGGCTGGCTGTCGGCGCGCGGCGACTCGACGTTCGGGCACGTCTCGGCCGGGCACACCGCGCTGCTGGTGCTGGCCGGCGCCGCCACCGCGATCCCGCTGCTGCTGTTCGCCGGGGCGGCGAACCGGCTGCCGCTGTCCACTGTCGGCATGCTGCAATATCTGGCCCCGATCCTCCAGCTCGGCTGCGGCGTGCTGATCTTCCACGAGCCGATGCCCGCGGTCCGGCTGGCCGGCTTCGCGCTGGTGTGGCTGGCCCTGATGGTCTTCACCGCCGACGCCCTGCGCCACTCCCACCGCACCCGCCAGTCCACCCGCAATCCCACCCCGGCCGCCGCACCCACCCCGTCCCGTTGATCTTGCACTTACCGCCCCGGCGAAAGGGACCAATCACCCGCGCCGAGGGCCGCAACTGCAAGATCAACGGGGAGGGGACGGCGGTCAGCGGAAGTCGTAGGCCAGGACGGGGGAATTGGCGCCTCGGAGGAGTTCCAGGCGGACCAGTTCACCCCTGGTGAACCGGGTTACCCCGGAGAACCGCAGGTCGTCGCCGGGGGCGGCGAGCCAGGAGCCGATCTGCTCCGTCGCGCCGTCCGGGCCGTGCGCCACCAGCCGGAACGTGTACGCCTCCCGGTGCCCGGCCCGCCTGTCGTAGCCGCAGTGCATGGTGACCTCGGTGCCCCACGGCGTCTCGGTCAGCCCCACCTCGGCGTGCACCGGCACCGTCCCGGCCACCGGCCGCATGGAGGTCAACGCCACCTGCGGCGTGGACGGCTCGGCCGGCGGCTGGACCAGCGCCACCCCGACGCCGGCCAGCACCGCGAGCGCGGCGGCGGCGAGCGCGGTCAGCGCGTACCGGCGGCGGGAGCGGGACCGCTCGCGGCGCTTGCGCTCCCGCGCGGCGTCGAGCAGCGCGGGCACCCGCGACGTCTCCGGCCCGACCTCCAGGAACTGCTCCAGGCCGGCCGGGTCGAGCCGGCCCAGCAGGCCGGGCAGCACGGCGATCTCGGCCACCGCCTCCCGGCACTGGGCGCAGCCGGCCAGGTGCCGCTCGTAGGCGACCCGGTCCGCCGGGGCGAGGGCACCGAGCACGTACGCCCCGTCGTCGTGCGCGAACTCGCAGCGTGTCATCCGGTCACCCCCATCTCGGCCAGCGCCAACCGTAGTGAGCGCAGCGCGTAGTGGGTACGCGACTTCACCGTGCCGGGCGGTACGCCCAGCCGCGCCGCCGCCTCCGCCACCGAACGCCCCTGGTAGAAGCACTCGACGAGCACTTCCCGATGGGTCGGGCTGAGCCGGTTGAGCGCCTCGGCCACGGTCCACGCCTCCACCGCGCGCTCCGTCTCGTCGACCGTCTCGGCGGTCTCCGGCAGTTCGTCCGTGTACACCTCGCCGACCCGGGCCGAGCGCCGCCGCCAGGCGTCGATGGCCAGGTTCCGCGCCGTGGTGAACAGCCAGGCGCGTACCGAGCCGCGTCGCGGGTCCAGCGACTCGGGGTGCCGCCAGGCGCGCAGCAGCGTCTCCTGCACCAGGTCCTCGGCGCGGGGCCGATCGCCGTTGACCAGCCGCAGGGCGTGCGCGTACAGCGCGTCGGCATGCTCGTCGTGCAGCGCGCGCAGCAGTTGGGCGTCGTGGTCGCTGATGGCGGTACCTCGCTTCCGGCGGCGGGGAGACCGGCGATGTGTACGCCCTTCCATACGTGCCGTGTCGCCGAACGGTTCAGCCGCAGGTCACGACGGAGCTGTTCACGTCCGGTTCAGCTGCGGGCCGACCGCCGCTCACGGCGCCCTGGCAGCGTCCGGCGGGTGAGCGCGGGCTCCCTCGCCCGTGCGCCTTCCCCCTCGTCCGATCTGGAGGCTCCACCTCATGAGCGACCGGCCTCGCCTGCTTCCGCTGCTCGGTGGCACCCGCCACGGCAGCCGCGACGCGATGACCTGTCTGTACCGGTGCGGCAACGCCTGCGACCACCCGGTGCCCAACCCGACCGACAACCCGTACTTCGGGGACGTGGTCGACACCGAGATCTCCCGGCGCGGCGTGGTCCGGGCCGGCGCGGTCGGCGCGCTGGTGCTCGGCTTCGGCGGCGCCGCGGCGGGCGCGCTGGCCGGGTCCCCGGCGGCTGCCGCCCCCGCCGCTCCGCCGGTGCCCGGCGAGGGCGGGGTGGCCGCCACCGGTGCGGGGCGTCCCGGCAGCGGCGCGCTGACGTTCAAGCCGATCCCGCCGAACAAGCTCGACACGCTCGTCGTGCCGAACGGGTACGACCACTCGGTGGTGATCCGCTGGGGTGACGAGGTCGTGCCCGGCGCGCCCGCGTTCAACCTGGGCCGGCAGACCGCCGCCGCCCAGTCCAAGCAGTTCGGCTACAACAACGACTTCGTCGGCGTGCTGCCGATCGACCGTCGGCGCGCGCTGCTCGTGGTGAACCACGAGTACACAAACGAGGACCTCATGTTCCCCGGCTTCACCAGCCAGGACGCGCTGACCGTGGAGCAGGTGCGGGTGGCGATGGCCGCGCACGGCATGTCAGTGGTCGAGCTGGAGCGGGTGGAGAACACCGGGCAGTGGCAGCCGGTCCGGCGCGGTCGGCGCGAGTACAACCGCCGGGTCACGGCGCTGGCGACGAAGTTCGAGATGACCGGCCCGGCGGCCGGGTCGGCGTGGCTGCGTACCGCCGCCGACCCGAAGGGCCGGACCGTCGTCGGCACGCTCAACAACTGCGCCGGCGGCGTCACCCCGTGGGGCACTGTGCTCTCCGGCGAGGAGAACTTCAACCAGTACTTCGTCGGCGGCGACGCGGTGGCCGAGGAGCAGAAGGCGAAGCTGACCCGCTACGGCATCCCGACCGACGTGCGCTACCCGAGCGGCAGCCGCAAGTGGGACCGGGCGGACGAGCGCTTCGACCTGGCCCGGCACCCCAACGAGGCGAACCGGTTCGGCTGGGTCGTCGAGATCGACCCGTTCGACCCGCAGTCCAAGCCGCGCAAGCACACCGCGCTGGGCCGGTTCAAGCACGAGGGCGCGAACGTCATCGTGGCGCGCGACGGCCGCGTGGTCGCGTACATGGGCGACGACGAGCGCTTCGACTACCTCTACAAGTTCGTGTCGGACAAGAAGTTCATGCCGGGCAAGTCCTCGGTGGCCCGGCGGCACAACCTGACGCTGCTGGAGTCGGGCACGCTCTACGTCGCCAGGATCGAGGGGGACAGCCCGGCGGCCGAGATCGACGGTTCCGGCAAGCTCCCGGCCGACGGCGGTTTCGGCGGCCGGGGGCGCTGGATCAAGCTGGTCAGCGGCAACCGCTCGTACGTCGACGGCATGACCGCCGCCGACGTGCTCACGTTCACCCGGCTGGCCGGGGACAAGGTCGGCGCGACGAAGATGGACCGCCCCGAGGACGTCGAGCCGAGCCTGCTCACCGGCAAGGTGTACGTGGCGCTGACGAACAACAGCGACCGCGGCAAGGCGGGCAAGGCCCCGGCTGACGAGGCGAACCCGCGCAACAGCAACCGGCACGGGCAGATCCTGGAGCTGGTCGAGGACCGCGGCGACAACACGGCCGAGACCTTCGCCTGGTCGCTGCCGATCGTCTGCGGCGACCCGGCCGACGCCTCGACGTACTTCGCCGGGTACGACAAGACCAGGGTCTCGCCGATCTCCTGCCCGGACAACGTCGCCTTCGACGCCACCGGCAACCTGTGGATCTCGACCGACGGCAACGCGCTGGGCAGCAACGACGGCCTGTTCGCCACCGCCGTGGAGGGCCCGGAGCGGGGTCACCTGAAGCAGTTCCTCACCGTTCCGCTCGGCGCGGAGACCTGCGGCCCGTTCATCACCGGTGACAACCGCTCGGTCTTCGTGGCGGTGCAGCACCCGGGCGAGGTGACCGGCGCGTCGGTGGAGAACCCGGCCTCCACCTGGCCGGACGGCGACTTCGCCAAGCCCGGCGTGGTGGTCACCTGGCGCCTCGACGGCGGCCCGGTCGGCAGCTGACCCACCCCGGGAGCGGTCCGGCGCTGGTCCGCTCCGCGAGGGGCCGTCGACCCACCAGGTCGGCGGCCCTTCGTCAGTTCTCCGAGGCGATGCCGTCGGCGATCGACCTGGCGGCGGTGAGCAGCTTCGCGCGGACCACCCGGGCCGAGGTCATCATCTCGCCGGCCGGCAGCGCGCACGCCAGCACCACCCGGCGCTCGATGTCCTTGTCCGGGGCGACGAGCACCGCCGCGCACGCCACGCCCTGCCGGAACTGCCCGAGTTCCAGTTGCATGCCGCGCCGGTCACCGGCGGCCAGGTCGGCCTCGAACGCCTCCACGGTGGTGAGGGTGGCGGTGGTGAACGGGCGCATGCCGTACTCGCGCAGGTAGCGGAAGCGCTGTTCGGTGGTGAGCGTGGCGAGCAGGCTCTTGCCGAGCGCGGTGGCGTGGGCGCCCTCGTCGAAGCCCGGCACCAGGTCTTCCAGGAAGGGCGAGCGCGGCCCCTCGGCGGAGGCGGTCACCGCCACCTGCCCGCCGATGAAACGGCCGAGGTAGTGGCTCCAGCCGGTGTCCGACGCCGCGCGGCGCAGCGCCTCGCCGACCGCGGGCGGCCCGCGGAACGCGGTGACCAGCTCGCGGTAGCGGTCGGCGACCTCCAACCCCACGATGTACGTCCCGTCCTCGCGCCGGATCACGTAGCCCTCGTACGCGAGCGTGCGGACAAGGTGGTAGGTCGTGGCGACTGTCAACTCGCAACGCCGGGCGATCTGCTTCACGGTGAGCCCTCTCGGCGCACGGCCGACCGACTCGAGCACTCGAAGCGCGCGGGACACGCTGCGGATCAGGTCCGAGGGTTCCGCCAAGGGGTCGCGCACAACCACCTCCGCCGCCGGGGACTTACACCATATGAAAAACCGGCCGAGTGCGAAATGCCTGTTCGGATGGAGGATGCCAGATCACCGGACACAGACGGTAGGTCGACGGACACGATGAGCAGCCAAAACGTGCGGGCGTAGGGTGTGCTCGCAATGACTGAAACAGTTTCGCAAGACGCGCCCGCGTCGGCCCGGCGGGCGGTCCGGGCGGGCGCCGGCGCCACCGTCACCACGATCGTGTGCGTCCTGCCCGTCTTCCTCGTCGGCGGGCTCGCCGTGCAGCTCGGCGACGAACTCCGGTTCAGCCCGGCCGGCCTGGGCCTGGCCGTCTCGATCTACTTCGGCGTGAGCGCGCTCGCCTCGGTGCCCTCCGGGGCCCTGGTCGAGCGGTACGGCCCGGCCACCGTCGCCCGCGCCGGCATCCTGCTCTCCGCCGCCTCCCTGCTGGCCGTGGCCGGGCTGGCCCGGTCGTACCCGATGCTGGTGACGCTGCTGGCGCTCAGCGCCGCCGCCAACGCCCTCGGACAGCTCGCCAGCAACGCCGCGCTCGCCGAGCACGTGCCCGCCCACCGGCAGGGGCTCTCGTTCGGCGTGAAGCAGGCCGCCATCCCGGTCGCGACGCTGCTGGCCGGCGTGGCGGTCCCCACCGTCGCGCTCACCGCCGGCTGGCGCTGGGCCTTCGTGGTCGCCGCCGGGGCGGCGCTGGCCGCGCTGCCGGCCGTACCCCGGACCGGACGGGACCGGCACGCCCGGGCCGCCTCCGGGGGCCGCTACGGCGGCACCGCCCCGCTCGTGGTGATCGGGCTGGCCGCGACGCTGGCGGCGGCCGCGGCGAACGCGCTGGGCACGTTCCTGGTCGACTCGGCGGCGACGCGGGGTCTCTCCCCCGGCCTGGCCGGCCTGACGCTCACGCTCGGCAGCGCGGTGTGCGTGCTGGCCCGGGTGGGCGTCGGCTGGCTCGCCGACCGGCGCGCCGACGGGCACGTCGGGCTGATCGCCGGGATGCTGCTGACCGGGTCGGTCGGCCTGATCCTGCTCGCGGTGGCCGGCTCCGCGCCGCTGGTCGCGGGCGTGGTGCTCGGCTTCGGGCTCGGCTGGGCCTGGCCCGGGCTGATGAACTTCGCGGTGGTCCGGCTGCACCCGCAGGCCCCGGCCGCCGCCACCTCGATCACCCAGACCGGCGTGTACGCGGGCGGCTGCCTGGGCCCGCTCGGCCTGGGCGCGCTGGCCGGCGCGGCCGGCTACCCGGCGATGTGGCTGACGGCGGCGGCAGCGATGCTCGTGGCCGCCGTACTGATGCTGCTGGGCGCCCGCCTGCTCCGCCGCGCCCCCGCGCTCGGCTGACCGCCCTCGCCCTGGGTGCGGGGGTCAGCTGGTGCGGTCGGCGATGTAGTCGCAGAGGGACTCCAGCGCGCGGCGCGCCGGGCTCTCGGGCAGCGGGGCCAGCCGGGCCCGCGCGTCCTCGGCGTAGCTGCGTACCGTCTCCCGGGCCCGCTTGAGCGCCGGGGACTCCCGCAGCAGGCCGAGCGCCTCGGCGTGCAGCGCGTCGTCCACCAGCGGGCCGGTGGCCAGGATCTCCCGCAGCCGTACGCTCGCCGCGTCCGCGTCGTCCGAGGCCAGCGCGTAGAGCACCGGCAGGGTGGGCACGCCCTCGCGCAGGTCGGTGCCGGGCGTCTTGCCGGACTGGATCGACTCGCTGGAGATGTCCAGCAGGTCGTCGGAGAGCTGGAACGCGACGCCGATGATCTCGCCGTACCCGGCGAGCGCCTCGATGTGCTCGGGGGACGCGCCGCCGAACATGCCGCCGAAGCGGGCCGACGTGGCGATCAGCGAACCGGTCTTCTCGGCGATCACGTGCAGGTAGTGCGCGACCGGGTCGTCGTCGCGCGGGCCGACCGTCTCGGCGATCTGGCCGTGCACCAGCCGAGCGAACGTGCGCGCCTGCAGGCGTACCGCCTCCGTGCCCAGTTCGGCGGCGATGTCCGCGGCCCGGGCGAAGAGGTAGTCGCCGACCAGGATGGCCACCGAGTTGGTCCAGCGGGAGTTGGCGCTCGGCGCGCCCCGCCGCACGGCGGCCTCGTCCATCACGTCGTCGTGGTAGAGCGTCGCCAGGTGGGTGAGTTCCATCACCACGGCGGCCGGGACGACCTGCGCGGCCTCCGGGTCGCCGAACTGGGCGCTCAGCGCCACCAGCAGCGGGCGGAACCGCTTGCCGCCGGCCTCGACCAGGTGCCGGGACGCCTCGGTCACCAGCGGGTCAGCGCTCGCCACGCTCGCCCGCAGGCTCGTCTCGACCCGGTCGAGCACGCCCAGCACCGAGGCTTCGACGCGCGGGTCCGCGAGGTGCAGGCCGAGCGCGCCGAACTGACCTGAACGCTCGCCAGCCGGATTCGCCACGTCCTCAACCATGCCACACCCGTTCGACCTGCTCGTCGAGGGGGATACGGGCCGGGGGCCGGCACGCCACGGCGTACCGGCCCCCGGTGGGATCACGTCGGTCATCTGACGAATTCGGCAGCACCGGTGGTCAGGTCGAGCAGCGGACCGGGGACCACACCCAGCGCCAGCGTGGCCACCACGCCGATGACCAGCGCCGCCGAGGTGAGCGCGCCCGGCACGGTCACCGTCGGGGTGGACTCGCCCGGCTCGGACAGCCACATCATCACCACGACCCGCAGGTACGGGAAGGCCAGCACCATGCTGGTCAGCACACCGGCGATCACCAGCCACGCCTGGTTCGCCTCCAGGGCCGGGCCGAAGACCGCGAACTTGCTGGTGAAGCCGCTGGTCAGCGGGATGCCGGCGAAGGCCAGCAGGATGAACGTGAAGATCGCCGCGAAGAAGGGCGAGCGGCGGCCCAGCCCGGCCCAGCGGGACAGGTGGGTGGCCTCCCCGTCGGCGTCGCGCACCAGCGTCACCACGGCGAACGCGGCGAGCACCGAGAAGCCGTACGCGGCCAGGTAGAACATCGTGCCGGAGAGCCCTTCGCGGCTCGGCGCCAGCACACCGACCAGCAGGTAGCCGGCGTTCGCGATGGACGAGTACGCCAGCAGGCGCTTGATGTCCGTCTGGGTGACCGCGAGCACCGCGCCGACCAGCATGGTCAGCACCGCGATCGCGCCGAGCACCGGCGTGAAGTCCCAGGACGCCCCGGCGAACGCCACGTGGAAGACGCGCAGCAGCGCGCCGAACGCGGCGACCTTGGTGCAGGCGGCCATGAAGCCGGTGACCGGAGTCGGCGCGCCCTGGTAGACGTCCGGCGTCCAGACGTGGAACGGCGCGGCGGCGGCCTTGAACAGCAGGCCGATGGCGAGCAGCGCCATGCCGGCGAAGAGCAGCACCGGGCTGGACGAGGAGTCGGTGACCGCCGCGTGCACGGTGGCGAAGTCCACGCCGGCCCCACGGCCCGGGATGCCGGAGGTGAAGCCGTAGATCAGGGCGACACCGAACAGGAAGAACGCCGAGGCGTACGCGCCGAGCATGAAGTACTTCAGCGCCGCCTCCTGGCTCAGCAGACGCCGGCGGCGGGCCAGCGCGCAGAGCAGGTAGAGCGGCAGCGAGAAGACCTCGAGCGCGATGAACATGGTCAGCAGGTCGTTCGCCGCCACGAAGATCAGCATGCCGGCGATCGCGAACGACATCAGCGGGTAGACCTCGGTGGCGCCACCGACGCCCTCGGCCTGCCGGCGGTCCTCGGCCGACTCGGCGGTGACCGCGGCGTGCGCCACGAACGCGCCGCCCCGCTCCACCGTGCGCTCGCCGACGAGCAGCAGCGCCATGACGGCCAGGACCAGGATCGCGCCCTGGAGGAACAGCGTGGGCCCGTCGACCGCGATGGCCCCGCCGATGGTGATCAGCCGGGCGTCCGCGTTCAGGATCACCATCACGATCGCCGCGAGCATCGCCACCAGGGCGAGCCCGAGCTGCACCGCGTTGCGCAGCCGACGCGGCACGAACGCCTCGACCAGGATCCCGACCAGGGCCGCGCCCAGCATGATCAGGATCGGAGCGAGCGCCGCGTAGTCGATCGACGGCAGCTTCAGTTCACTCACTTCGCGGCCTCCTGGACGCTGCCGACCTCAGGGGCGGGATCGGACTTGCCGACGTCCTGCATGGTCGCCTGGACGGCGGGGTTGATGACATCGGTGACCGGCTTCGGGTAGAAGCCGAGCAGCACGATCAGCGCGATCAGCGGCGCGACGACGACCTTCTCGCGCAGCGTGAGGTCCCGGCGCATGCCCTCGACCTCGGTCAGCGCCGGGTTCAGCGTGCCCTGCGTGGTGCGCTGCACCATCCACAGCACGTACGCCGCCGCCAGGATGATGCCGAGCGTGGCGATCACCGCGACCGGCTTGTTGACGGTGAACGTGCCGATCAGCACCAGGAACTCGGAGACGAACGGCGCCGTGCCGGGCAGCGCCAGCGAGGCCAGACCGGCGAAGAACAGCACGCCGGCCAGCACCGGCACGAGCTTGCCCGCGCCGCCGAAGTCGCTGATCAGGGCCGAGCCGCGCCGGGCGATCAGCATGCCGACCACCAGGAACAGCAGGCCGGTGGCCAGGCCGTGGTTGAGCATGTAGAGCACCGCGCCGGTGCCGGCCTGGGTGGTGAAGGCGAAGATGCCGATGCCGATGAACCCGAAGTGCGCGATCGAGGTGTACGACACCAGCCGCTTCAGGTCGTTCTGGCCGACCGCCAGCAGCGCGGCGTAGATGATGCCGATGACACCCAGCGCCAGCGCCCACGGCGCGAACCACCGCGACGCCTCCGGGAACAGCGGGAGGCAGTAGCGCAGGATGCCGAACGTTCCGACCTTGTCCAGCACGCCGACCAGCAGCGCGGCGGCGCCGGCCGGGGCCGCGCCACCGGCGTCCGGCAGCCAGGTGTGGAACGGGAAGAACGGCGCCTTGATCGCGAAGGCGACGAAGAAGCCGAGGAACAGCCAGCGGGCCGTGTCGGTGGCGAACTCCGCCTGGCTCAGCGCCTGCCAGTCGAAGGTCTTCCCGCCGACCACCCAGAGGCCGATCACCGCGGCCAGCATGAACAGACCGCCGACCAGCGAGTAGAGGAAGAACTTCACCGCCGCGTACTGCCGCTGGTGGCCGCCGTAGCTGCCGATCAGGAAGTACATCGGCACCAGCATGACCTCGAAGAACACGTAGAACAGGAAGACGTCGGCGGCGGCGAAGACGCCGATCATCGTGCACTCGAGGACGAGCAGCAGCGCGAAGTAGGCGGGCACCGAGCGCTTCGACGCCTCGGCGTCGTGCCAGGACGCCAGGATCACCAGCGGCACCAGGATCGCGATCAGCATCAGCATGACCAGCGCGATGCCGTCCACCTCGAAGGTGAAGTTCACGCCCCAGTTCGGGATCCACGGGTACGACTCGCGGAACTGGAACCGGTCACCACCGGCGGAGAAGGCGAACCACATCACCACCGAGAGCACCAGCACCAGCAGCGACCAGCCGAACGCCACCAGCTTGGCCAGGTCCGGACGGCTGCGTGGCAGCAGCGCCACCACCAGGGCGCCGACCAGCGGCGCCACGGTCAGCACCGAGAGGAACGGGAAGTTGGACATTATTCGGCCTTACCTCCGTCGTGACTGCGTGGCCCGCCGGCGGGGGCGGCCGCGTTGAGGTCGATCACGCCAGCCACCCCGCCTGCACCGCCAGGAACGCCGCGACCACGAGGAGCGCGCCGGTCAGGATCGAGGTCGCGTACGACCGCACGAAGCCGGTCTGCAGCCGCCGGAGCCGGCCCGAGCCCCCGCCCACGGCGGCGGCAAGGCCGTTCACCATCCCGTCGACGCCGCGGTTGTCGAGGAACACCAGCGCCCGGGTGAGGAAGATGCCCGGCTTCTCGAAGACCGCCTCGTTGAAGGCGTCCGTGTAGAGGTTCCGGCGCGCGGCGGTGACCACCACGCCGGCCGGCTGCGGCTCGGTGGCCGTACCGCCCCGGAACAGGAACCAGGCCAGCCCGGCGCCCAGCACGGTGACCAGCAGCGACAGCGCGGTGAGCAGCCAGTGCGCCAGCACCGGCGCGTGCTCCCCGCTCTCGCCGCCGAGCCCGTTGGTGGCGGTGAGCCAGTCCGGCACGGAGGTGGCGAGCAGGAAGCCCGCGCCGACCGAGCCGATCGCCAGCAGGATCAGCGGGATCGTCATCAGCTTCGGCGACTCGTGCGGGTGCTCGATGTCCTCGGTCCAACGCTTCGGGCCGTGGAACGTGAGCACGAACAGCCGCGTCATGTAGAACGCGGTGAGCCCGGCGCCGAGCAGCGCGGCCATGCCGAACAGCCAGGCCGTCCAGCCCTCCCGCTCGAACGCGGCCACGATGATCGGCTCCTTGGAGAAGTAGCCGGAGAACGGGAACATGCCGATGATGGCGAGCCAGCCCATCATGAACGTCAGCCAGGTGACCTTCATGTACTTCGACAGCCCGCCGAAGCGGCGGATGTCCACCTGGTCGTTCATGCCGTGCATGACCGAGCCGGCGCCGAGGAACATGTTGGCCTTGAAGAAGCCGTGCGCCAGCAGGTGCACGATGGCCAGCGCGTACGCTCCGCCGCCGAGCCCGACGCCGAGGAACATGTAGCCGATCTGGCTGACCGTCGACCAGGCCAGCACCCGCTTGATGTCGTCCTTGGCCGCGCCGATGATGCAGCCCATCAGCAGCGTGAGCGCGCCGACGCTGACCACCACGAGCTGCAGCGTCTCGTTGGCCGAGAAGATCGCGTTGGAGCGGGCGATCAGGTAGACGCCCGCGGTGACCATGGTGGCCGCGTGAATGAGCGCGGACACCGGGGTCGGGCCCTCCATCGCGTCCGGCAACCACGCCTGCAGCGGGAACTGGCCGGACTTGCCAGCCGCGCCGAGCAGCAGGAGCAGGCCGAGCACCAGCACCGTGGTCGAGGTCATCGAGCCGACCCCGTTGAACACCTCGTCGTACTGGGTGGTGCCGAGCATGGCGAACATGATGAAGATGCCGATGGCCAGGCCGGCGTCGCCGACCCGGTTCATCAGGAACGCCTTCTTGCCGGCGGTGGCCGCGCTCGGCCGGCCGTACCAGAAGGAGATCAGCAGGTACGACGCCAGACCGACGCCCTCCCAGCCGAAGTAGAGCATCACGTAGTTGTTGCCGAGCACCAGCAGCAACATCGCGGCGACGAACAGGTTGAAGTACGCGAAGAACAGTCGCCGGCCCGCGTCGTGCGCCATGTACTCCACGGCGTAGAGGTGGATCAGGAAACCCACCCCGGTGATCAGCAGGACGAAGACCGCGGCCAGCGGGTCGAAGAGCAGACCGAAGTCCACCCTCAGGTTGCCGACCGCCATGAAGTCCCAGAGGCTCAGCTCGACCTGCTTGTTCTCCAGGCCGCGAAGCTGGAAGAAGTAGGTGAGACCGAGCAGGAAGGCGGCGCCGATGGCGCCCACGCCGAGCCAGTGGCCCCAGCGGTCGGCCCGCTTGCCGAGCAGCAGCAGGATCGCCGCGCTGACCAGCGGGATCGCCACCAGCAGCCAGACCGAGCCCAGCATCCCGTCCGCCGTGGCGAAGGTGACGGCCTCGGCTGGCTCAGACTGGGCGATCGTCAGAATCTGTTCCACCACGAGCCCCTCAGTACTTCAGCAGGTTGGCGTCGTCGACGCTCGCCGAGCGCCGGGTACGGAAGATCGCCATGATGATCGCGAGACCGACCACGACCTCGGCCGCCGCGACCACCATCACGAAGAACGCCATGATCTGGCCGTTCAGGTCGCCGTTGATCCGGCTGAACGTGACCAGCGTCAGGTTGGCCGCGTTGAGCATCAGCTCGATGCACATGAACAGCACGATCGCGTTGCGCCGGACCAGCACGCCGACGGCGCCGATGGTGAACAGCACCGCCGCGAGGATCAGGTAGTAGTCCGGGGTCATTTGTCCGTCCCCTTCGGTGCGGTCTCCTCGGCCGTCAGCTCGCGCACCGGCAGGATCTCCGGGATGCTGCGGTCGGTCAGCCGGCCGTCGGGCAGGCGGGCCGGGGTGGCCACCGAGGAGGAGGTGGCGTAGACACCCGGGCCGGGCTTCGGGCCGGGGTAGTTGCCGGGGCGGAACCGCGCCTTCATGGTGGCGATCTGGTCCATCCGGTCCGCCTTGCGCCGCTCGACGTGCGCCAGCACCATCGCGCCCACCGCGGCGGTGATCAGCAGCGCCGAGGTCAGCTCGAAGGCGAAGACGTACTTGGTGAACAGCAGCCGGGCGATGCCCTGCACGTTGCCCTCGGCGTTCGCCTCGTCGAGCCCGGCAGCCGGCACGCCGTCGAGCGCGCGGTACAGGCCGCTGCCCACCAGGCCGGCGAAGCCGAGCCCGAGGACGACGGCGGCGACCCGCTGGCCGCGCAGCGTCTCGATGAGCGAGTCGGAGGCGTCCCGGCCGACGAGCATCAGCACGAACAGGAACAGCATCATGATCGCGCCGGTGTAGACGATGATCTGCACCATGCCGATGAACGGCCCCGCCTGGAGCACGTAGAACACGCCCAGGCAGAGCATGGTCAGCACGAGCCAGAGCGCGGAGTGCACCGCGTTGCGGGCCCACACCATGCCGACCGCCCCGAGCAGGGCCAGCGGGGCGAGGATCCAGAAGGTGACCTCCTCACCCCCGGACACCTGGCCCGCAGCGGCGAGCACCGTTGCCGAGGTCATGCCTTGCCTCCCTTGCCCGCCGCGGCGGCGGACCGCTGCTCGGCCTGCTCGGCGCCGGGGAAGGTCACGCCGGGGTGCTCCTCCACCTGGTACCGGCCGGGGCCCATCGGCGAGCGCTCGGCACCGGCCGAGGTGCCCGGGTTGGTCAGCGCGCCGACGTAGTAGTCCTTCTCGCTGTCGCCCAGCCGCATCGGGTGCGGCGGCTGCTCCATGCCTTCGAGCAGCGGCGCGAGCAGCTGCTCCTTGGTGAAGATCAGGTCCTGCCGGTTGTCCCGGGCCAGCTCGTACTCGTTGCTCATGGTGAGCGAACGGGTCGGGCAGGCCTCGATGCAGAGCCCGCAGAAGATGCACCGGGCGTAGTTGATCTGGTAGATGCTGGCGTACCGCTCACCCGGGGAGAAGCGCTGCTCCTCGGTGTTGTCGCCACCCTCCACGTAGATCGCGTCGGCCGGGCAGGCCCAGGCGCACAGCTCGCAGCCGATGCACTTCTCCAGCCCGTCCGGGTGCCGGTTGAGGATGTGCCGCCCGTGGTAGCGCGGCGCCGAGACCGGCGGCTTGAACGGGTAGTCGGTGGTGACGACCTTCTTGAACATGTGCGAGAAGGTGACACCGAAGCCCTTGAACGTTCCGGTGATCGCGCCCACGTCACACCTCCCTGGAGTCCGGGCCGGCGACCACGTTGGCCGGCTCCCGCTCGGCGAGCACGCGCTTGGTACGCGGGCTCGGCGGAACCTGAAGATCCATCGGCGGCAGCGGGAAGCTGCCGTACGGCCGGCTGTCCGCCTGCTCCTGGGGCGACTGCTTCAGCTCCTTCTTCCGGCTCGGCCAGAAGAGCGTGACCAGCAGCAGCACGCCCGCGCCGACGGCGGTGACGAGCAGCCGGTCCCGGGCCTGCCAGTCCTCGATCGAGCGCAGCCCGGCGAGCACCATGATCCAGACCAGGTTCAGCGGCAGCAGCACCTTCCAGCCGAAGCGCATGAACTGGTCGTAGCGGAGCCGGGGCAGCGTGCCGCGCAGCCAGACGAAGACGAACACCAGCAGGATGACCTTGCCGAAGAACCACAGCATCGGCCACCAGCCCTCGTTGGCGCCCGACCAGATCGTGATCGGCCACGGCGCGTGCCAGCCGCCGAGGAACAGCGTCACGGTGAACGCCGACATGGTGACCATCGCGACGTACTCGCTGAGCATGAACAGCGCGAACTTCAGCGAGCTGTACTCGGTCTGGAAGCCGGCCACCAGCTCCGACTCCGCCTCGGGCAGGTCGAACGGCGCCCGGTTGGTCTCACCGACGATGGCGATGAAGAACATGATGAAGCTGGGCAGCAGCAGGATCGCGTACCAGCCGGGCGCGGCGAGGTCGAAGCCGCCGATGCTCAGCCGGGTGCCGTCGCCCTGCGCGGCGACGATCCCGCTGGTCGACATGGTGCCGGCGGTCATGAAGACCGCGACCACGCTCAGGCCCATGGTGACCTCGTAGGACACCAACTGGGCGGCGGAGCGCAGACCACCGAGCAGCGGGTAGGTGGAGCCGCTGGCCCAGCCGCCGAGCACGATGCCGTACACGGCCAGCGAGGAGAAGGCCAGCACCACCAGCACCGCCACCGACACGTCGGTGACCTGCAGCGGCGTGCGGTGCCCGAAGATGCTCACCATCGGCCCGAACGGGATCACCGACAGCGCGGTGACCGCGCAGACCACGGAGATCACCGGGGCGAAGAAGTAGACCACCTTGTCGGCCTTGCGCGGGAGGATGTCCTCCTTGAAGGCCAGCTTCACGCCGTCGGCGAGCGTCTGGAGCAGACCGAATGGTCCGGCCTGGTTGGGGCCGGGCCGCACCGCCATCCGGCCCACGACCCGGCGCTCGAACCAGACGCCCAGCAGCGTGGCCGCCACGGCGACGACGAACGCGAAGAGGATCTTGCCGAGGACCAGCCACCACGGGTCCTTGCCGAAGTCGGCAAGCGTCGGGTCCTGCGCCGCGAGGTAGAGATTCACTGCACCGACCTTTCGTTCGCGACCGCGAGGCGTACTCGCTCCGCTCGTTGCCTGCGCGCGCTCACTGTGCACTCCCGGTGTTCAGCAGCGGGCCCGGCCGGTCCGCGGCGTCCGCCGCGACCCGCCCCGCCGGGACGGCCGAACCGCCGGCGGCGCCGACGGAGACCTTCACCAGCGAACCGGACGTCGCGCCGAGGCTGCGCCGCACGGTGGAGCCGGGCGAGTTGGTCGGCAGCCAGACGACGCCGTCCGGCATCTCGGTGATCGCCGCCGGCAGCGTGACCGCGCCACGGTCGGTGCCGACGGTGACCGCGTCGCCGTCGGCCACGCCGAGGGACTCGGCGGTGCCCTTGCCCAGCCGGACCACCGGCGGGCGGGCGGTGCCGGCGAGGTGCTCGTCGCCGTCGGTGAGGCTGCCCAGGTCGATGAGCTGGTGCCAGGTGGACAGCACGGCCTCGCCCGCGCCCGGCTGCCGGACGGCGGCCGGCTCGACCGATGGCGCCGACGGCCGCTCGRCCCGGGTACGCGGCAGCGTGCCCAGCTCGCGGCGGATGCTCGGCACGTCGCCGGTGCCCAGCCGCACGTCGAGCTGCGCGGCGATCGCGTCCAGGATCCGGGCGTCGGTCATCGCGCCGGTGTCCAGCACCTTCTCGAACGTGCGCAGCCGGCCCTCCCAGTCCAGGAAGCTGCCGGCCTTCTCGACCACCGGCGCGACCGGCAGGACCACGTCGGCCCGGCGCGACACAGCGCTCATCCGCAGTTCCAGGCTGACCAGGAACGGCACCGCGTCCAGGGCCTTCTCGGCCAGGCGCGGGTCGGCCAGGTCGGCCGGGTCGACACCGGCCACCACCAGGGCGCCGAGCTGACCGTTCGCGGCGGCGGTGAGAATGCCGTCGGTGTCGCGGCCGGCCTGGCTCGGGATCACCCCGGCCGGGATGTCCCACGCCTCGCCGAGCTCCGCGCGGGCGGCCGGCTCGGTGACCACACGGCCGCCGGGGAGCAGGTTGGGCAGGCAGCCCGCGTCGACAGCGCCGCGGTCACCCGCGCGCCGCGGCACCCAGACCAGCCGGGCACCGGTACGCCGGGCGACGTCCGCCGCCGCCGACAGCCCGCCCGGCACCTCGGCCAGCCGCTCGCCGACGATCAGGATCGCGCCGGGCTTACCCAGCGCCTCCGCCACGGTGGCGTGCTCGGCCAGCACGCCGGCCTCCTCGCCCGGCACCACCCGGGCGAGCTTCGCCCCGAGCTTCTCCAGGCCGCGCGTCGCGAACGGCGCGATCGCGTACACCGTGAGCTTCTTCTTCAGGTACGCCTTGCGCAGCCGCAGGAAGAGGATCGGGCACTCCTCCTCCGGCTCCAAGCCGACCAGCACCACGGCGGGCGCGTTCTCCACGTCCCTGTAGGTCACGTCGGTGACCCCGGCGACGCTGCTGGCCAGGAAGTCGGCCTCCTCGCGGGAGACCGGGCGGGCCCGGAAGTCGATGTCGTTCGTGTGCAGTGCGATCCGGGCGAACTTCGCGTACGCGTAGGCGTCCTCGACGGTGAGCCGACCGCCGGTCAGCACCGCCGTGCCGGTCGCGCCGTCACGGGCCTCGCGCAGCCCCTCGGCGGCCCGGGTCAGCGCCTCGCTCCAGGACGCCTCGCGCAGCTCACCGGTCTTCTCGTCGCGCACCATCGGGGTGCTGATCCGGTCGAACGCGCGGGTGTACTGGAAGCCCCAGCGGCCCTTGTCGCAGTTCCACTCCTCGTTCACCGCCGGGTCGTCGCCGGCCAGCCGGCGCAGCACCTTGCCGCGCCGCCAGTCGGTGCGCTGGGCGCAACCGGCCGAGCAGTGCTCGCAGACGCTCGGCGTGGAGACCAGGTCGAACGGGCGGGCCCGGAACCGGTACTGCGCGCCGGTCAGCGCGCCCACCGGGCAGATCTGCACGGTGTTGCCGGAGAAGTACGAGTTGAACGGGACGTCCCCCTCGTCGCCCTCCTCGCCGTACTCCTCGTCCCGGTAGATGTTGATCTCCTCGTGCGAGGAGCGGCCCATCAGGTCGATGAACTTGTCCCCGGCGATCTCCTCGGAGAACCGGGTGCACCGSTGGCAGAGCACACAGCGCTCGCGGTCGAGCAGCACCTGGGTGCTGATCGGCAGCGGCTTCGGGTACTCCCGCTTGTGCTCGTGGAACCGCGAGTCCGTCCGGCCGGTGGACATCGCCTGGTTCTGCAGCGGGCACTCGCCGCCCTTGTCACACATCGGGCAGTCCAGGGGGTGGTTGAGGAGCAGCAGCTCCATCACCCCCTCCTGGGCCTTCTTGGCGACCGGGGAGGTGAGCTGGGTCCGCACCACCATGCCGTCGGCGACGGTCTGGGTGCAGGAGGCGACCGGCTTGCGCTGGCCCTCCACCTCCACCAGGCACTGCCGGCAGGCGCCGGCCGGGGCCAGCAGCGGGTGGTCGCAGAAGCGGGGGATCTCGGTGCCCAGCTGCTCGGCGACCCGGATCAGCAGCGCCCCCTTGGGGGCGGTGACCTCGACGCCGTCGATGGTCAGCGTGACGGTCTCGGTCTGCTTGGCTACGTCGGTCATCAGTGCGCCCCTACCAGGGTCTTCTCCGACAGCTTCGGAGCGGTACGTCCCTCGATGTAGTCGAGGTAGTCCTGCTTGAAGTACTTCAGCGACGAGGTGACCGAGCTGGTCGCGCCGTCACCCAGACCGCAGAACGAGCGGCCGAGGATGTTGTCGCAGGTGTCGAGCAGGGTGTCCAGGTCCTCGTGGGTGCCCTGGCCGGACAGGATGCGCCGGTAGACCCGGACCATCCAGTAGTTGCCCTCCCGGCACGGGGTGCACTTGCCGCACGACTCGTGGTGGTAGAACTCCAGCCACCGGTAGGTCGCGTACACCGGGCAGTCCTGGTCGGAGAAGATCTGCGTGGCGGTGGTGCCCAGGATCGAGCCGGCCCCCGCCACCCCCTCGAAGTCCAGCGGCACGTCCAGGTGCTCGGCGGTCAGCAGCGGCGTCGACGAGCCACCCGGGGTCCAGAACTTCAGGTTGTGCCCCGGCTTCATCCCGCCGGCCAGCTCGATCAGCTCGCGCAGCGTGATGCCCATCGAGCACTCGTACTGGCCCGGGTTCGCGATCCGGCCGGACAGCGAGTAGATCATCGGGCCGGACGACTTCTCCGTGCCCATCGTCTTCCACCAGTCCGCGCCACCGAGCACGATGTACGGCACGCTGGCGATGGTGCCGACGTTGTTGACAACGGTCGGGCTGGCGTACAGGCCGTGGGTCGCCGGGAACGGCGGGCGCAGCCGGGGCTGGCCGCGGAAGCCCTCCAGCGAGTCCAGCAGCGCGGTCTCCTCACCGCAGATGTACGCCCCGGCGCCGGAGTGCACCACCAGGTCCAGGTCGAACCCGGAGCCGAGGATGTTCCGGCCGAGGTAGCCCTTGGCGTACGCCTCGGCGACCGCGCTGCGCAGCCGCCGCGCGGCGTGCACGGCCTCACCGCGGATGTAGATGTACGCCCGGTTGGCCCGGATCGCGTACGAGGCGATGATGACGCCCTCGACCAGCGAGTGCGGGTCGTAGGTCATCAGCGGCAGGTCCTTGCAGGTGCCCGGCTCGCCCTCGTCGGCGTTCACCACCAGGTAGTGCGGCTTGCCGTCGCCCTGCGGGATGAAGCCCCACTTCAGGCCGGTCGGGAAGCCCGCGCCGCCACGGCCGCGCAGCCCGGAGTCCTTGACCAGCTGGATCAGGTCGTCCGGGTGCGCCTTGAGCGCCTTGCGCAGGGCGGCGTAGCCGTCCAGGTTCTCGTAGGTGCCGATCCGCCAGGCGTCCGGCGACAGCCAGCGCTTGGTGAGCACCGGCGTGAGCTTGGCCAGCGTCTCCGGCCGAGGCGTGGTCACTTGCGGACCCCCGATCCGTTGGCGTCCGCCGGGTCGGCGCCGTCCGCGCCCGTACCGGCCTCCGCTTCCTTGAGGTTGCGCTCCTGCGCGCCGGCCGCGTCGCCGGCGGGCTTGCCGTCGCCGGCCGGCGGGTTCGCCGCCGTGCCGGCCGCCTCCGCCGCCTGCGCGTCGCGCGGCACCGGCGGCGGGCCGTCCACCGGGATCTTGGTGCCCGGCGCGTCCGGTACGGCGGTGGCCGCGTCCGGCTGCCGGGTCTCGGCGGTACGCACCTGCGGCGACTTGGCGTCCGGCGCCTTCACGTCCGGCGCGGTGCTGCCGGTGGCCGCCTCCGGCAAAACCTGCTCGGCGGCCTTGGCCGGCTCGGGCGCGGGGGCCGGCTTCGCGGCCTCGGCCTTCGCCTTCGCCTCGGCGGCGGCCCGGTCGGCCTCGGCCTTGCTGCGGATCGGGGTCTTCGGGTCGAAGCCCGGCACCGAGACGCCGTGCTGCTCGGCCAGGCGCAGGCCGCGCAGGCTGGGCTCGCCCGGCCCGCCGTCGGCCACCGCGCCGTCGCGCTCGTCGGCGAAACCGGCGAGCTGGACCGCCATCTCCTTGAGCGTGCACAGGCGCGCGCCCCGGGTCGGCATCGGCCGGCCGCCGGCCCGCAGCTCTTCGACCACGTCGAGCGCGCCCTGCGGCTCCACGTTGTCGAAGAAGTCGTAGTTCACGGTCATGACCGGGCCGTAGTCGCACGCCGCCAGGCACTCGGCGTGCTCCAGGGTGATCTTCCCGTCGGCGGTGGTCTCCTCGTGCCCGACGCCGAGGTGCTCGGCCAGGGCGTCGTAGACCTTCTGCCCGCCGAGCACGTCGCACATGGTGTTGGTGCAGACGCTGACCAGGTATTCACCGGTGGGCTTGCGCTTGTACATGGTGTAGAAGGTGGCGACGGCGCCGACCTGGGCCTTGTTCAGCCCGAGCACCTCGGCGCAGAACTCGACACCGGCCGGGGAGACGTACCCCTCCTCGGACTGGACCAGGTGCAGCAGCGGCAGCAGCGCCGAGCGGGACCGGTCGGCCGGGTACCGGGCGATGATCTCCCGCGCCCGGAGCCGGGTCTCTTCAGTGAACGTGCTCATCGGTCACAACCACCCATCACGGGGTCCAGCGAGGCGCCGCCGGCGATCACGTCGGCGATCAGGCCGCCCTCGGCCATCGCCGGGAGGGCCTGGAGGTTGACGAAGCTCGGCTCCCGGTAGTGCACCCGGTAGGGCCGGGTGCCGCCGTCGGACACCGCGTGCACGCCGAGTTCGCCACGGGGCGACTCGACGGCGACGTACACCTGGCCCGGCGGGACCCGGAAGCCCTCGGTGACGAGCTTGAAGTGGTGGATCAGCGACTCCATCGACTGACCCATGATCTTCGCGACGTGCTCCAGGGAGTTGCCCATGCCGTCGACGCCGATGGCGAGCTGCGCCGGCCAGGCGATCTTCTTGTCGGAGACCATCACCGGGCCCGGCTTCAAGCGGTCCAGCGCCTGCTCGACGAGCTTCAGCGACTCCCGGATCTCCGCGACCCGGACCAGGTAGCGGCCCCACACGTCACCGTCGGTGTGGGTCGGCACGTCGAACTCGTACGTCTCGTAGCCGCAGTACGGCATGGTCTTGCGCAGGTCCCAGGCGAGGCCGGCGGAGCGCAGCACCGGGCCGGTGACGCCGAGCGCCATGCAGCCGGTCACGTCGAGGACCGCCACGTTCTGCGTCCGCTCCAGCCAGATCGGCTGACCGGAGAGCAGGTTCTCGTACTCCTTGAGCCGCTTCGGCATCAGCTGGAGGAAGTCGCGGATCTTGCGGATCGCGTCGTCCGGCACGTCCTGCGCCACGCCGCCCGGCCGCACGTACGCGTGGTTCATCCGCAGGCCGGTGATGGTCTCGAAGATGTCGAGGACGTACTCCCGCTCGCGGAAGCCGTACAGCATCATGTTGATCGCGCCCAGCTCCATGGCGGTGGTCGCCAGCCAGACCAGGTGCGACGAGATCCGGTTCAGCTCCATCATCAGCACGCGGATGGTGTTCGCGCGCTCGGTGATGTCGTCGGTGATCCCGAGCAGCTTCTCCACCGCGAGCGCGTACGCCGTCTCGTTGAACAGCGGGGAGAGGTAGTCCATCCGGGT
>NZ_LYXF01000031.1:0-42877 GCF_001709195.1 Micromonospora sp. II | reverse complement strand
CTGCAACACCGACGCCGACGTCTACGCCGCCACCTCCACCGGCACCACCTTCGCCGGAACCACGATCAAGTGGCACGACTTCTTCTGCCTAACCGGCGAGTTCCCCTACCTCGCCGACACCAACGGCGACGGCAAAGACGACCTCATCGTCTTCACCAAAAGCACCACAAACGACATCTACGTCGCACTCTCCACCGGCACCACCTTCGCCCCCAGCACCAAATGGCACGACTACTTCGGCCTCACCAGCGAAACCACACTCTGAGCCCGACGGCGAGCGACGCCGGCCCGGATCGGGACCGGCGTCGCTCGCCGTCCACCTACCGCTCCACCACGTTGCGCGAGCTGGAGGCAGGCCTGACCGACGGGCTGGCCTTCGCTGCCGCGCTCACGTTGCTGGTCGTGGCGGGCTGTCGCGGTGCGGCTGCGGCAGCGGCGTCACCTGCGCCTGGCCACCTGACCGGCGGGGACGTGGGCGGAACCCGGGGAGACGATCGCGGTCAGGCCGGCGGTGGACAGCGTCGCCCCGCCCAGGTCGAGGCGTCCACCGGCCGGGTCCCGCGATTCCGGGACCAGTAGCCGGCCGGCGAGCAGGCAGATCACCACGATCGGGACGTTCACCAGGAAGATTGCACCCCAGGGCAGGTGAGCCAGGACGAGTCCGCCGATTGGTGGCCCGGCGGCGAAGCCCAGCGCACTGGTCGCCGCCCAGATGCCGATCGCCGGGGACCAGCAACAACATCTTCCCGCTCGTCCCCGGCGTGGACGGCGTGGTACGCGACGAGAAGGGCAACGTCCGCTGCGTGGTCCTGCACGATACGCCCCTTGGAACCTTCGCCGAACGCACCCTGATCGACCCTCGCGCAGCGTGGTTCTACCCGACGGCGTGGACCCGGTGCGGATCGCCACCGCCATGAACCCGGGCGATGTCATCCTGGATCGCGCTGACGCGCCGCATCAACTTCACCGCGGGCCAGCGCGTCCTTGTCCTCGGCGCCGTCGGCAACGCAGGTCGGATGGCGATCCAGATCGCGAAGTACCGTGCTCGCTCGTCGAGCTCTTCGACGTCTGCATCGCCGGCCTCATGCCCACGACCGAGGAGCCGGTCGCCGGCGGACGTGGCCTCGCACCTGCGCTCACGTATTGCTGCTCAGCCTCAGCCACGGCGCTCACTGTCGATCACGTGCCCTCGCCCAGCCACCGCGCACGAGAAAGGAGCCGGATGGGTTGCGGGCCGACAGCCACGCCGAGGCCGGTCCGGCGCGTCGGATTTCCCACAGCGGGTGCCCGGACCGGATCCGCGGCGAGCGCGGGCCGTTATGGTGGGGACGCCGTGGTGTTCGGGAAGCCGGTGTGATGCCGGCGCGGCCCTCGCCACTGTGATCGGGAGACCGTCGGCCCTCGTCGTTTCGCGAGGTCACTGGGCAGAGATGCCTGGGAAGGCCGGCCGGCGGTTGCTTGTCCCGTCAGCCAGGAGACCGGCCACGGCACGTTCGTCCCCGTCCACGAGGTGTTGGAAGGCGGTCCCGCTGTGCGGTTCCCCATGCCCTGGCGCGTTGCCGCGCCGTTGTTGCTGTCCACTGTGCTGCTCACCGGCTGCGGCGCCGATGCCAAGCCTGCTGCCGCACCACCGGCGGTGTCCGCTGGACCGGTCGCGGTGACCAACTGCGGCACCCCGGTGACCATCGCGGCGCCACCGATGCGGGTCGTCACCATGAACCAGGCCGCCACGGAGATCATGCTGGCCCTGGGCCTGCAAGATCGGATGATCGGCACGGCCTACCTCGACGACGCGATCCTGCCCGCCTACGCGGACGCCTACGCGAAGATCCCGGTGCTGGCCAAGGAGTACCCGACCAAGGAGAAGCTGCTCGAGGCTGAACCCGATTTCGTGTACGCGTCGTACAACAGCGCGTTCGGTGACGAGGGGGTCGGTGACCGCGCCGACTGGCAGAAACTCGGCGTCGGCACCTACATCTCCCCTGCCGGGTGCCCGGCGCAGACCCGGCAGGCGAAGCTCGCCATCGGCGACGTGTTCACCGAGATCCGCGAGCTCGCGGCGATCTTCGGGGTGAGCGACCGCGGCGAGAAGCTGATCGCCGACCACGAGGGCCGCATCGCCACGGCCGCAGGCACCGCCCGCAACGTGAAGGTCATGTGGTGGGACGGCGGCAGCGACGCCCCGAGCGTCGGCGCCTGCTGCGGCGCCCCCAACATGATCATGTCGGCGGCCGGGGTCACCAACGCCTTCGCCGACCTCACCGGCAGCTGGGGCGACACAAGCTGGGAGACCGTCACCGACCGCAACCCCGAGGTCATCGTGCTCGTCGACGCGAGCTGGGATCCCGCCGCGCAGAAGAAGACCTTCCTCGCCGGGCACCGCACCCTCAAGGACCTGCCCGCGGTCAAACAGCAGTGGTACGTGGTGATCCCGTTCTCGTCAACCACGGCCGGTGTCCGCAACGTCCTCGGCGTCGAAGCCCTCGCCCAGGGCATCGCCGCGCTGCCGTCCGGGGTCCCGAGCTGACCGCCGTCACCACCCGGCCCGCCCCGGTGCGCACCCACCGCCCGGTGCGGGCGGTCGGCCTGGCCGCGCTCGTGCTGGCTCTGGTCGCCGGTCTGGTGCTGTCGGTGGCCGTCGCGGTCACCATCGGCCCGGCCGACCTGACTGTCGGGACGGTGTGGACGGTCGTCGCCGGCCACCTGGGACTCGCGAACTCGGACGTGCCGCTGCTGCGCGACCACATCGTCTGGGACCTACGTTTGCCCCGGGTTCTCGGCGCCGCCACGGTGGGGGCGGGCCTGGCCGCGGCCGGTGCGGTCATGCAGACCGTCACCCGCAATCCCCTGGCGGACCCGTACCTGCTCGGGGTCTCCTCAGGGGCGTCGCTGGGCGCGGTCCTGGTGGTCGTGGCCGGCATCGGTAGTGGCGTAGCCGCGCTGACCGGCGGCGCCTTCCTCGGCGCCCTTGTCGCGTTCCTGCTGGTCGTGGGCCTGGCCGGGAGGTTCGGGGCATTGTCGCCGACGCGCGTGGTGCTGACCGGGGTCGCGGTGGGACAACTGTGCGCGGCACTGACCTCTTTCGTGATCATCTGGGTGGCCGACCCGCACGCCACGCAGAGCATCACGTTCTGGCTGTCCGGGTCAATGGCCCGCGCCGACTGGACGGCCCTGGGCTGGGCGGTACCGGTGCTGGTCGTGGTGCTGGCGGTGGTCGGCTGGCACGCCCGTACCCTCAACGCCTTCGCCTTCGGTGAGGAGGCCGCCGCGAGCCTCGGCGTCGAGGTGAACCGGCTGCGGTGGCTGCTGCTGGTCGGCACCGCCCTGCTGACCGCCGTGCTGGTCGCGGTCAGCGGCGCGATCGGGTTCGCCGGGCTGATCCTCCCGCACGCCGCCCGCCTGATCACCGGACCGGACCACCGGCGGCTGCTACCGGTCGCCGTGCTCGCCGGCGCCATCTTCCTGACCTGGGTCGACACCGCCGCCCGCACCGTCTTCGAACCGCGTGAGCTGCCGGTCGGGGTGCTGACGGCACTGGTCGGGGTGCCGGCGTTCTTCCTGATCCTGCGCCGCCGGGAGGTACGCGGCTGATGCTTCAGATCTCCGACGTCTCGTGGGCGGTGCCCGCCGCCCGCATCCTCGACCACGTCACCGGCACCGTCCCGGCGGGCAGCCTGGTCGGGCTGCTCGGCCCGAACGGCTCCGGCAAGACCACCCTGCTGCGGGCCGTCGCCGCCCTGGTGCGCCCGGATACCGGCAACATCACACTCGCAGGCGACGACGTGACTCGGCTGCGGCGCCTTGCCCTGGCCCGGCGCATCGCGTTGCTGGCCCAGCACGCCGAGACCGACCTCGACCTGACCGTCCGCGACGTGGTCCTGCTCGGCCGCATCCCGCACCGCCGGACCCGCTGGTCCGACACCGGCAGCGACCATGCCGCCGCGGTCGAGGCACTGGGCCGGGTCGACCTGGCCGGGTTCGCCGACCGTAAGTGGCAGACCCTGTCCGGTGGGGAACGCCAGCGCGTCCAGCTCGCCCGCGCGCTGGCCCAGGAGCCGGAACTGCTGCTGCTCGACGAACCCACCAACCACCTCGACATCGGCCACCAGCTTCAGCTGCTGCACCTGGTCCGCCGATCGCAGGTCACCGCCCTCGCCGCGCTGCACGACCTCAACCTGGCCGTCATGTTCTGCGACACCGTCGTCGTGCTGCACCACGGCCGGGTCGTCGCCGCGGGACCACCCGCACGGGTGCTCACCCCGGCGCTGCTCGCCGACGTGTACGGCGTCGACGCAGACGTGCGGGTTCACGACGGGCGGACCGTCATTGAGTTCCGGCCGCCGTCATGACCCGGCACGTGCTGCCGGTGCCCGGTCGGTCACCCACCACGCTGGCCACGACACGATCCACCAGCTCGCCGAGCAGATGGCCGCGCGTCTGGGCGTATTCGTGCACAGGTGTTTCCTCGACGGCGCGAAACCGTTTGCTGCACGCGGCGCTCGACGCGGCCACCGGTTCACTGGTCGGACGTGACCCGGCGGTTCGACGCGCCCCGCGCCGGCAACCCGATCATCCTGGCACGATGACCGAGGCCGGCGCTGGGCCGGCGTTCCTCGCGGCGCAGCAGGCGGCGGGAGTCATTGCGGCCAGACACCGCGGTGCCTTCGCCGGCGCCGAGGAACTGCTGGGCGCCATCGGCGACGAGACCGTGCGCACCCGGGTTTCATGCTGCTCGCCGAACTCGCCCTTGGCCCTGGTCCAGTCACAGACAGGGCAGAGCATGGACGAACTCGTCCATGAGGTCACGTTGCTGATGGCCGAAGTGGTGGGCAGCGTCGGACACCAGCCCGGGCTGGACCTCGCCCACGCCGAGCCCGGCGGTCCGGCGGATGGACAGCAGGCGATACTGGGGCGGTGGAAGGACAGGCTCGCCGAACCGGGCGGCTCATGGTGGCGGGCACGACGTCGGACGCGGGCAAGAGCCGGGTGACGACCGCGTTGTGCCGGGCGTTCGCACGGCGCGGTGTTCGGGTCGCTCCGTTCAAGGCACGGAACATGGCGAACAATTCGATGGCGTGTGCGGGTGGGGCGGAGATCGGCCATGCTCAGTGGGTGCAGGCGCTGGCGGCGGGCGCAGAGCCGGCCCGGCAGGCCCGGCTGGATCTGCTCGCCGACCTGGCGGAGAAACACCTGGAGGTCGACGCGCTGCTGAACCTAGCCGAGCGGGGCGCTCCCGCGGCGCCGGTGATCGGACCCTACGCGTGAGGATTCTCGTGCTCGGTGGGACGGGCGAGGCCCGCGCGCTGGCGGCCTCGCTCGTCGACGACGGTGCCGTGGTCGTGACCTCACTGGCGGGGCGGGTCGCGCGTCCCCGGCTGCCGGTGGGGCAGGTCCGCGTCGGTGGCTTCGGCGGGATCGCAGGACTGGCCGCGTACCTGGCGGAGACCCGGGTGCGTGCCGTGGTCGACGCGACGCACCCGTTCGCGGAGAAGATCAGCGCCAACGCGGCGGCGGCGTGCCCGGCCGCCGGGGTTCCCCTGCTCCGTTTGGAACGGCCCGGCTGGGCCGCTCGCCCCGAGGCGTCGGCCTGGTACTGGGCCGGTGACCACAGTGAAGCTGCCCGGGTGGCGGCCGGTCTGGGCGACCGGCCGTTCCTCACCGTCGGACGGCAGTCGCTGGCGCACTTCGTCGAACCGTTGCGCCGGCACGCGTGCCTGGTTCGCGTGGTGGACGAGCCCGACATCGTCCTGCCGGTGTCGTGGAAGCTGCTGCGCAGCCGCGGTCCCTACACCCTCGCGCACGAGCGGGAGGTGATGGCGGGCACGGACGTTCTAGTTACCAAGGACTCCGGCGGTGACCACACGGTCGCGAAGCTGGAGGTCGCCGCCGAGCGGGCGATGCCGGTCGTGATCGTGCGCCGCGCCGGGCCGCCGGCCGGAGTGCCGCTGGTCCGTGACGTGGACGCCGCCCTGGCGTGGGTGCGGGCGTTGCCCGCACCCTGACGCGAGGTTCAGCCGGGAAGGTTCAGAGCGTGGCCGCCAGCTCCTGGCGGCGCAGCCGCTCGGCGGCACGGTCCGCGTCGCGTCCGACCAGACCGGTCAGCACTGCACCCAGGACCGCCCAAGTCGCGGCCAGGGTCGTGATCGACGAGATGCGGAAGTACCAGAGTGTGTCGGCCGGGAAGCCGCCGACCTCGTTGACCGTCGGCAGCAGAGCCCCGGCGACCACGACGACCACGAGATAGGCGCCGGCACCGGCCAGCACCGCCGAGTATGCGCCCAGCTGGGGCAGCAGACGCCGGGCCAGGACCACGGCGCCGATCGCGGCGGCCAGGCTCAGTGCCCAGAACCCGAAGTACAGCGCGGTCCGCTCGTTGATCGTGTCACCGGAGCCGACCGCCGGTGGTGTGGCGGGGTACTTGAGGAACGGCACGAGGGCGGTGGCGACGAAACCGACGGCGGCGACCACCGCGGTGCTGGCCCGTGCGGACAGGGAGCCCAGACGCCCGGCGGCGAAGGCGGCAGCGAGCGCGGTCGCTCCACCGAGGACGACGCCTACCAGGATGGTGCCCAGTGCCAGGCCCCCGGTGGACTGGGTGCCACGCGAGACTTCGGCCTCCTCCTCATCGTGGCTGTGAGACTGCTCGGCGGTGGCATTGTCGTGCGGGTGCTCGGCGGCACCGGCTTCCTCCAGGGCGATGGCTGCATCGACCTGGGGTTCGGCGACGACGTAGGAGACGAGGAAGGCCGCGAAACCGGCGATGAGCCCGGCCAACAGCCCGTGAACGAGAAAAGTGCGAGGGGTCATCAAGGGTCCGTTCGGGAGCCGGCCGCGGGCAGCACGAAACGCCCGCAGCGCCGGTGACGAGGAAAGACGAAAACTCCGGCCGGGCCGGGCGGACTGCCGCGTGGCGTGGTGTCAGTGGCAGGGGAAGCCCAGCACGTGCCGTGCGTCGTGCGTCAGCTCGTGGATGAAGGTGCCCTCGAAGACGGAGAAAGCTCCCTGCTCGGCGCCCACGAAATACAGGACGACGGCGGTGACCAGCGCGAAGAACAGCGCCCAGGGGGCGAGCGCGCGAACGGGAATGGTGGGAAGAACGGCCGGAATGGCCGTGGTCGCCTGAGGCATGACACTCCTTGGGATGCTGCGTCCCGTCGATGGGTGGTCGACCTGGCTGGAGGGTCTGGCTTCGCCGCGAGCGGCGTCACAGTAGCGCGACTGCGCCGGATTCACACCGGCTTCCTTCAGCAGGGTGGCACGACCATATCAGGTATCGGAGCAACGCGACGCTGTCGCGACTGCCTGCACGGCGGCCGGTCCGAGGGCGACGACGTGGCCGATCACCGTTACGGCGGGCGCGCCGATGCCGGCCTCGGCGGTGTCGGCGACGACGTCGGCGAGGGTACTGCGCAGCACCCGCTGGCCGGCCGAGGCGGCGTCCGCGACGACGGCGCATGGTGTGTTCCGGTCGAGACCGGCGGCGACGAGCGCGTCGGCGATGGCCGCGAGGTTGCGCATGCCCATCAGCACCACGAGGGTGGTGCCGGTGCGGGCGAGGGCGGCGTAGTCGATCGACGAGTCGGGATGGCCGGGCGGTACGTGGCCGGAGATGACGGTGAAGCCTTGCACGAGTCCGCGGTGGGTGACCGGGATGCCGGCCAGCTCCGGGGCCGCGATGCTGGAGGTCACGCCGGGTATCACGGTGGTGGGGACGCCGGCTTCGGCGCACGCGGTGACTTCCTCGAAGCCGCGGCCGAAGACGTACGAGTCGCCGCCCTTGAACCGCACAACGTGCCGTCCGGCGCGGGCGTGCTCGACAAGCAGCGCGTTGATCTGTTCCTGGCTCGTGCTCCGCCCGTACGGGATCTTGGTGACGTCGATGATCTCGGCATCCGGGCGCGCCCACTTCAGGGCCTCCCACGGGGCGAGCCGGTCGGTGAGGATCACGTCGGCCTGCTTGACGGCCGCGCGTCCGGCGACGGTGACCAGCCCTGGATCGCCCGGGCCGGCGCCGACCAGCGTGACGTGTCCGGCCGTTCGGACCGCTGCCGGCGCCCCGGCCTCCGAGGGTGCGACGGTACGCAGCACGACGTCGAACCGGCTCTCGTCGACCGGGGTGGTGACCCAGGTCAGGCGCCCGCGGAGGGCGAGGTCCTCCAGCGCGGCGCACACGGCCGGCGCGGCGACGGTGACCAGGGCGCGCCTGTGCAGCAGCGCACTGACCGTGACGGCGGCGGGTGCGCTCCCGTCGAGGACGAGCACGCTACGGCCGGTGAGGTTCAGCTGCATGTGACGGTGATTCCTAACGTGCTGAGGAGACAGCCGTCCGGTGTACGGCCTCGGTGAACGACTGGGCCAGATGCGGTTGCCCAGCCCAATGCACGTGCAGATAGGACGCGCTGAGGCTGGGGGAGGCGAATCCGGCATTGCGGCCCTCGATGCGCCAGGCGGGGTGCTCGCCGTGACCGGGTGTGACGGTGGTGCGGTGGAATTCGTGGCCGGTGGCAGCGGTTCCCCGCTCGCCGAGCAGCTGGTCCGAGCCGAGTGCGGCACGGTGGTACGCGAGGGTGAGGCGCGGCGTCATGACGGCTTCGGCGTCGAGCGCCCCGACCATGGGATGGCCGTCGACGGAGCGGCACAGATACAGCAGGCCGGCGCACTCGGCGACGGTGGGGACGCCGTCGAGGACGGCCTGGCGCAGTTCGTGGCGCAGCGTCGTGTTGGCGCTCAGCGTGGACGCGTGTACCTCGGGGAACCCCCCACCGAGGTACAACCCGCGTGTCCCGGCGGGAAGCCGCTGGTCGCGGGCCGGGTCGAACGGAACGACGGTGCAGCCCGCCGCCTGCAGCAGCTCGGTCGTCTCGGCGTACCGGAAGGTGAAGGCACGCCCGGCCGCGACCGCAACCACCGGTGATCCGGCGCCCAGCCGCCGGACGTGCGCGGCGGGATCCCATGGCTGGGCGTCCAGATCGGGTGCGGTGCGTGCCACCTGCAGCACCGCATCGAGGTCCACGTGGCGGGCGATCTGCTCGGCCAGCACGTCCAGGGCGGCGGCGGCCTCCTCACGTTCGGCTGCCGGCACGAGCCCGAGGTGGCGCGACGGGGCGCTGACACCCTGGTCGCGGTGCAGGATCCCGAGCACCGGTACGCCGGTGGATTCCACCGCCCGGGCCGCCTCGGCGGCGTGGCGGGCGGACCCGGCTTTGTTGAGCACGACACCCGCGACGGTGACGCCGGCCTCGAACGTGCCCATTCCGTGCACGACGGCCCCTACGCTGCGCGAGGTGTGCGAGACGTCCACGACCAGCAGGATCGGGGTGGCGGTCAGGGCCGCGAGGTGCGCGGTAGAGGCGAAACCGTCGCCGCCGATGCGGCCGTCGAACAGGCCCATGACCCCTTCGACGATGGCGATGTCCGCGTCGCGTGCGCCGTGCAGCAGCAGCGGGATCACGAGTGAGGGGTCGGTCAGGTGCGGGTCGAGGTTGCGGCCGGGGCGTCCGGTGGCCAGCGCGTGGTAGCCGGGGTCGATGTAGTCGGGCCCCACCTTGTGCCCCGACACGGTGTGCCCGCGCGCGGCCAGCGCGGCCATGAGCCCGGTCGCGACCGTGGTCTTGCCGTGGCCGGAGGCCGGCGCCGCGACGATCAGCCGCGGAAGGCTCACCATTCGATGCCTCGTTGGCCCTTCTGGCCGACGTCCATCGGGTGCTTGACGTGCTGCATCTCGGTCACCAGATCGGCTGCCTCGATCAGCCGGTGGTCGGCCCGGCGCCCGGTGACGATCACGTGCTGACGGCCGGGACGGTGGACCAGTGTCTCCACGACGTCGCCGACGTCGACCCAGCCCCACTGCATCGGATAGGTGAACTCGTCCAGGATGTAGAGCTGGTGCCGTTCCGCCTGGATACGGCGCTTCACCTCCGCCCAGCCCTCGGCGGCGTCCGCGGCGTGGTCCGCCTCGGTGCCGCTCTTACGGCTCCAGGACCATCCGGAGCCCATTTTGTGCCACTCGACTGGCCCGCCTTCGCCGGTCTGCTCGTGCAGCAGCCCGAGCCTCTCCAGGACGGTCTGCTCCCCGATGCGCCACTTGGCCGACTTCACGAACTGGAACACCCCGATGTCCCAGCCCTGGTTCCAAGCGCGCATCGCGATACCGAAGGCGGCGGTCGACTTGCCCTTGCCGTTTCCGGTGTGGACCATCAGCAGCGGCCGGTTGCGCCGCTGGCGGGTGGTGCTGCCGTCGTCCGGGACGGTGAGCGGCTTACCCTGCGGCATCAGGCCACCCCCGCCCGCGGAGCGGTCGCCGTGCGAACGACCCCGGTGAGCCCGTCGGCGGTCACTTCACCGAGCGGCACGTGCTCGGCCCTCAGATGAGTGGCAAGCCGGGCGGCGAGGCCGAGCCGGAATCGTCCGGTCTCGCAGTCCACGACGACGACCTGGACACCGCTGGTGGCGAGCGCGGCGGCGGCGCGGTGGGCACGACCCAGCGGGTCCGGGCCGGAGGTGGCGCGGCCGTCGGTCACCACGACGAGCAGGGGCCGGCGGGACGGGTCGCGCAGCGCCTCCCGGCGCAGCACCTCCCCACTGCGTTCCAGGCCCTCCGCGAGCGGGGTCCGGCCACCGGCCGGTAGGTCGGCCAGGCGGCGGGAGGCGACGTCGACCGAGCCGGTCGGTGGCAGGACGACCTCGGCGGTGTGCCGGCGGAACGTCACCAGTGCGACCTTGTCCCGGCGGCGGTAGGCGTCCAGCAGCAGCGACAGCACAGCGGTCTTGACCTGCTCCATGCGGCGGCGGGCCGCCATCGAACCGGACGCGTCCACGCACAGCAGCACGAGGTTCGACTCGCGCCCGACGGTCTCGGCCCGGCGCAGGTCGCCGGGCACGAGCGCGAGGCCGCGACCGCCGGTCAAGCCACCCCGGGAATGCTGATGCGGCGCCGCCGCGGTGATGGTGCCCGGCAGGTGCAGCCGGCCGTCGCCGGACGTGCGCCGCCGCTGCCCGGCGACACGGCCCTGCGGTGTTCGTGCCCGGGACCGCCGGCCGGCCTGACCGTCGCCGGTTCCTTTCACGACCAGCAAGCGGGCACGTGCGGGCTCGCCCGCGGATGCCATCGATGTGGCGGCCTGCCGTTCGGGCTCCGGTACGGGCGGGCTCTCGCCGGGAGAGCCGGGCACGTCCCCGGCCGATCCGTCGTGCCCGGTGTCGTCGGGCAGACCGCCGCCGGGACCGTCGGGTCCGGGGTCGGGGTCGTTGTGGCCGAGTAGGTCGTCCAGGCGGTCCTGGTCCAGGCCGGGCTCGTCGAAGGGGTTGCGGCGGCGGCGGTGCGGCAGCGCGAGACGGGCGGCGATGCGGATGTCCTCGAGTGTCACTCGCGTACGTCCCCGCCAGGCCGCGTGCGCCGCGGCGGCGCGAGCGGTGACGAGGTCCGCACGCAGGCCGTCCACGTCGAACGCGGCGCACAGCTCGGCGATCCTGGTCAGCGTCTCGTCGTCGAGCACGACACCGGCCAGCGAGCGCCGGGCGGCGGCCAGCCGGGTGCGCAGGGCTTCCTGCTCGCCGGCCCAGCGTGTGGCGAAGCCCTCCGGGTCGGCGTCGAATGCGAGCCGGCGGCGGACCGCCTGCACCCGCAGGACGGGGTCACGCGGGGCGGCGACCTCGACCGTCAGGCCGAACCGGTCGAGCAGCTGCGGGCGCAGTTCGCCCTCCTCCGGGTTCATCGTGCCGATCAACACGAACCGGGAGGCATGCTCGACCGAGACACCGTCGCGTTCGACGCTGACCCGGCCGGTCGCCGCGGCGTCGAGCAGCAGGTCGACCAGGTGGTCCGGCAGCAGGTTGACCTCGTCGACGTACAGCAGGCCACGATGGGCCCGGGCCAGCAGGCCAGGCTCGAACGCGACGACGCCGTCTCGCAGCGCGGCATCGAGCTTCAGCGATCCGGTCACCCGGTCGTCGCCGGCTCCGACGGGTAGTTCGACGAGGCGTACCGGCCGTTCGACGACGGGCGTGGGCACGTCGAACGGCCCGTCGGGGCAGACCGCCGAGGGATCGTCCGGGTCGATGGAGAACCGGTCGCCCGCATAGACCCGTACCGCCGGGAGCACCTCGGCGAGGCCGCGCACGGTAGTGGTCTTGGCAGTGCCCTTCTCCCCGCGGATCAGGACACCGCCGATGAGCGGATCGATCGCGACCAGGGTGAGGGCGAGAGTCATGTCGTCGGCGCCGACGACGGCACAAAAGGGGTACTGCGCTGGCATGTAGGGCTCCCGCTCGATCTGCCATGGCGGTCCACGACGCGGCATGCGCCGTGGATCGGATCGAGGCCGGTCTTCGGACTTCCCAGGTCAATGCCTGGATCACCGCAGCGGGCCCTGTGCCGGATTCTCACCGGCTTCCCAGATTCTCCCCGCGACCACGGTCGTGGGGCACCTCGAACCTGTGCATCACCATAGACGCCCCGGTGGCCGGGGCAAGGGCCGGTGGGCGGCTAGGGTGCATCTCCATGGAGGAGCGGGTGACCGTGGTGGGGATCGGGGCTGACGGGTGGGTGGGTCTGCCGGAGCCGTCCCGGGCGCTGGTGCGGGCGGCCGCGACGCTGCTCGGCGGGCGGCGGCACCTCGAGGCGGTGCCGCCCGTCGACGGCCAGCAGCGCGTGGCGTGGCCGTCGCCGCTGCGGGACAATCTGCCAGGTGTGCTCGCCTCCGCGCGAGGGCCGGTTGTCGTGCTGGCCTCCGGCGACCCGCTCGTGTCGGGTATCGGCACGACGCTGCTGGACGTCCTGGGCCCGGAGCGCGTGACGATCGTGCCCGGGGTCTCCTCGGTAGCCCTCGCCCGAGCACGTCTCGGATGGCCGGCCGAGTCCGTCACCACGGTCAGCCTGGTCGGCCGGGACCTACGGCTGATCGTGCCTGCGCTCTCGGCCGGGCGCCGGCTGCTCGTGCTGTCCAGCGACGAGACGACACCCGCGGCCGTGGCCGCGGTGCTGACCGGGCTCGGTTGGGGGCAGTCCAGGCTGGTCGTGCTCGGTGACCTCGGTGCCGCCGGTGAGTCGTGTACCGCGACCACCGCGGCCGGGTGGGACCTGAACGACGTGCCGCGGTTGAACGTTCTCGCTGTCGAAGCTCGCGGTGCCGGTCCGGGCTGGGCCTCGGGCGGCGTGTTGCCCGACGACGCGTTCGAGCACGGCGGGCAGATCACCAAACGTGACCTGCGGGCCAGTGCCCTGGCCCGGCTCGCGCCCGCGCCCGGTCAGCTGCTGTGGGACGTCGGCGCCGGCAGCGGCTCGATCGGTGTGGAGTGGATGCGGGCCTGGCCGACGGCACGGACGATCGCGGTGGAGCCCCGCTCCGACCGGGCCGCGCTGGTGCACCGCAACGCCGCTGCCCTCGGCGTGCCGGGTCTGTGTCTGGTCGAGGGTTCGGCGCCCGGGGCCCTGTCCGGCCTGGACCGTCCCGACGCGGTGTTCGTCGGCGGCGGGGCCACCGTCCCCGGCGTGCTGGACACCTGCTGGGATGCGCTCGGCGCCGGTGGACGGCTCGTCGTGCACGGTGTCACCGCCGAGACCGAGGCGGTGCTGCTGAAGCAGCACAGCCGGCGCGGCGGTGAACTCGTCCGCCTGCACGTCGAACGCGCCGAACCGCTCGGCGGCTTCACCGGCTGGACGCCCGCACGGGCAGTCAGCCAGTGGTCCATCGTCAAGGGAGATTCATGACCGTCCATTTCGTCGGGGCCGGGCCCGGCGCCGCCGACCTGCTCACCCTCCGCGCGGTACGCCTGCTCGAGTCCGCCGACGTGTGCCTGTACCCGGGCACGTACCTCGACGCCGAGGTGCTGGAGCACTGCCGTGACGACGCCCGGCTGATCGACACCCAGCACCTCGACCTGGACCAGATCACCACGCACCTGGTCCAGGCACACGCCGACGGGTCCGAGGTCGTACGGCTGTGCTCCGGTGACCCGTCGCTGTACTCGGCGGTGCACGAGCAGGCACGCCGGCTCGACGCCGCCCGGGTCCCGTGGGACGTCACGCCCGGCGTGCCGGCCTATGCGGCTGCTGCCGCCGCCGTCGGCGCCGAGCTGACCGTCCCGGAGCTGGCCCAGTCGGTCGTGCTCACCCGCGCGCAGGCCCGGTCCACGGTCATGCCGTCGGGAGAGAAGCTCGCCGCGTTCGCCGCGACCGGCGCGACGCTCGCCCTGCACCTGGCGGTCACGCGTACCCGCGAGCTGGCCGCCGAACTGGCCGGCTACTACGGCCACGACTGCCCCATAGTCGTGGTGCACCGGGTGTCGCAGCCGCAGGAGCTCATCCTGCGCGGCACGCTGGCCGACATCGGCGGCCGGGTCGAGCAGGCCGGTCTGCGACAGGCAGCGGTCATCCTGGTCGGCCCGGCGCTGGCCGGGGACGTCCGTGGCGGCGAGTCGTTCCTCTACTCGGCCGGTCGCGAGCGCCGCGTGCGCGGCTGATCAGGGCACGAAGCGCGGGCTCCAGACACGTCCGGCCGCGGTGACTCGCGTCGCCGAGGCGCCGATGATCAACAGGCATTTCATGTCGATGCTGCCGGGGTCCAGTTCGCCGAGCGAGGTGACGGTGAGACTCTCCCCGGCCCGGCCGATGTCGCGGCCCACGACCACGACCGTCCGGGGGGACTTGTGCTCCAGCAGCACGGCCCGGGCCTGCGCGACCTGTTCGGTGCGTGAGCGTGAGCGCGGGTTGTAGAGGGCCAGCACCAAATCCGCCTCGGCGACAGCGCGCAGCCGCTTGACCACGACCTCCCACGGCTTGAGCCGGTCCGACAGGCTCATCACCGCGAAATCGGCCCCGATCGGCGCGCCCGCGCGCGCCGCGACCGCCTGGACGGCGGAGATCCCGGGTACGACACGGATGGCGACGCCGGCGTAGCGGGGGTCCTCCGCGGCCTCGAACACCGCCGACGCCATGCCGAAGACGCCCGCGTCACCGCCGGAGACGACCGCGACGCGCTCACCGGCGAGCGCCAGTTCGAGCGCCTGCCGGGCCCGCTCGAGCTCGACCGTGTTGCCGGAGGCGTGGCGGACGAGTCCGGGGCGCTGCGCGACGCGCTGGACGTACGGGCCGTAGCCGACGACGTGGCCGGCCTCGGCGAGCACCTGCGACGCCTCGGGGGAGAGCCACCGATCGGGACCGGGGCCGAGGCCCACGACGACGACCTCGGCACCGGGATAAGGTTCGGTGACCCTGGTGGCCGGGAGGTCGTAACGGGCCACTCCGGGCCGGGTGTCGCCGGGGACCAGCACGATCGAGAAGTACGGCACCGTGGCGGGGTCCACGTCGGCGACAGGCAGTACCCGCTCGGCGGTCATCGACGCCCGTTCGACGTACCAGGAGCCCTCGACGCGCCCGGCCTGCTCGAGCGCCGAGCGGACCTTGGTGAACGTCCGGCCCAGCTTCATGATCACCGCCCCGTCGGTGTCGGCGAGACGCCGGGCCAGCTCGGGCTCGGGCAACGTTCCCGGCAGCACGGTCAGCACGTCGGTCTGCCGGACCAGCGGCAGGGCGGTGGTGGCGGTGGCGGCGGCGAAGGCGGGCACACCGGCGACGACCTGCGTGTCGAACTCGCCGGCGAGCCGGTCGTGCAGGTACATGAACGAGCCGTAGAGCATCGGGTCGCCCTCGGCCAGCACGACCACGTCGCGGCCCGCACGAAGGTGGGCCCGCAGCCGCTCGGCGGCTTCGGCGTAGAAGTCGGCCATCGCCCCGGCGTACCCGCCCGGGTGCTCGGTGCTCTGGGTCGTCACCGGATAGACCAGCGCCTCCTCGATCACGTCGTCCGGGAACAGCCCGGCAGCGATGCGGCGCGCGTTGGACTGTTTGCCGACACCCTGGTGGTAGGCGATGACCTGGGCCGCGCCGATCAGCCGGGCGGCTTTGAGCGTGATCAGTTCGGGATCACCCGGGCCGACCCCGACGCCGGACAGCCGCCCGGTCACTCCGCCTCCCGGGCGAGGGCGTTGAGCGCGGAGGCGGCCATCGCCGAGCCGCCCCGGCGCCCGGTCACCACGAGATAGGGCACGTCGAGGCCGGGGGCGTCGGTGGCGAGGTCGATGAGCGCCTGCTTGGACTCGGCGGCGCCGATGAATCCCACCGGCGTACCGATGATCGCAGCTGGTCGTGGCGCGCCGTCGCGCAGCATCTCCAGCAGGTGGAACAGGGCCGTGGGGGCGTTGCCGAAGGCGACGACCGCGCCGGCGAGGTGGTCGGTCCACAGCGACACCGCCGCCGCCGACCGGGTCGTTGCCCACCGGTGGGCAAGCGCCGGGACCTCGGGTTCGTGCAGAAAGCAGCGGACCTCGTTGTCACGGGGCAGGCGGGCGCGGGTAACGCCGGCGGCGACCATGTGCGCGTCGGTCAGGATCGGCGCCCCCGCCTCCAGCGCCCCGCGGGCGGCGGCCACCAGGCCGGGGTGGATCACCAGGTTGCGGGTGAGGTCGGTCTGGCCGCATGCGTGGATCATCCGCACCGCGACCTTCTCGGCGTCGGCCGGCACACCCGAAAGATCGGCCTCGGCACGGATGGTGGCGAACGAGGCGTCGTAGATCGCCGCGCCGTCGGTGACGTAGTCGTAGCGGCGTGCCGGTGTGGTGAGACTCATGCGTTCTCCAGATCGGGGACGAGCAGGGTGCGGTACGGGGTGACGACGATCTCGCCGGCGCCGAGCGCGCGGATCTCCTCCAGCAGGGGAGCGTCCACTCGGCCGCCGGAAGCCGCGAGGTGCGCGGTGACGCGGCCGTCATCCTGAACGATCCTGCCCAGCGCGGGTGGAGGTGTGCTCACCCGGGTCCGCTCGGCACGGTCGAGTACGGTGCCCAGCAGCGCGGCGCCGGCGCCGGGCAGCTCGTCGACGTGCCAGGGTGAGTCAGGCCGGTCACCCGCGAGCCCGGCGAAGCGTACGGCGAGCCCGGTCAGCGCCGCGGCGGCCTCGTCCAGCCGGATGACTGGCCCCCACGCCGAGGTTCCGGCGCGTAGCTGCGCGGTGTCCGAGTCGAGCGCCACCAACCCCAGGTCCAAGTCACGGCTGACCAGATCACCGCGGCCGTCGTCAAGCACGAACAGGAACCGTCCGGTCAGCGCGGTGAGCCGGGGCTCGGCGCGCAGCCGTGCGTCGAGTCCGGCGACGACCGGGTGTAGATCGGCCCGGCCGCCACTGCGTCCGGTCAGCGGTGAGGCGAGGATGTTGCGGACCAGCTCGTGCGACGTGGACGGTACGAGCCCGGTCGCGATGACGTCGGCGACGACGGTCTCGGGCAGCCGCCCATCGTCGTGCTCGAGACCGCGCACCTGCAGGTTGGCGCGGCTGGTCAGGTGGACCGCGCCGTCGCCGTGCGCACGGGCCACCTCCACGAGTGCGCACAGCGCCGCAGTCGGCACGATCCCGCCGGGGACGCGCACCCGCACGAGCGCGCCGTCGTCGGCGATCCATGGGCGCAGCAGGCCGGGACACAGGTCGCGGCGGGTCCTCTCGGTCACGGCGACATGGTGCCAGAGCCCGTCCCCGGCGACACCGGCTGTCGGTGCTACCGTCGTGATGCCAGTCAAACTCAGCCATGAGCCAGGGAACCCGGTGCGAATCCGGGACTGACGCGCAGCGGTGAGGGTGACGGGCGGGGCACGACGCCACTGGACCCACGGTCTGGGAAGGCGCCCCGTCCGGTTGATCCCGAGTCCGAAGACCTGCTGGCCGCAGATCCGTCTGCGACACGTGCCCATCCAGGCCTCGCGCACAGGCCCCGGACGAAAGAAGACCCCGTGTCCCGATCGCACCGGATCACCGGCTCCTGACCCCGTGAGCGTCCTCGTTCACGTCGCGACCGCACTGACGGACGCCGCGTCGCCGGTGCTACGCGGGCAGGCCGAGGCAGCCGGCGCCCGACTGGCCTTCCTGCAAGCCGGCGAGCCGACGCTGACCCATGTGCTCGACCTGCTGCACGCCGAGGGCGCCCGGGAGGTTCGCCTGGAACCGGTGAGCACCGACGACCTGACTTTCGCCCGTTCGTGGGTGGGACGCGTGGCCGGCCACTGGCACCGTCAGCAGATCGACCCGCCGGTCATCCGGTTCGGCGAGCGCGCGATCACCGGGCACGAGGCGCCACTCACCTCACCGGCCTGGGACACCCTGCCGCCGTACCGCCATCATCTACTGCTGTGCCGCGGCCCGCGCTGCAGTGCCCGCGGCGCGGACGAGACCTATCGCGCGATCGTGGGCGCGCTCGTCGAGCAGCAGCTCACCGACGCCGACGTCCTCATGGCCCAGACCGGCTGCCTGTTCCCGTGCAACCACGGACCAGTCGCCGTCGTGCACCCCGACGGCACCTGGTACGGGCCGGTGCGACCCGGCGACGCGGCACGCCTCGTCGGCGAGCACCTACGCGCCGGCCGTCCGGTCGGCGACCTGCGCCTCGGCTCCCGTGTCACCGAAGGAGAAACATGACACGTATCGCCCTGCTGTCCACCTCGGACACCGACCTGCTCTCGGCGCGGGCCAGCAACGCGGACTGGTCCTGGGCCAACCCTGCCCGGCTCACCGGCGAGCGCCGCGACACCCTGACCACCGAGGCCGAAGTGGTCGTTCTGCGGGTGCTCGGCTCGCCCGAGGACGTACGCGACCTCGCCGCGCTGATCCGCGGCACCGGCCGTCCCCTGGTCGTGCTCGGTGGGGAACGGACGCCGAACGCCGCGTTGATGGGGCTGTCGACCGTCCCGATCGGCGTCTGCGCCGAGGCGCACCGCTACCTCGCCGAGGGCGGCGCGGAGAACCTGCGCCAACTGCACGCCTTCCTGTCCGACACCGTGCTGCTGACCGGCGAAGGCTTCGAACCGCCGGCCGTGCTGCCCGAGTGGGGAGTCAGCCGGCAGCCGGCCCCGGACGCCCGGCCCCGCGTCGRAGTCCTGTACTACCGGGCCCACGAGGTGAGCGGCAACAACGCGTTCGCCCACGAACTCGCCGATGCCATCGACACCACCGGCGTGGCCGCCGGCGTACCGATCTACGTCTCGTCACTGCGGGCGGCGCCCGAGGAGTTGTACGCCGAACTCGCCACCCTGGACGCGATCGTCGTCACGGTCCTGGCCGCCGGCGGCGCCCGGCCCGCCACCGCGAGCGCCGGCGGCGACGACGAGTCCTGGGACGTCGAACGGCTGCGCGCCCTCGACATCCCCGTGCTGCAGGCTCTGGCGCTCACGTCCGGCAGAGCCGAGTGGGAGGCGTCCGACGAAGGCGTCACCCCGCTCGACTCCGCGACCCAGATCGCCATCCCCGAGTTCGACGGCCGCCTCATCACCGTCCCGTTCTCATTCAAGGAGGTCGACGCCGACGGCCTGCCCCGCTACGTGACCGACCCTGAGCGATGCACCCGCGTCGCGGGCATCGCCGTCAACCACGCCCGACTGCGGTATGTCCCGCCCGCCGAGCGCAAGGTGGCCCTCGTCCTGTCGGCCTACCCGACCAAGCACAGCCGCATCGGCAACGCCGTCGGCCTCGATACGCCCGTGTCGGCGATCCGATTGCTGCGCGCGATGCGAGATGCCGGCTACGACCTCGGCGCACCCGGCGCAATTCCCGGGCTCGACCCGCTGCTCCCGGTCGAGGGAGAGGATGCCGACACGACGGCCGGCAACGCGCTCATCCACGCTTTGATCGCCGCCGGTGGGCAGGACGAGGAGTGGCTCACGCAGGCTCAGCTCAGCGAGTCGCACGTGCGTGTCAGCCGGGACGACTACCGGCGCTGGACTGCCGGATTGCCCGCCGCGCTGCGCGACGCCATGGCCGAGACCTGGGGCGAGGCTCCCGGCTCGCTTTTCGTCGACGACGACGGCGACATCGTGCTGGCCACCCTGCGCGCCGGTAACGTCGTCATCCTCATCCAGCCCCCGCGTGGCTTCGGCGAGAACCCGGTCGCGATCTACCACGACCCGGCCATGCCTCCGTCGCACCACTACCTGGCCGCGTACCGCTGGCTCGAACACGGCTTCGGCGCCGACGCGGTGGTGCACCTCGGCAAACACGGCTCGATGGAGTGGCTGCCGGGGAAGAACGCCGCGCTCTCAGCCGCCTGCGCCACGGACGCGGCAATCGGCAGCATGCCGTTGATCTATCCGTTCCTGGTCAACGATCCTGGCGAGGGTGCCCAAGCCAAGCGCCGCGCGCACGCCACCATCGTCGACCACCTGGTGCCGCCGATGGCACGCGCCGAAAGCTACGGCGACATCGCCAAGCTGGAGCAACTGCTCGACGAGCACGCCAACATCGCCGCGATGGACCCGGCAAAGCTGCCCGCGGTCCGCCAGCAGATCTGGACGCTGATGCAGTCCGCACAAATGCATCGCGACCTCGGCCTGGACGAACGGCCCGGCGACGAGGAGTTCGACGACTTCCTGCTGCACGTCGACGGCTGGCTGTGCGAGATCAAGGACGTACAGATCCGCGACGGATTGCACGTGCTCGGCCAGGCGCCGACCGGACAGGCACGCGTCAACCTGGTGCTCGCCGTGCTCCGCGCGACACAGGTCTGGGGCGGACAGAACCGGGCACTGCCCGGCCTGCGCGCCGCGCTGGGTCTTGCCGAGGACGCCCCGGCGGCCGACGTCGACGCCGTGGAAGCGCAGGCCCGTGCCCTGATCGAGGCGATGGAGAAGGCCAGCTGGCAGGCTGACGCGATCGACGCGCTGCACGACGACCCGGTGGTACGCGACGTCCTGCGCTTCGCCGCCGAGCAGGTCGTGCCGCGACTGGCCGCCACCACCGACGAACTGACCAACGTCCTGCACGCGCTCGACGGCGGTTTCGTCCCGGCCGGGCCCTCCGGCTCCCCGCTGCGCGGACTGGTCAACGTCCTGCCGACCGGCCGTAACTTCTACACCGTCGACCCGCGGGCCGTTCCGTCCCGTCTGGCCTGGGAAACGGGACAGGCGATGGCCGAGTCCCTCGTCGCCCGGCATTTCGCCGAAACCGGCGAGCATCCCCGATCGGTCGGCCTCTCCGTGTGGGGCACCTCCGCGATGCGCACCTCCGGCGATGACATCGCCGAGGTGCTGGCGCTGCTGGGCGTACGCCCCATCTGGGACACGGCCTCACGCCGGGTCAACGGCCTGGAGGTGATCGGCCTCGACGAACTCGGCCGGCCCCGCATCGACGTTACCGTGCGCATCTCGGGATTCTTCCGCGACGCCTTCCCGCACGTCATCGAACTCCTCGACGACGCCGTGCAGCTCGTCGCCGGGCTCGACGAACCCGATGAGCGCAACTACGTGCGGGCACACACCCGCCACGACCTCGCCGAGCACGGCGACCAGCGGCGGGCCACCACGCGGATCTTCGGTTCGAAGCCCGGATCGTACGGCGCCGGCATCCTCCAGGTCGTCGAGTCCGGCACCTGGCGCGACGACGCCGACCTGGCCGCCGTCTACACCGCCTGGGGCGGCTTCGCCTACGGCCGCGGCCTCGACGGCATCGCGGCAACCGACGACATGCGAACCAACTACCGGCGCATCGCCGTCGCCGCGAAGAACATCGACTCCCGCGAGCACGACATCGCCGACTCCGACGACTACTTCCAATACCACGGCGGCATGATCGCCACGGTCCGCGCGCTGACCGGCGCCGAACCCAGGGCGTACGTCGGTGACTCCACCACGCCCGACGCCGTACGCACCCGCAGCCTGCAGGAAGAGACCAACCGCGTCTTCCGCTCGCGGGTGGTCAACCCGCGCTGGATCGCGGCGATGCAGCGCCACGGCTACAAGGGAGCGTTCGAGCTCGCCGCCACCGTGGACTACCTCTACGGCTTCGACGCCACCGCCGGTGTCGTCCACGACTGGATGTACGAGTCACTGGCCCGCGAATACGTCCTCGACGAGACGAACCAGCAGTTCATGCGCCGCGCGAACCCCTGGGCACTGCGCGGCATCGTGGAACGGCTGAACGAGGCCGCCGACCGTGGACTGTGGGCCGAACCGGACGCCGAGGTCATGGCGGAGATGGCCCGCGTGTACCTCGAGGTCGAGGGAGACCTGGAGGATCAGGCGTGACACGGCGCCTCACCCTGGTCGGCCTCGGCCCGGGCGACCCCGAACTGGTCACGGCCCAGGCCGTCCGGGCACTCAACGAGGCCGACTACTTCCTCGTCGCCGACAAGACCGGACAGCACCCGGGCACGGCCGACCTCATCGCGATGCGCGAGGCGATCTGCGCCCGGCACGTCACCGGCGCCTGGCGGCTCGTGCACGTACCCGACCCGGAACGCGACCGTGCCGGCCCGGCCGACTACACCGGCGCGGTACGCGACTGGCACGAGGCACGGGCCGAGGCGTTCGAGCAGGCATTGCTGGACAACCCGGGAGACGCCGCAGTGCTCGTCTGGGGCGATCCGGCCCTGTACGACTCGGCGATCCGTGTGGCCGACCGCATCGCCGAACGCGCACGGGTCGACATCACCGTGGACGTCGTACCCGGCCTCAGCAGCATCCAACTGCTGGCGGCACACCACCGGCTCGTCCTCAACACAATCGGCGGCCCGATCACCATCACGACCGGCCGCCGCCTGCTCCACGACGCGGCGACACACGACAACCTCGTCGTCCTGCTCGACGGGGCATTGACCTGTCGCCAGCTCCCCGAACTGTCGGCCTGGCGGATCTGGTGGGGCGCGAACCTCGGCTCGTCCGACGAGCAACTGGTGGCCGGCAACCTTGACGAGGTCGCCGACCGAATCTGGTCCCGGCGGACGGCGGCGAAACAGAGCCGCGGCTGGGTCATGGACACGTATTTGTTGCGCCGGGCCGGCAGCCTCGAGCGGCGATCCTGAGAATCACATCCTTTGACCCACCGATGATCACCCAGCCGTGAACGCACTCCTGCGATCGTTGGCCGCAACCCGTTACTGTGCGTGCCGCTCTAACGCCTTGCGCCGAGCCTTCCTTCACTACAATCGCCGTTGTAGCGGCCGTGCTCCACGCGGAGTAAGTAGATCGCGTAGTGATCCGTTGATGATCGGATGTCGGCGACCGTTTCAGTACGGGCGCGTCTAATTGGTTGCGCCAGCCAACGTCGGGCAGGGCTCAACCCCGATCCTGGTGTTCGACGCCTGGGAGCACGCCTACTACCTGCAGTACCGCAACGTCCGCCCGGACTACGTGGACCGGCTGTGGAACCTGGTCAACTGGACCGACGTCATCTCCCGCTTCGACGCCGCCCGCGCCGCCACCCCGAAGATCTGATCGGGATGACCGGGTACACCCCCGAGGCGGCCGAGATCGTCCAACGCGCCGCCGGGGTCATCGCGGCCAAGCATCGCGGTGACCTCGCGGGCGCGGAGGAACTGATGTCGGCGTTCGGCTCCGAGCAGTCCCGCACCCTCGGCTTCTACCTCCTGGCCGATCTCGCTCTGGGCCTGGTCAAGGCGCAGAGCCGCCAGTCGATGGACGACCTGGTCCGGGAGCTGTCCTTACTCTTGGCCAACACCGTCCAGTCCCAACCGGCATGACGGTCCGCTGGGTTCCGCCCGGAGGCGGAACCCAGCGGGCAACCGCAGCGTCACCGCCGAGCTCGGGCAGGCCCGATGCGGCGGATGAACCGCCCCGGATCTTGTAGAGCCGTCTCCACATAACCCGGGGCGGCTCAGGCCCAGCGAACCTGGCTCAGAGAGTGTTGGGATACCTCGACGTAATCTTCGTTAAGTGTGTGTCAGCGAAGATCGCGTCTGTGTGGCTGTGCCTGTAAACCGGGCCTACGAGTTGTCGCGGCAGAACATGCCCCGCCCGCGGCGGCAACAGGTGACAGTATTCCAGGATGATTGATGTTCGACGCCGTGCGCCCAATCAGACTTGAGGATTAGCCGTCGTCGGTTCCACTGCTGCCATCAGAACGCGCCGCGATGCGGATAACCCTGTCTAGTGCCCGGTCGCCGGTGAGGAGAACGGCACACACGACGGCGATCGTCCCTGGGATGAAGACGAGCAGGTCATCGACGTCGAGCAGCGCGGCCAGCTCGTACGCGGCGTCGGCCCACTCCGGGACGTTCCGGTCCGCAATGCCTCTCGTCTGAGGGTCCTGCACGCGAACGCCCTGAGCGGGCTGAAACCTTGACGGCCCGCTCGATCGAACGGTAGAGGATCGCCGGCGCACCCTCTGGCCCACAGGACCCGCCAGCAAGGCCACCTGGCCTAGTACTCCAGCCGCACCTGGTGAAGTTGGAGTCTTCGCTGGTAGTGGGCTGTTCTGGCGCGGTACTGGTGTCGTCGTCGCCATCGTGACCATCGATGGATGTAGTCGAACGGTCGGGTGCTGGTCTGGCTCGTCGATTCGCTCGCATGGTGCTCGACTCGGCCCGTCGCCGGGCCGTCCGTCAGGCGGGGCAGCCGGACGAGGGTCCAGTCCAGGGCGCTGGCCCGCCATACGGCGAGCTCGGCGGGCTTGTCCGCGACGAGTGGGCCGCCGAGCTTGTTGATCAACCAGCTGATGACCTTGTCGCGGCGGGACTTGCGGTCACCCGGCACGTCGACACCGGCGCCACTGATGCCGACGAAGCGGTTCACGCCGGCGTCCCGCATGACGTCAACCAGTGCTCTCGCGGCGTCGGTGTGCAGATCGGCCTCCTTGTCGGTCGGCCCGAGCGCGGAGATGACCACGTCGCAGCCGTCGACGAGCCGCCGGAGTGCCTCGACGTCGCGCACGTCCCCGCGAATCACCCGCGCGTCGGCGTCGTCGGCGGCGCGGCCGAGCCTGCCAGGATCCCGAACCAGAACTGTGACCCGGTGGCCGCGATCGGTGAGGACGTCCAGCACCAGCCGGTTGGTGCGTCCGGTGCCGCCGATGAGGGCGATGTTCATGACGGGCTCCTGGTTGTCCAGTGGTGGCGCTCACGGTGCGCGAACGGCGGGCGGATGCGCCGACGCCGCGGCAGCCGCGACGTCGGCCGCCCGAAGGTGCCGCACCACCACCGATCCCACAGTGCCGGTAGCACCGGTCACGAGAATCCGATCCATCGCGCACCTCCTCGGTCCAACGTGTGTATCGCACACACATGTCCTCTCGTCCGGCTGAAGACCCGGATCTCGTAGCGGTCGACGAGGCGCTGCTCCGGCTGCGCCGTTTCTTCCGGACACCGGCGGCCCTCGAGCACGACAATCGATCCGTCGACCTGTCCACTCTGCTGGTGGTCACGGCGATCGCAGCGGAGCCGGCCGGAGAGGCATCCGTCGGTCAGATCGCCACCGCGTTGGAGGTTGCACCTTCGACTGCCAGTCGCCTGGTCGGTCGCGCCGAGACCTGCGGCGTGGTGGTGCGGTTGGCGGGTCGGGTCGACGCTCGGCAGAGTCTGGTGCGCCTCACCCCCGACGGCGTCGCCCTGCACGAGCGGGCCCGGACGTTCCGGCACGCCCGTCTGCGTGCGGCGACGGCAGGCTTCACGACCGAGGAGAAGCACCAGTTCGCCCGTCTGCTGACCAGATTCGCCGCCGGAGCGGGCAGTTGAGGCGCGAAGCGGTCAATCTGTGAACTCGTGAGGCGCCGCCGGTGGGGGAAATCCGCTTTGATGCTTATGGCAGGTTTTGTACATCAGCTGATCGGTTGATTCTTGCTGCCGTGTCGTCTATGGTTCGTTCACCATCTGTGCTTGGGGCGCCAGTTCGCACGAAGGCGGGGAAGGGCAGCATGACCACGATGACCATGGCATCGACCGCGACCGAGGTGCAGCGCGCGCCGCAGACCGGTGAGGAGAGCCGCGCCAGTGAGCTGATCGCGGCGCTCGCCACGCTGCCCGCCGACCACCCGCAGCGGGCCGGCCTGCGTAACCAGGTCATCGAGGCGTGGCTGCCGCTGGCGAACCACCTGGCCGCCCGCTACAGCGGGCGCGGCGAGCCGGCCGGCGACCTGGCCCAGACCGCCGCGCTCGGCCTGATCAAGGCGGTCGACCGGTTCGACGCCTCGCGCGGCGTCGACTTCGCCGGCTTCGCCATCCCGACGATCCTCGGCGAGATCAAGCGGCACTTCCGCGACCGCACCTGGAACATCCGGGTTCCGCGCCGCCTCCAGGAGCTGCGGCTGCGCATCTCCGAGGCCAACAGCACGCTGACCCAGACGCTCAACCGGGCCCCGACCGTCGCCGACATCGCCGCCCACCTCGACGTCACCGAGGAAGAGGTGCTGGAGGGCCTGGAGGGCGCCCGCGCGTACAACGCGGTCTCGCTGTCCACCCCGATCGGCGACGGCGACAGCGCCACCGAGCTGGGCGACACGCTCGGCACCGAGGACAACGAGTACGAGCTGGCCGACCTGCGCGCCTCGCTGGGCCCGGCGCTCGCCACGCTCGACGAGCGTGAGCAGAAGATCCTCACGCTGCGCTTCTACGGCAACCTGACCCAGAGCGAGATCGCCGCCCGGGTCGGTGTCTCCCAGATGCACGTGTCCCGGCTGCTCGCCCGCGCCCTGACCAAGCTGCGCGGCCAGCTCACCGAGGTCTGAGCAGAGCAGTGTGGGCTGCGCCCGCGCCCTTCACCGATCAGGGCCGATCGGCGCGGCGTCCGCCCCGGCGGGCCAGGTCAGGTAGAGCAGGGCCGTGTCATCGCTGTGCCGGCCGTCGTCGCTGCGTCTGATCTTGTCGAGCAGGGCGGTGAGAAAGTCGCCCGGTTCCGTGACGGTGCTCAGCGTGGCGGCGAGTTCTATGAAGCGTTCCTCGCCGAGGCGGGTTCCGTCCTCGCTGAACCCCTCGTAGACGCCGTCGGTGTACAGCAGCAGACCTGCGCCCGCCGGGAGCGTGACGACCGACTCCTGCCAGCGACCTCGCCCGGGGAACATGCCCAGCCCGAGATGGTGGCGGATCGGCGCGGGGTCGGCCGAGCCGGGCGTGATCACCAGTGGCGCGGGGTGACCGGCGCTCACGATGATCACCTGCGAGCGGTCTGGGACGACGCGGATGGTGCAGGCGGTCGCGAACATCGACTCACGTGGCCGCTCGGCGACGAGCACCTGCTCCAGCAGCCGCATCCGGGCGGCCTTCTCCACCCCGGCCAGGGTGAGGGTGCGCCACCCGACGCGTAGGCCGACGCCGATGGCTGCCTCATCCGGACCGTTGCCGCAGACGTCACCGATGACGGCGTGGAGCGTGTGATCCTCGTCCTGCACCAGGTCGAAGAAGTCACCGCCGAGCAGTGACCGTCCCCGTCCCGGCACGTATCTGCTGACGACCGCCAGCGCGGGGTCGGTGACCAGTGGCGTAGGGAGCAGGCCCCGTTGCAGCCGCGTGTTCTCGCTGGCCTGCATCCGGCTGTCGCGTAGCTGCCGCTCCGTCACCACGGCCCGTCGGCGCTGAATGGCGTACTGGATCGTGCGGCCCAGGAGCGCGCCGTCGATGTGACCCTTGACCAGGTAGTCCTGTGCTCCGGCGGCGACAGCCGCCGTTCTGGTGGCCGCGTCGTCCAGGCCGGTGAGCACCACCACTGCCGCGTCCGGCCATCGGTGCAGCACCCGGCCGAGCGCCTCCAGCCCCTGGCAGTCGGGCAGGTGCAGGTCGAGCAGCACGCAGTCCGGCGTCGTCGGCGCGGCCGCGGCCTCTTTCAGGCTGCTCGCCTGGGTGAACCGGTTGCTGATTCCGCTGTCGCTCAGCAGCTCCCGGGTGAGCAACGCATCACCGGGGTCATCCTCGATGAGAAGGACCGCCGGCTCCGCGGTTGTCGGCGACGACGCCGGATTCGCCAGCCCCGACGGCATGCCGGTGGGCGGCACCGTCGGCAGGTCGGCGTCACTGATCACGACAGATCCTCTCTCCGGCCGCGACCGTCACGCGGACGGTGACGCCGACACGATGCACCATCCACCTGTTGTGTAAACCTGTCGATTATCACCTGCCCGCACGAGCCGGGTAGGACAGCGTCGCCTCGCCCGCCCGTGGGGCGCCTCTCCAGGCCACGGGCCCGCCGGGACGAGTCATCGGTGCGGCCGGTGGCGGTGCGGTGCCGGCCAGGTGAGGCAGGCCGGGCCTCGCGGTGAGGGGCGGTCAGGCGGACCGGTCGAGGGAGATCTCCGCCCAGACCACTTTGCCGGGCTCGCCGTGCGGGGTGGTTCTCGTGCCCCAGTTGCGCGCCATCGCGTCGACGATCAGCAGGCCACGACCGCCGATGCGGTGCGGGTCCGGCTCGAAGCGACGCAGTGGTCGATCGGAGTCGTCGAAAACCTCGATCCGGATCGCGTCCGACTGCGGGTCAACTCGACCCTGCCCCCGGCACCGGTGTGCCTGATGACGTTGTGCACGAGTTCCGTGATGACGGTGAGCGCGTCGTCGGTGACGTGCGTGGCCTGCCAGCCGACGAGGACCTCCCGGACGGCCCGGCGGACCGGCGCGCTGTCCGCACCACCGCCGAAGGGCATCCGCACTGAGTCCATGCCGATCACCTACCCGCTCGACCGAACCCGTACCGTAGTCGATCACCCTCGCTGAGGTGAACCATCTTATGGGGTGTCGTAACTGGTGCCGGCGCGACGCGGCAGGACGCCGGGGCGTAACGCAGGACGTGGAGATGCGCCGCTGTCGGCCTACGACTGCGCGGCCCGGATGTGGTGACGGCCCATCGGTAGCATCAGCGGCTTGCCGGAGACCGGATCGGGATGACCTGGCTGTCCAGGCCGAAGACGGCGCGGACGCAGTCCTCGGTCAGCACATCGGTCGGCGCACCTGCTGCGTGCAGGCCGCCGTCGGCGAGGGCGATGAGGTGATCTGCGTAGCGGGCCGCCATGTTCAGATCGTGCAGGACCATCACGATCGTGGTGCCGCGAGTGAGGTTCAGGTCGGTGAGCAGGTCCAACACCTCGACCTGGTGGCTGACGTCGAGAAAGGTGGTCGGCTCGTCGAGTAGCAGCAGCTCGGTCTGCTGGGCCAGCGCCATGGCGATCCACACCCGTTGACGCTGCCCCCCGGAGAGCTCGTCGATCGACCGGTCGGCCAGGTCGGCGATGTGGGTGGCGTCGAGGGCGGCGGCCACCGCCCGGTCGTCGTCCCTGCTCCATCGTGACAGCAGGCGTTGGTGCGGGTTGCGGCCCCGGCCGACCAGGTCGGCCACGGCGATGCCCTCGGGCGCGATCGGTGACTGGGGGAGCAGGCCGAGCGTTCGGGCCAGCTCCTTGGCCGGCATCCTGTGTACTTCGCGGCCGTCCAGCATGACGTGGCCGGTTCGCGGGGCGAGTAGCCGCGACATCGACCGCAGCAGCGTCGATTCCCCGCACGCGTTGGCACCGACGATCGCGGTGATCCGGCCGGGCGGGACGAGCAGATCGAGTGATTCGATGACGACGCGGCCGCCCTAGCCGACGGTCAGTTTCTCGACCGCCAGTGAATGGTCGGTGGTCACAGCGAGCCTCCCGCGCGGTTCGTGCGGACGAGCAGATAGATGAGGTACGGGGCGCCGAGAACGCCGGTGATCACACCCACCGGCGCGAGACGCCGAAGCGTTCGGCGACCTCCGTCACGGACAGGCCAGCTTCAACTTCCAGCACTGCGCGATAGCGCTGCCCGGTCACACTCAACTCCACCAGCACTCGGCGGAGTGTCACCCATCAAGTGAAGCCACCGTGCAACGCATCAACCGGAGTCGGACAGACGTGCCGACGTGCCGACGTGCCGACGACGTGCCGACGATGTCCCGACAACGATGTCCCGACGATGTCCCGACGAGGCTGTTCAAAGTTTCTGTACGTCTTCAAGGCGGCCCGCAACGGGCCGCACGCGCCGCCGCCTGGGCGCGCGCCGGCCGCTGCCGCTGTCGCTCTGCGGCCGTCACGCCTGACGCCCGGCGGCTGGCGCGGACAGCGGGGAGCCCCGGAGCCGCCACAGACGGGATAGCGGGGAGAGTGGTGGGGGTTCTCGCCGGCAGCCGGCCGCGCCGCGCCTGAGCAGCGCGGCGAAGGGAGGGCGCGTCGGGTCCGCGCGGCAAGCTCCAAGCTTGGGGGCGGTGTCCGCGCGAAGGCATGTCGGTCGTCCAGGAGCCGGCTTCGCAGCCGTGCAGGGTCAGGTCAACTGCTCACCTGGGAGGGGGAGGGGTGGCCGCTGGTGGTCAGCTCCGACCCCGGAAGCCGGGTCCGTGCCGGGCAAGGTTGGGTCAACTGCGCCACTGTGGCGATGTCCGCCGGGGGCGCGGTCCGTGACACGAGAGCCGACTCAGTCTGTTCCGACAGCGTCCGTACGCGCGTCAAGGCCCGCTTGACGTGGCGGGCCGGGCGGCGGCTCGCTCCCCAGGAGGGGCGGGTCGATGGCAGACAGGGATGGCTCATTCATCCTTCTCGGCCTCTCGTTCGACATGCGCAAATTTACACCCTTCCTGCTGGCTTGCCTGCCGCGTTTTGGTGGTTTCTGAACGGGTAGGCCGTGGCGGCTCGCCAGCGAGGTCAGGAGGAGCACATGGCGATTAATACGACGCGTGACCTGTTCATATATGAGCTAGGCATACTAGGTGAAATGGAGATATCCGGGCGGCGGGTACTCGACTTCTTGGCCCATCGAGTTAGTGACGATCTCGGGCAGATCGTACGGCGCAAGCAACAGGAATGTGTGCAGTGGAATCACAACATCAACTCCTGCGCCAAGGCATTCGGCACCTCCCCGCTTTCAACCCGGTCCGACACTGTTGAAGGCATGTATGGGCGATTTGAAAGCTTCGTACGCACAAACCCCTCAGTCGACCTCGTTGATCAATTCGCAGTCGATACTCTGATTCGGTTCCTATACCTCACCATTGCGGCACACAAGACCCTTTTTGATTGGGCGATTATTATGGGTGAGGCCCAGTGTGTGCAGTATCTACACGCCAACCTCGTCCAGAAGCAGGAGAGTGCGGCTGAAATTGAACGGTACGGCCACGAATTGGGCGTACGACTCCTAACCCCCGTCGCTCGGCCCGCGTGAGCTTACGTCGGGCACCACAGGGGCTACCAGCCTCCGGAGACAGGGAGGCTGGAAGGTCTGCAGCCGTCCGATGAGGAGGTCATCCTCTCGCTCTTGCCTGTGATCATCCTGTCCACATGCCGGCTAGGCGGGGACGCCGGCCAGCCAGTTTTAGGCCAGCCGAGGGCCGTGCTCAGGAATGAGTCCTCAGATACCCGCAATCGTCCGACGCGCGGCGGCATTTCGGCATTGAATGGCTCGCATGGAAGGTGCTGGTGCGGCCAGGGGTTTGGGGGTGAGGCTCCTCCGGGGGGAGTGGAGCAAGCAGGAAGCGAGTTTTGTCGAACTCTTTTTCGATCTTGTGCTGGTCTTTGCTCTCAACCGGGTGGTGGCTACCAGCACGTCGCAGCTGGCGTCTTCCCCCTCTAGTGCAGGGCGGTGGGCGAGCCTACTGCAGGCACTGCTGCTGATCCTGCCGCTGATGTGGGTCTGGTCAATGACGGCTTACAGCACGGCGCGCTTCGAGCCCCGCCGCCTGGCGGTGCAGGTCATGGTGCTGGTGACAGCCTTCGGTGTGTTGCTCCTGGGCGTCGTCACGCCGAAGGCGTTCGGCGGCAGTGCGTGGATGTTCGCCGGCGTCTACGTCGCGCTCCAGGCCGGCCGGGCGCTGGTGGTTGCTGTGGCGTTGCGGTCACATTGGTTACAGCGCCTCTATTGGGGAATCCTGGTTTGGTTCTGCGTGTCCGCCGTGGCGTGGCTGCTCGGTGCCGTCGCCCACGATACGGCCAGGATGCTGCTTTGGTCGCTCGCGATCGTCATCGAGTACGGATCGGCGCGGCTGGGCTGGTGGGTGCCGTGGCAAAAGCCAGAGCGCATCTTGGCTTGGGAGGCCGCTGCCGGGCATCTCGCTGATCGGTATCAACAGTTGGTGCTGATTGCGCTCGGGGAGACGATCCTCGCGGTCGGGATCGCCTACACCGAGGCGTCCGGGAGCCTGCGCTTTCCGCAGACGTTTGGGCTGGTGATCGCGTTCATCACCGCTGTGCTGCTGTGGCGTATCTACTTCTACAGGGCGGGCGAGGTGTTCGGATCGGCGGTCAAGTCGGCGGCCAATCCCGCCAGGCTGGGCCGAGTAGCCGGCAGCGCTCATCTGCTCATGATCCTCGGGGTTGCCGCCGCCGCCATCGGCAATGAACTGGTGCAGAAGCACCCCACCGGCCACACGTTCAAGTCTTGGCTTGCGTTGATGCTCGGCGGCCCGGCTCTGTTCGTGGCGGGCCGCACGCTGCTGGAGTGGGTGGTCTTCTCCCGCGTGTCCCGGCCCCGGCTGCTCGGCATTGCTGCCCTGCTGCTGYTCGCCGTGCCGCTGGCCTTCGCCCCGCCGCTGGTGGTGGTCACCGTAGTGGCCGTGGTGCTGCTCGCGATCGCCGTCGCCGACGCACGCCGGGCAGCCGGGAAGCCTGCTGAGGCACCCACGCCGCCGGGCTGACCATGGGCGGCAGACTGAGGATCGCCATACTTCGTAAACAAGGCTTGAACCGCCCCGGGTTTGATAGCTGCCCGACCTCTTGTGGAGGATCGAGCCATGTCACGCCCTTCCCCTTATCCGCGTGAGTTGCGTGAGCGAGCGGTGCGGATGGTCGCTGAGGTGCGGCCGAACTACGAGTCGGAGCACGCGGCGATCGACGCCGTCGCCCACAAGCTGGGCATCGGAACCGCCGAAACGCTGCGCAAGTGGGTCCGCCAGGCCGAGATCGACGCCGGCCAGCGGTCCGGAGTGAGCACGGACGAGTCGGCCGAGTTGAAGCGGCTGCGCCGGGAGAATGCCGAACTGCGCCGGGCAAACGAGATCCTCAAGGCGGCGTCGGCTTTCTTCGCGGCCGAGCTCGACCGGCCACAGCCACGCTCGTGAGGTTCATCGACGAGCACAAGCAGGTGTTCGGCGTCGAGCCGATCTGCCGTGTCCTGCGCGAGCACGGCTGGCAGATCGCGGCCAGCACCTACCGGGCTGCCTGCCGGCGCATGCCCTCGACCCGGACGCGCCGCGATGCCTGGCTCGCCGGCGAGATTCGACGGGTGCACGCGGCGAACTACGGCGTCTACGGGGCTCGGAAGGTGTGGCTGACCCTCAACCGAGAAGGCATCTCGGTGGCCCGGTGCACCGTCGAGCGGCTCATGCGCCAGCTCGGCTTGCGCGGAGTGGTGCGGGGCAAGACCCGACGCACCACGATCGGCGGCGAACACGCCATGCGGCCGGCGGACCTGGTGCAACGCCGGTTCACCACCGAAGCGCCCGAACCGGCTGTGGGTCGCCGACTTCACCTACGTGCCCACCTGGTCTGGGATGGTCTACGTCGCGTTCGTCATCGACGCCTACTCCCGCCGCATCGTCGGCTGGCGGGCCGCGACCAGCATGAAGACCAGCCTCGTGCTGGACGCCCTGGAGATGGCGATCTGGGCCCGCGGCCGCCAGGGCGCCACGGATCTGGCCGGGCTAGTGCATCACAACGACGCTGGTAGCCAGTACACGTCGATCGCGTTCACCGAACGCCTCGCCGCCGCCGGCGTCGATCCCTCGGTGGGCTCGGTCGGCGATGCCTACGATAACGCTCTGGCCGAGTCGACGATCGGCCTGTTCAAGACCGAACTGATCAAACCGCGGGGGCCGTGGCGGACCTGCGACCACGTCGAGATCGCCACCTTGGAATACGTCGACTGGTACAACCACCGCCGCCCGCACAGCGGCGCGGCGGACCTACCACCAGCCGCCTTCGAAGCCCTCTACGATCCCACCGAACACCGGCTGGACCAGCCGAAGTCCCAACCCATCTAGCCGCTATCAAACCCGGGGCGGTTCATACAACGATCATCGGCGAAGCTCACGCCGACACACCGAGCCACAGCGGACAAACCTGGCCTTTCAAGATCTGTAGCGAGACAGTCCTGCTTCTAACGCTCGTGGGTCATGACTGACCAAGGTTGGTGACCAGGTTAACGGCGACGGCCAGGATGCCGGTTCCGAAGGTGTACGAGAGCAGTGCGTGCCCGAGCGCGATCCGGCGCATGTGGTTACTCGTCGTTCGTTCTCGCCCGGGGCATAGGACATGCCGACCGTGAAGGCGATGTACGCGAAGTCGGCGTACGCCGGTGGATCTTCCCGCTTGAAGTCGATGCCACCGCCGTCGTCGCGGTAGCACAGCCGGGCGTACTTCAACGCGAAGACCGTGTTCACCAGCGCCCACGCCAGGACCACCGCGATGACGCTGAGGATCACCAGCGTGACTGCCACTGCGTCATGCTGGTTCGAGGCGCGCACGAGCGCCTCGGCCACGGCGGCGAGACTGGCAACGGACGCGATCAGGATCGCCGAGTCGGTGGAACGGGAGTGCTGCTCCGCCTCGGCAAGCTGCTCGGTACGCTTCGGGCTCGCCGACCAGCAGGCCCGCCACACCCAAACGAGGATCGTGCCCGCCGCGATCGTCCAGACCACCAGCGGCGTCAGCTCCGACGCCCCGACGAGCGCGGTGGCCGTGCCGGCGACGACACCGGCGGCCAACGACCACAGCGCACGCCTGACGGACAGCAGGCGTCCCGGCGCACGTCCCGATCGCTGCTCCACCCGTTCAGCGTTCCGGATCAACCGGGCCGGCCAGCGGAAACCCGGAGCCATCACCGGATCGGGCCGCATCGAGGGTGGGGCGGGGTGGCCGGTGTGCTGCGGGGAGGGTTCCTCATCCGCGACCGCAAGTACACCGCCGCCTTTCGATCACGCCTTCGCCGCCCGAACTCGGCGGAGATGTCTGGGGCGCAAGACGGCGGAGAGCGTGGTGCTGTCGGAACACTGAGCGCAAGTCGGTCCCCCGCCGATGGCCAAACTCGGACGCCTGCCGGACGCCTGGGTCAAGTCCACCGGTAACAACGCAGCGCTCGTGAGGGCAGACCGCAGGGTCCGCGGGTACCGGGGTCCCGCGCCTCCCGGCCTGCCGGTCAAGGCGCCGATCCGATGGTGGGCAGGCCGCAGGCGCCGACGGGGCCCAGCGCCTGGGACGCTCCGGTGCGACCTCCGCGACAACCACCCTCAGTGGCTGCCCTGCACCCGCAGCGAGTACAAACCCTGGCCTCCCCAGAAACCCATAAGGCCAACTCTGTGGGCGAAAGGTGCGTAGCGTTCAGGTGGGCCTGTGCCGAGGACCCACCCCACCGGCAGAAAGGGTATGAGATGTCGCTCGACGCGTTCCGCATCCCTGGCGGCTCCTTGGACGACTTGATCAGTCGGTTCTTCGGGGGAGATCCGTTCGCGGGACGTCCGGTGGAGCGGGTCGACCTGTCCCGGCTGCTCTCCACCGAGTCGCGGCAACTGCTGCAACGGGCAGCCGAGCAGGCTACGGAGTGGGGCAGCCCGTACCTCAATGTCGAGCACCTGCTGTGGGCCGCAGCCCAGGCCGACCCCACCCGCCGGATGCTCGGCGCGAGCGGCGCCGACCCCGACGACCTGGCCCGCCAGATAGAGTCGGCCGTCCCCAAGGGCAGGCCACGCGAGGACACGCCTCCGCTCGCGCCGGCGGCGAAGCGCGCCCTGCTCGACGCGCACCGCGAGTCGCGACGGTCCGGCGCGACGTACATCGGCCCCGAACACCTCCTGCTCGGCATCGCCGCGAACCCGGAGACGACCGCGGGCCGGGCGTTGCGGGCGCTCGGTGGGGCCGTCACCGGGCCCACGCCGCCGGCGGGCGGTGCCGACGGGCGCGGGGCCAGCAGCACCCCCACCCTTGACCAGTACGGGCGGGACCTCACCGAGGACGCCCGGGCCGGTCGGCTCGATCCGGTCGTCGGCCGTGATGACGAGATCGACGACACGATCGAAGTGCTCTCCCGGCGTACGAAGAACAATCCGGTGCTCACCGGCGAGCCGGGCGTCGGCAAGACGGCGATCGTCGAGGGCATCGCGCAGCGCATCGTCAACGACGAGGTGCCCGAAACCCTGGCCAACCGGCGTGTGGTCGCACTCGACCTGTCCGGGATGGTGGCGGGCACCAAGTACCGCGGTGAGTTCGAAGAGCGCCTGAAGAACGTGATCCAGGAGGTGACGTCGGGCGAGGACGGGCTGATCCTCTTCATCGACGAACTGCACACCGTTGTCGGCGCGGGCGGCGGTGGCGAGGGGGCGATGGATGCCGGCAACATGCTCAAGCCCGCCCTGGCCCGCGGCGAACTGCACGTGGTCGGTGCGACGACACTGAACGAGTACCGTCGCTACATCGAGAAGGATCCTGCGCTGGAGCGCCGGTTCCAGCCGATCCTGGTGTCGGAGCCGAGCGTGGAGGACACCGTCGCGATCCTCAAGGGCATACGTGACCGGTACGAGGCGCACCATCAGGTGCGCTACACGGACGAAGCGCTGGACGCCGCCGCTGAACTGTCCCACCGCTACATCACCGACCGGTTTCTGCCGGACAAGGCCATCGACCTGCTCGACCAGGCGGGGGCCCGGGTCCGGCTTCGTTCCCGCACACCCGCTCCGGACAAGAAGGAGATCGAGAAGCGGCTGTCCCAGCTGCGCCGGGAGAAGGACAGCGCGGTGGCGAACGAGGATTATCAACGCGCGGGTGCGCTGAAAGCCGAGATCGGTGCGGCCGAGCGGGACCTGGCGGCGGCGCAGGAGGGCACGCCTCCGGTGCCCGAGGTGCATATGAGCGACATCGCCGAGGTGGTCAGCCGCCGTACCGGTGTTCCCGTCACCCAGCTCACGGAGGTGGAGAAGCAGAGGCTGAGGCGCATCGAGGAGCAACTGCACGAGCGCGTGGTCGGCCAGCACGAGGCCGTACGGGCTGTGGCGGCCGCCGTACGCCGATCGCGTTCCGGGCTGAGTGACCCCCAGCGACCCGACGGGTCGTTCCTCTTCCTCGGACCCACCGGCGTCGGCAAGACCGAACTGGCCAGAGCCCTCGCCGCGGCGCTCTTCGGCGACGAGTCCAGCATGATCCGCTTCGACATGAGCGAGTTCCAGGAGCAGCACACGGTCAGCCGGCTGGTCGGAGCGCCCCCGGGCTACGTCGGGTACGAGGAGGCCGGTCAGCTCACCGAGGCGGTCCGGCGCCGGCCATACTCGGTGCTGCTCTTCGACGAGGTGGAGAAGGCGCATGCGGATGTGTTCAACGCACTGCTGCAGGTGCTCGACGACGGTCGCCTCACCGACGCGCAGGGCCGCACGGTCGATTTCAGCAACACCATCCTGATCATGACGAGCAACATCGGCGCGGACCGCATTCTGGCCGCGCAGGCGGCAGGGCGTCCGGTCAACGACCAGCGCGAGGAACTGATGGGGCTGCTGGGGCAGCGGTTCCGGCCGGAATTCCTCAACCGGATCGACGAGATCATCGTCTTCACCGGCCTGGACCGGGACCAGCTCCTTGAGATCACCGGCCTGCTGCTGGACCGCACCCGCCGTCGGTTGCACGCACAGAACATCAACCTCGAGATCAGCCCGGACGCCACGCAGTGGCTGGCCAACCGGGGCTACCAGCCCGAGTACGGGGCGCGGCCACTGCGGCGCAGCATCCAGCGCGAGTTGGAAGACCGGCTGTCGACCCTGCTGCTCGATGACGGGGCGAATCCGGGCGACACCATCGAGGTCAACGTCGTCGGCGGCGAGCTCGACCTCTCGGTCCGGCCCGCCGCCGTACCGGCTGGCACGTGACACCCGACGAGCAGCTCGGCGAGCCGTCGCGGTGTGTCCCGGGGGCTCCACCCCGGCGAGTTGTTGCAGCAGATCATCCAAACCGCGGCCGTGCTGGGAGGGCTTGACGACGACGCCGGCGCAGGCCGGTCAGCCTGCGGAACAACCGCCCGGCCAACCCCCTGTGCCTGAAGGACGTCGCCATCGGCCCCCAATGCGTAGAAGGCGCTGCGCCGCACGGGCGGCATCCGCTGCACCCCACTGAACGATGGCACCGTGAGCGCCGGAACGGTCGACGTGACGGCCAGTCGCTGACAACCGGCCGCCATCACCGGCTGGCCATCTGGAGGCGGCCGGTGATCGTCCTCAGGCAGCGCCGACGTCGGTGGTGAAGGTCGCGAAGGCGAGCAGGCCGGAGTAGGCGGCCAGGCCGATGGTGAACCAGGTGAAGCTGGAGTGCCTTTCGGGGGCCAGTTCGTCGACGAAAATGTTGAGCAGGATCCCGCCACCCAGGAAGGCGGTGAGCACGTTCATCAGCACGCCGGTGGGCTGGACGGCGACCGCGGTCACCCAGCCGCCGGCGGCGCCGGCGACCAGGACGAGGCGCCACCCGGTGGTGAGGCTGACCGGGAAGTGCTCGGCCAGGACGCCGTCGGTGGCCAGCACGTGCAGCCCCATGGCGACGGCGAACAGCACCGCCGGCCCGAGCCCCGCGTCCAGCTTAGTCGCCAGGGTGTACGTGATCAGGCCGCTGTACAGGGCGAAGAAGCCGAGCTGGAACCCGAAGACCAGCCGGGTGGCCTCTTGCCGGCGCTGCTGCGAGCGGTGGGTGACACGTTCCAGGGCGTAGAACGTGAAGAAGCCGACCAGCGCGACGAGGAACAGCACGAATCCGCGGGCCGGGGTGGGCCTGATCTCCTCCTCCAGGACGTGGGCCACCGCCTGGTTGCCCTCCGCGAGGCGCGGCAGCAGGTAGAGGAACACGTACGCGGCGGCGATGCCGCCACCGAGGGACGTCGCCGCGTGGGTGGGCACCGGCAGTCTCCGGCGGATGGCCGGCGCGAGAAGGTGCAGGGCTCCCAGCGCCACCGCCGCCGCCAGCGCCGCCCACAGGCTGCCCGCCCGGGTGAGCGTCACCGGGGCGGTGGGTTGCCGGCGGCCGGCTTGGAGCGCTGGAAGATGCCGAACAGCCAGAGCAGGGAGGGCGCCAGCAGCAGCGCTCCGACCGCGAGGACGGCGAGCACCGTGGCGAGCACGGTGGGATCACCGGCCGCCTCGGTGACGGTCAGGTCGGGCGGCAGCAGGTCTGGGTACTGGGCGGCGCCCCAGGCCCAGAGGACGGCCGCGACCGCGAGGGCCGCGGTCACCCGCACCGCCCGGTAGCGGCCGGTGGCGATCAGCACCAGCGACCCGAGCCCCGCGGCGAACGAGAGCAGCACCAGGGCGAGCGCCCGGCCCCGAAGATCGGCGAAAAGGTCCGGCGCGTCGGCGGCGACGACGGCCAGCCCGGCCGCCGCGCCGACGCCCACCACTATGCCGGTGACCAGGGCGCGGCGGCGGAACTGGGCCACCAGGTCGGCGGCACCGGCGCGGCGCGCGTCGTGGATGAGGTAGACCGCGGCGAGGTACGCGCACACGCCGATCGCGAGCAGTCCCCCGTAGATGGAGGTGGGATTGAGCCAGCTGCGCCAGATGTCACCCTCGGCGATGCCGGGCGGGACGCGACCGGAGGCGACTGCGCCGACGATCGAGCCGAGGAAGAAAGGGGTGGCCACCGAGGAGAGCGCGAAGGTGGCGCCGTAGAGGCGTTGCTCGGTGAGGGTGTGACTGGCCTTGCGGAAGGCGAAGGCCGCGCCACGACCGATGATGCCCAGCGCGGCCAGGGTCAGCGGGATGTAAAGGGTGGAGGCGAACGCGGCGAACGCGGGCGGAAAGGTGGTCCAGAACAGGGTGATCACCAGGATCAGCCAGACGTGGTTGGCCTCCCACACCGGGCCGATCGAGTGCGCGATCAGTTCCCGGCGGGCTGCGCCGCGGCGCGCCCCGCCGGCGAGGAGGTCCCAGATCCCGGCGCCGAAGTCCGCGCCGGCGAGCAGGGTGTAGAGCGTCAGACCGGCCAGCAGCACCCCGAGCAGGACGTCGACGACGGTCATCGGCCGCTGTCCACCGGTTCGGGTACGCCCTCCTGCGGAGCGACCGGCTCGTCGCGGTGGCAGGCCATCCGCCACAGAACCGCGACGGTGGCGACGGTGAGCACCGCGTAGACGGCGGTGACCAGGGCCAGGCCGGTGGCCAGGCCCGGCGCCGGATTTACCGCCTCGGCGGTGCGCAGCACGCCGTACACGATCCAGGGTTGCCGCCCGACCTCGGTGACGACCCAGCCGGCCTCGACCGCGACGGCGGCGGCGACCCCGGACAGGGCGGCGGCCCGCAGGAACCACGGCGAGCGCGGCGGACCCCGACGCCGCCACCACGCAAGCGCCCACCAGGCGGAAAGCGCTACCAGCCCGAAGCCGATGGCCACCATCAGCTGGAACGCCCACTTGACCACCGTCACCGGTGGCTCCTGATCGTCGGGCACCTGGTCCAGGCCCATGACCACGGCGTCCGGATCCCACCTGGCCAGCAGCGACAGGGCGTTGGGCACCTCGACTGCGTACCGCAGTTCCCCGTCGACGTAGACGCCGCCGAGCGAGAGCGGCGCGCCGGCCTCGGTGCGGGCCAGCCCCTCCATCGCGGCGAGCTTGGTGGGCTGGTACTCCGCGACGAAGTGCGCCGCCCAGTCGCCGACCACGACCTGCACCGGGGAGAGCACCGCAGCTACGGTGAACGGGATGGCGAAGCCGAGCCGGTGGTAGCGGTCCCGGCGGCCGCGCAGCAGGGCCACCGCGTAGACGCTGGCGATGCCGAAGCCGGTCACCATGAACGCTGCGACGATCATGTGCAGGGTCTGCGGCGGCGTCGCCGGGTTGAACATCGCCTGCCACGGCCTGACGTCGGTGACCTCGCCGGAGACCAGGTCGAAGCCGCGGGGCTGGTTCATCCAGGCGTTTGCCGACACCACGAAGAACGCGGACGCCACGCCCGCGACACAGACCGGCAGTCCGGAGAGCAGGTGCACCCGGGGTGGCACCCGGTCCCAGGCGTACAGGTAGATCCCGACGAAGATGGCCTCGACGAAGAACGCGATGCCCTCCATCGCGAACGGCAGGCCGATCACGTCGCCGAAGCGGCCCATCAGGCCGGGCCAGAGCAGCCCCATCTCGAACGACAGGATGGTCCCCGACACCGCGCCGACCGCGAACAGCACGCCCATCGCCTTGGCCCAGCGGTGCGCCAGCCGGGTGAAGGTCGGGTCCCCGGTGCGCAGACCGCGCCACTCGGCGAAGACGGTGACCGCCGGCATGCCGACGCCGAACGAGGCGATCACGATGTGCCAGCCCAGGGACAGGGCCATCTGCACCCGCGCCGCCATGAGGTCTCCCGGGGCGGCGTCCTGGGCGAGCAGGTCAACCAGCATCGGGTTCCCCACCTTCGTTGCGTGTCAGCCCTATGGTGGTTTAACGGCCCGGCTGCTGGTCGGCAACGCGAATGCCGCATCCCGGGCGCGGAATCAGGGCTTGTACTCGCTGCGGGTGCGGGGCAGCCACTGCGGGTGCTTCTCCCGCAGGTAGCGAACCATCGCCTCGCGCAGGTCGCAGCGGAGGTCCCAGGCGCTCGGCCCGTCGGCGGCGGACGCCTGGATCTGGATGACGACGGTCTGCGGGTTGGCATCGACCATCTGAAGCACCCACTGATGCCGGTCCCACAGCGGCGACGCCTCGATCAGGCGCTGCGCCTCGACGCGCAGGTCGTCCAGGTTGGCGGTGTGGTCGACGTGGATCTGGACCTTGCCGACCACCCGGGTCTCGTGTCGCGTCCAGTTCTGGAACGGGCGCTCGGTGAAGTAGGTCGTGGGCAGGATGAGCCGGCGGTCGTCCCAGAGCCGGATCACCACGTTAGTCAGTTTCACCTCCTCGACGCGACCCCACTCGCCGTCGATGACGAGCACGTCACCGATGTAGAGGCCGTCCGCGAAGGCGACCTGGATGCCGGCGAAGGCATTGCCTAGCGCGGTCCGGGCGGACAGGCCGATCACGGCGCCGATCACACCGGCCGAGGTGAGCACCGAGATGCCGAACAGGCGTATCGGCTCGAAGGTGGTCATGATCAGACCGATCGCGACGATCGTGACCGCCGTCGAGGTCAACCGTCGCACCGGCCGGATCTGGGTGCGGGTGCGGCGGATCCGACGGCCGGCCATCACCCCGGCCGGCAGCCGGCTGAACGCCACGAACTCGGCGACGTGCAGCGCCCTGACCACCAGCAAGGCGACGCTGCCGATCAGCAGCAACAGGATGGCGTGCCGGCCCTCGCGCAGCCACCGGCCCGGCCCTCCCGGCAGCGCGGCGTAGAGGCCAGCGAGTAGCAGAACGGCGGTCGTCGGGCGGCGGCAGGCCTGGCGCAGCGGCGCCAGCAGCCATTTGTAGCGACCATGGGCGATCCGGTTGACGAGTACGCCGCTGAGCACGTCCACCAGCACGGCCGCCGCCACCGCGGCCAGCATGATCACCGCTCGGCCCATCAGCTGCCGTTCACCGCGATACCGATGGTCATTACTTCCGCTCCCGTCCGGGTCGTCCCCACGGCAGCGTGTCACGAGACGGCCGATCGCCGGGCGTACATCGCGACCGGCCGAAGTCCCCCGGCGGCCGCGGCACGCGGCGCCGCCGCCCGGGGCTCGGGTGGCGAGGAGGTCGCCCGTGATCATCCGCGCTAGCCGAATCCGCCGTGGGAGGCAAAAACCAGGCCGCGGTGCACACCTGGTACCCGGCCAAGTTCGGCGGAGGTCCGGTGGCGCCGTTGCGGACCGTCGCCGATGCCATTGCCACCTGGCCCGAGTACGCCACCGCCGTGGCCGTACGCCTCGACGCGCATGACCAGATCACGGTATGCGCGCCCCACGGCCCCGACGATCTGCTCGATGGGGTGTGGCGGCGCAACCCGGCCAGGGCCAGCGCGGAGATCTCCCGGCGGCGACTCGCCCGCCACCGCCCCACCGAACGCTGGCCTGGTGTCCGCGTCGTGATGTGACCCGGCGCTCGAAGCCCGCTGCCCGAGTCGACCTGCTAATCGCAGGGTGCCCCGTTGCGACATGTGAGTGCGTCTAAGAGCGTGTTTGAGAAGGTCTGTTGTGGACGGCGTGGTGGCATGACTTCCACCGGCGAGACGGGCAGGGTGGCGCGGTGTCTGCACGCCGTGGCT
>NZ_LYXF01000030.1:0-43441 GCF_001709195.1 Micromonospora sp. II | reverse complement strand
CATCGGGGTACTTCTTCGGTGCTGCCACGGACGACTTCCTCCCCCACGGCCATCAGACCATGGTCAAGAAGCTCCATAAAAGCGGGGGCGGCTCAGGCTGATCTAACCCGCTGCTTCCTGTCGCGGCTGCTGCTCCTGCGCGTGGGTGGGTTCCGGTCGGGCGGCGACTGTCGTGTCGGGACAGTGCACCCCTATAGACCCCTATTGATGCGTAGTGATGTCGTTGCGGAGCGTTATCGTCTGACGGTGTCGCCGCCCTCTGACGGCAAGATCGTCTGACGGAGAGGATCGCCATGTCGCTGCCCACCAACGCTCCGGCGCTGAGCGTGGTGATGCCGACCTACCAGGATCCGCAGTGCCTCGCGCTGACCCTCAGGGCGCTGACCCGGCAGACGCTGCCGCCGGAACGCTTCGAGGTGATCGTGGTCCGGGACGGTGGCTCGTCCGACGGGTACGCCGAGGCGCTCGCCGAGGGCGCCGGTCTCCGCCTGCGCGTGCTGGAACTCGCCGAGCGCAAGGGCCGCTCCGTCGCCCGCAACGAGGGGGCGCGCCGTGCCTGCGCACCGCTGCTGGTCTTCCTCGACGCCGACTCGTGGGCGGTGCCCGACCTGCTGGAGCGGCACCTGGCCTGGCACAGCGTGCCCGGCAACGCGGCGGTGCTGATCGGCCGGCGGGACGAGATCGGCCTCGCTGACCTGCCGGCAGTGCTGGCCGGGGAGTCGCACGCGGTCGCACGCGCCTTCCCGCACGGCGGCGACCTTCGGTTCGCCACGGGGCTTCCCGACGACGGGGGCGAGTGGCTCCGGGCCGGCTGGGTCATCGCCTACACGCACAACATCTCGCTGTCCAGCGCGCACTTCGCGCAGGTCGGTGGCTACCGCGAGGCGTTCGGTCTGAGCTACGGCGTGGAGGACGTCGAGTTGTTCTACCGCGTCGACCGCAGCCTCCCCGACGGCGTCAACTTCGGCTACGACGACGACGCCCGGGTCGTCCACCTGCCGCACCACAAGAACATCACCCGCAACTGGATGGAGATGAAGGCCAACTTCCAGCAGGCGGCCCGGCTCTATCCGTGCCTGGAGTGGGAGTTCCTCACCGCCGTCATGGGGTACGAGGCGATCCGGCGGATCCTGCACTATCGCGCGCTCATCGACGAGTGCGTCGAGCGGTCGGCCTGCGCCATCGGCCCCGCCGCCGCGCGCCTCGCCGGCCAGGTGCGGGGGCACCGCACGCTCTGGATCGGCACCGGCCGCGCCGATTCCGGGTTGCCCGCCTCGGCGTTGACCTTCGACTACGCCGCACCCATCGGGCGGACCAACTTCCACCTGCTCGGCGTCGCCCCGCCCATGCCGCCGGGCAGCCTGGACGCGGTGATCAGCGTGGACTTCTGGCGGTACCTGCTGTGGCCGGAGCTCTGCCAGTTCATCTCGGCCTCGCTGCTGCTGGCCGGCGAGGTCCACCTGGTCGCCACCGCCGACTCGACGCCGGGGATGTGCGCCGCCGACCCGCAGACGCTGGACTACCTGCGCCAGGCGCAGGCCGCGGCCTGCGCGGCCGAGCTGCGCGCGGTCGAGGGGCTCGGCCACGTACTGATCCTGCGGCCCCTCCGACCCGCGCCCGGCGCCGCGCGCCGGGTACCCACTCAGACCGCCGCCAGGGCGCGACCCGCTGCCCTGGTGCCGGGGCGCTCCACGACGCGGGGATAGCAGATCGACGGTGCGGCTAGGCCCGACAACGCTGTCGGGCCTGGCCCAGCCGCGCCCGGATCCGGCGTAAAAGACGGAAAGGCGAGTATTATGCGCGTACTGCTGTCGACTCTCGGGTCGCGTGGCGATGTCCAACCACTGGTGGCGCTCGCGTCGCGGTTGACGGCCCTCGGCCACCAGGCCCGCCTCTGCGCCCCGCCCGACTTCGCCCGCTGGGTGGCCAGCTTCAGGATTCCCTTCGTGCCCGTCGGCCCGCCCTGGCGCAGGTCGGCGGCGCCCAGGTCGCGGGCCGCCGTGCCAAAACCCTCGCCCGCGCAGGTACGCAAGTTCGCCGAGTCCTCCATCGGCATCCAGTTCGAGGTGCTGTCGGCCGCAGCCCGGGACTGTGACGTCCTCGTCGCGTCGACGGGCCTCCAGATCGCCGCCCGCACCGTGGCGGAGAAGCGCGGCATCCCGTACGTCTTCGCGGCGCTCTGCCCGGCGGCCCTTCCCTCACCCCACCACCCTCCGCTGCCGCTGCCGGTGCTCGGGGAGGTCCCGGCGCCCGCGTCGGCAGACAACAGCGACCTGTGGGCCGCCAACCTGCGGCACGTCAACGACACCTTCGCCGCGCCCCTCAACGCGCTGCGGTCGGCGGTGGGGTTGGGCACGGTCGACGACGTCAGCGACCACATCCACACCGACCGGCCGTGGCTGGCCGCCGACCCGGCCTTGGCACCCTGGCCGGAGGTCGCCGATCCGGCCGTCTACCAACCGGGCGCCTGGCTCCTGCCCGACAAGCGGGCCCTGCCCGCCGAGCTGACGGCCTTCCTGGACGCCGGCGGGCCGTGCGTCTACGTCGGATTCGGCAGCGTCGCCGCACCCCCGGGTCTGCTGGAGACGGCCGTGCGGGCCGTGCGCGCGGTCGGTTGCCGGCTGGTCGCCTCCCGGGGCTGGGCGCCGCTCTCGCCGGTCGACCGGTCCCCCGACTGCCTGGTGGTCGGCGAAGTGAACCAGCAGGACCTGTTCCGGGAGGTGGCCGTGGTGGTCCACCATGGCGGCGCGGGCACCACGACCACGGCCGCGCGGGCCGGGACGCCGCAGGTCGTCGTACCGCAGGTGTACGACCAGCACTACTTCGCGCGCCGGGTGCCCGCGCTCGGCATCGGCACCGCACACCCCGGCTCCGTGCCGACCGTCGAGTCACTGACCGAGGCTCTGGGCGCCGCGCTGCGGCCGGAGGTGGCCGCCCGCGCCCGCGAGTTCGCCGGCGTCGTACGCACCGACGCGGCGCAGGTCGCCGCGGAGCGGTTGGTCGTCGCACCGGGAGCCTGATCGGTGAGGCGACGCTCCAGGTACTGCGGGGGCGGGTCCGGCTGGTCGCGCCGGATCAGCCGTGGACCGGTGGGGAGGGCGACCTGCTGGTCATCCCGGAGGCCCGGCACTCGTTGTACGCCGAGGTTAGGGCGTCGGCGGACCGGACCGGTGTCGGGGTGCTCCCTACTCCGGCCGGCGCTGTTCACCGGCGGGGCTGCGGAGACCGTCGGTCGCGCCGCGGGCTCGTGGCGAGCGGCGCGCGACGGCGTCAGAAGCTGCTGACCAGCTTCACGAACGCTTCGTCGATCTTGGCCGGATCGGTCGCGTCGAAGGCCTTGCCCGATGATGCCTTGGCGATCCGGTCCAGGGTGGCGAAGTCCGACTCCCGGTCGAAGGCGATGCAGAACACCTTCACCGGACGCCGCGGGTCGAGGGCGACCTCGGCGAGCAGGCCGGCCAGGTCGTTGTCCTGCCGGTACTCGTTCTTGCCGTCGGTCAGCACGACGATCGCGTTGATCCGCTGCGGGTCGTACCGGTCGAGCAGCTCTCGGTGTGCGGCCCGGACCGTCGCGTAGAGCGCGGTGCCGCCGTCGACGTGCAGGCCGGCGATCTTGCTGTTGATCCGCTTCTGGTCGAACTCGCCGAGAGGGATCTCCTCCCGGTAGGGGCTCTTCGGCCGCTTCCGGGTCTCCGAGGAGAACGACCAGAGACCCACCCGGTCCTCGGTGTTGAGCAGCGCGAGGCCCTTGCCCGCCGCTGCTGAGGCGACCTGGAAGCGGGTGCGGGTGCCGACCATCGCCTGCATGGACCCGGACGTGTCCAGGGCTATCAGGATGTTGGCCTTCTTGCGGAGCGTCCGCCAGCCGTCCAGCATCGCGCCGACCACCTGCGGGTCCGGGGGCTCGAAGTAGCTCAGCCCACCGGTGGGCTCGGCGCCGACGTTGGCGAGCAGCTCCGCCGAGGCTCGGCGCTCGTGGTCCCGGAAGCCGAGGCGGGCGAAGCTCTCCTGCTGGGCGTCCTCGGTCAGGAAGGCCAGGAAGTCGGTCGCCGCCGCCCGCTGCCGCTCGTCGGCGGAGGGCAGCACCACGAACGGGTGGTCCAGGTTGAACGTGCCCTCCTTGGGGTGGACGGCGACCAGCGGGACGTTCGGCCTGCGGCCCCGCTCCTGCCCGTCCTGCCGAGGGCTCAGCGCACCCGTGTTGTAGAGGTCCACGAGTTCCTCCTGGAGGACGATGGCGCTCATGTCGTCCGTACTGCCCGCGCCGCCCGCCAGGTCCGCCTCGGCGAGGCTGCGCAGCAGGTCCACCGAATCGTCGCTGTAGTGCGACACATTGGCCTCGATCCGGCGGACGAACTGGGTGACCGCGGGGTCGGCAAGGTCGGACCGGGTCAGGTCGCTGGACCGTTGCACCGCCGCGTAGTAGGTGGCGATGGTCGCCGCCAGCCCGGAGGTGGACAGGTTGGGGTTGTCCTTGCCGAAGGTGAAGCGGCCCCACTCCGGCTTGCCGAAGCCCGCCCACCCGTCCCGCCCGGACAGGCCCAGGATCTCCCCCCAGCCCAGCGGCCCGCGCCGGCGTATCAGTTCGGCCTTGGGCTGCGGCATCGCGATCACCAGTGGGCTGTTGGCGATCGACGGGTAGCGGTCCGGGGTCTGCGGTGCTCGCCCGGCGGCTTGGTCGAGCAGCCGGAGCTGGCCGGTCCACAGGCTCGACGTCGGCAGCCAGACCTGTGGTCGCGGCAGGCCGGTGTGGGTCCAGCCGGTGGCCAGCGCCTCGGCGGCCTGGCCCGAGTTGAGCGCGCTGACGTGCACCTGGGCGCAGCCACCGCCGTCGATCGACCGGCTGCTGCGGTTGTAGCGCTCGGCCAGGTCGACCAGCAGCGCCGCCTTCTCCGTCGACGAGTTGACCTGGAGGGTGGTGGCGCAGTCGGTGCGGGGCACCTCGCCGCCCGCATCGCGCTGCTGGACGAACACGAACGCCCCGGCGATGACCACCAGCCCGGCGGTGACGGCAGCGGTGTAGGGCAACCACTGCCGCGTGCGGGTAACGGATGGGGTCATCGGGGCGTCCTCCTCGGCGGGCGGCTGGTGGCCGTCAACCTATCGATCCGGCGCCAGCCGGCGACCCGGACCCCTGCCGCGGCGTCACGGGCGGTCGGACCGCCCCCCGACCGCCGTAGCGACCAGCAGCCGGACCAGGTAGACCACGACGAAGGCGACCGCCCCGACTGCGGCGGCCGGGCCGATCGCGCTCGACGCGACGTAGCCGGCGGCGGCGCCGGCCGAGCCGAGGAAGAGCGCTGTCGAGATGCCCCAGGCGTCGAGGGCCTCACGACGCAGTCGCCGCAACGCGCCGCCGGACCCGGCGCCGACGCCGGGCTCCGTCGCCGGCAGGTACGCCGGCTGGGTCGTCATCCGTGGGTGTGCCGGCTGCGTCGGCCGGGCCTGGGTCGGCTGTGGCTGTGGCTGCGTCGGGCGCGGCTGCGGTGCCGTCGGCGTGATCCGGGGAAGGGGATGGTTCGGCGTCGGCGTGCCCGCGGTCTCGTTGCCGACCTCGAGCAGGCTCTCCCGACGTAGCGGCACGGTGGCCGTGGCGTCCTGCCGCAGCAGCCGCACCAGCACCTGCTCGGCACCCGGCCGATCCGCCGGATCCTTCGCCAGGCACTCCCGGATCAGCTCGTCCAGCACCGGAGGCAACGCCGGCAGGTCGGGCGGATCGTGCAGCACCCGGTGCATCACGGCGAAGAGCGAATCATCGCCGAAGGGTGGCCGGCCACCGGCAGCGAACGCGATCGTGGCCGCCCAGGCGAAGACGTCGCAGGGCGGACCGACCGCGTCGTTGCGGAACCGCTCGGGTGCCATGTACGCGGTGGTCCCCATGACCCGGCTGGACGCCGTCTCGGTCACGCCCAGCGCGCGAGCGATGCCGAAGTCGATCACCCTAGGGCCGTCCCTGCCCAGCACCACGTTGTCCGGCTTCAGATCGCAGTGCACCACGCCGGCACTGTGGATCGCGGCGAGCGCGGTGACAGTGCCGACCGCGAGCCGGTGCAGGGCGTTACCGGTCACCGGGCCGCGTTCGCGGACGTGCCGGTGCAGGGTCGGGCCTTCGATGAACTCACTGACCACGTAGGGACGCTCGCCGTCGACCTCGGCGAAGAGCACCTGCGCGGTGCAGAACGGAGCGACCCGGCGCGCGGCGGCGATCTCCTTCACGAACTGCGACCGCGCCCGTGGATCAGTCAGATCGACGTTGACCATCTTGACCGCGACGCGGTCACCAGCGTCGTCCTCACCGAGGTAGACGACCCCCTGCCCACCCGCGCCCAGCCGGCCGAGCAGCCGATACCGGCCGGCGGTGACCGGGTCGTGCGTCCACAGCTTCGCCAATCCTGGCACCGGCGTGCCGGCCAGTTCTGACATCCCGACTCCATCAGTGTCGTGCCCGGCCACCGGCGGCGCAGGGCACGGCCATCGTGTCATGCCGCAGCGACGACAGAGGACAGCCGATCATGGGTGGAGGCCACCGCCGCCGGTGGTCTCGCGGTGGCGGTCGCCGCACTGCGCGGGCCGGCCCGGCCTACGACGGCGGGCGTCCCTCCAGGGTGTCCCTTCGTCCTCCGCCGTGGCCGGCGCGAACTCGTTTCCCGCCGTGCCGTGCCAGCGGGTCGATGCCGGTGCCCGACCCCGGTCGCCGACGCGCAGCCGCAGCGGCGTCAGGCCCGGCGCAGCGTCCGCAGTGTGCCGGCCCAGGCGACCACCTCGTCGAGCATGGTGCCGAGGGCCTGCTCGTGGTGCGCGGCCGGCCGGAAGTCGCGGAAGTTGACGAAGTCGGTCGTCAGAGAGAGCGCGACCTGGGAGCGGACGTCGGCGACGCCGAGCTGCCCGAGAACCAGCCGCAGGTGCTCCGCCGCCCGGGTGCCGCCGTGCACGCCGTAGCTGACGAGGCCGGCGGCGGCGTGCTGCCACTCCTGGTAGAGGAAGTCGAGGGAATCCTTCAGCGCGCCCGGGATGGAGTGGTTGTACTCCGGCGTGACGAAGACGAAGCCGTCGAACCCGGCCACGGTCGCCGCCCAGCGGCGTACGGCCGGGCGTCGCGACGGCGCCATCGACGGCGGCAGCACCTCGTCGAAGTGTGGCAGGGCGTAGTCGGCGATGTCGACCAGTTCGACAGTGGCGTCGCCCCGCTTGGCGGCGACGTCGCGCACCCAGCGGGCCACGGCGTCGGCCTTGCGGCCGGGTCGCGTGCTGCCGACGATGACACCGATCCTGACCATGCTGCTCTCCTCTAGGCGATGGGGACGGGGCGCGCGGGAGCCGGCGTGCCGGTCAGGTCACGAGCCAGCTCCACCGCGCCGTGCAGGGACGACAGCCCGCCGAGGGCGGCGGGACGCACCGGTGGCGCCGGGCGCCCGGGCCGGCCGGCGCGACGTGCCCGTTGCGCGACGAGCGGCACGAAGCCGGGCAGGCCGGCGGCGAACCCGCCGCCCACGATCGCCAGCGCCGGATCGAGGATCTCGCCGAGGCTCACCACCGCCGCCGCCAGCGCCCGGCAGCTCTCCTCGACCGCAGCCACCGCCCAGGGCTCGCGCCCGTCGAGTCCGGCCCGTAGGTCGTCGAAGCCCACCTCGCCGCCCCGGCGGGCGGCGGCGCGGCGCAGGGTGGCGGGGCCGGACGCGACGGACTGGAGGCAGCCGTGCCGGTCGCAGTCGCAGCGCTCACCGTCGAGGGCGACGACCATGTGGCCGATCTCGGCGGAGGACCGGCCCGGCACCGGCCGGCCGGCCAGCACGACGCCGCCGCCGATCCCGGTGCCGACGCCCAGGTAGACCACGTCGTCCGCGCCGGCGCAGCGCGCCTCGGCCAGGGCGGCGAGATCACCGTCGTCGGCGACGGCGGTCGCCGCGTCGGGAAAGAGGCGGCGCAGCGCGCCGGTGAGGTCGAGGCCCGCCCAGCCGGGGCGCCCAGGCCAGGTGGTGACGATGCCCCCGGTGTCAGTGGTCGCCGGCATGGCCACCCCGACCGCGTCCACCGGCCCCCACCGGTCGAGCAGCCGGTCCACCTCGACGGCCAGCACCGTCAGGTCGTCGGCCGGGTCGGCGGCCCCCCGGGGCCAGCGGAAGGTCCGGTCGTACGCCGGCCGCCCGGGTGCCTCCGCGTGCAACGCGACCTTGGTGCCRCCGACGTCGATGCCGAGGACGCCGCCGTGGCGCTGCGGACCGGACACGGCCGGCCTCAGCCCAGCCGCACGTGCAGGTAGACGAGCGCCAGGGCGGCGACGGCAAAGATCACCGGCGTCAGGATCGTCGCGGCCGGGTCCTTCGCCCGGGCGTGGTAGACGACCGCGCCCGTCATCTGCAGGGCGAGACCGATCGCCGCCGCGATGCCCAGGGGCGGCCAGAGCAGGCCGAGCAGCAGCCCGGCGACCGCGGCGAGTTCCAGCACCCCCAGCACGCGGGTCAGCCCCGGCGAGACGCCGAGGTGGTCCATCCGCTCGCGCATCTGTGCCTGCCCGGTGAGCTTCGGCACGGCGGTGCCCGCGAACACGGCCGCGAGGACGAGGGTCAGGACGAGGACGGGAATCTCCACGTGAGGTCCTTCGGGAAGAGTCGGGACGTGCGGACGACCGTACCGCCGGCACGCCGGCGCCCACGGCACCGGACGGCGAGGTGCCCGGTCGTCATCGGACGGTCGCGGTGAGGGCGCGCGCGGCCAGCCGGTAGCCCAGCGCTCCGAGCCCGACGATCACCCCGCTGGCCAGCGGGGCGATCACCGAGTCGTGCCGGAAGCTCTCCCGCGCCCACACGTTGGACAGATGCACCTCGACGAAGGGCCGGGGGTAGTTGGCCAGCGCGTCGCGCAGGCTCCAGCCCGCGATCATCAGGGCGCCCGGGTTGACGATCGCGCCCACCGTGTCGTAGCTGTTCTGGATCTTACGGATCAGCGCACCCTCGCAGTCGTGCTGCTCGGCGACCACACCCCAGCCCCGGGCGGCGACCTCCTCGCCGACGGCGCGTTCGATGTCGTCCAGGGTGTCGGTGCCGTAGATCTCCGGTTCCCGCCGGCCGAGAATGCCCAGGTTCGGGCCGTTCAGCAGCAGCACGTCCGACACGCTTCACCTCGTGGGGCACGGCCCTGGTCCCGCAGAGCCTGATGACTGGTCACCGCAGTCTTACTACGCCGACGGCTCCCGGCGAACCGGCGGCGCCCGACGCACGGCGGACTAAGGGGTGGCTAGGGGCTGTTAGGGGCGGTGACCGCGTATCCGCGTCGGTTACCGTCCTCCCTGCTGAAGCGACGCCGCCGGCTCCAGACGGAGGCGTCACGTACCGCGCGGCCATCCGCTGCTCCGCTGCGCCCGGCCCGCGCACCGGCGGTCTCGGGTCGTCCCGCCCGATGGTCCGCCCAAGCCCCTGGTCTGCCCGAGTTGGGAAGTGGGAAGTCATGAGTGGTCAGCCCTCGACGGTGTCCGAGTTCCCCGAGTGGCCGCAGTACGGCGACGAGGAGCGAACCGGACTGATCCGCGCCCTCGAACAGGGTCAGTGGTGGCGGATGGGCGGCAGTGAGGTCGACTCCTTCGAGCGGGAGTTCGGTGACTACCACGGCAGCCCTCACGCGCTTGCCGTCACCAACGGCACCCACGCGCTGGAAGTCGCGCTGGAGGTGCTCGGCGTCGGCCCCGGTACGGAGGTGATCGTCCCGGCGTTCACGTTCATCTCGTCCTCGCTGGCCGCGCAGCGTCTCGGCGCGGTCGCCGTGCCGGTCGACGTCGACCTGGACACCTACTGCGTCGACCCCGCCGCCGTCGAGGCCGCGATCACCCCCCGTACCAAGGTGATCATGCCGGTGCACATGGCCGGGCAGTTCGCCGACATGGACGCGCTCGACAAGCTCGCCGCCGACGCCGGGGTGGCTCTGCTGCAGGACGCGGCACACGCCCAGGGCGCGCAGTGGCGCGGCCGGCGGGCCGGCGCGCTCGGCTCGGTGGCCGCCTTCAGCTTCCAGAACGGCAAGCTCATGACCGCCGGCGAGGGCGGAGCGGTCGTCTTCCCCGACGAGGAACTGCGCGAGCGGGCATTCCTCGTGCACAGCTGCGGCCGGCCCCGCACCGACCGCGAATACCTGCACAGCACCACCGGCTCGAACTACCGGATGAGCGAGTTCACCGCCGCTGTGCTACGCGCCCAGCTGACCCGCCTCGACGAGCAGATCGCGCTGCGCGAGCAGCGCTGGCCGCTGCTGTCGAGCCTGCTCGCCGAGATCCCGGGCGTCGTGCCGCAGGCGACCGACCCCCGCACCGACCGCAACCCGCACTACATGGCGATGTTCCGTATCCCCGGGATCGGCATCGAGCGTCGCCGTGCCGTGGTGGACGCGCTCATCGCCCGGGGCGTCCCGGCGTTCGTGGCGTTCCGGGCGATCTACCGGTGCGAGGGCTTCTGGAAGGCCGGCGCGCCCGACGAGTCGGTAGAGGAGATCGCGGCCCGCTGCCCCAACACCGAGCAGATCCACTCCGACTGCCTCTGGCTGCACCACCGCACGCTGCTCGGCACGGAGCAGCAGATGCACGAGATCGCCGCCGTGCTCGCCGACATCCTCGCCGGATGACGGCCCGGCCCCCGGCCGCGGCCGGCCGGCCGGTGCGGGTCGCGGTGGTCGGCCTCGGCTGGGCCGGGCGGGAGATCTGGCTGCCCCGGCTCGCCGCACACCCCGGCTTCGAGGTGGTCGCCGTGGTCGACCCGCAGCCCGTGGTGCGCGATCAGGCCCGCGACACGCACGCCGTCGCGTCCGCGTACGCCGACGTCGAGGACCTGCCCGCCGGAACGGTCGACCTGGCGGTGGTCGCCGTACCGAACCACCTGCACGCGGTCGTCGCCGTCCGGCTGCTGCGCCGGGGCGTACCGGTGTTCCTGGAGAAGCCGGTCTGCCTGACCTCCGCCGAGGCGGGCATCCTGGCCGACGCGGAGCGCGACGGCGGCGCGGTGCTGCTGGCCGGCAGCGCCGCCCGTTACCGGGCCGACGTCCGGGCGCTGGCCGACCTGACCGGTGAGCTGGGCCCGATCCGGCACGTCGATGTGGCCTGGGTTCGCGCCCGAGGGGTGCCCGACGCGGGCGGCTGGTTCACCCGCCGCGACCAGTCCGGCGGGGGCGCGCTGGTGGACCTCGGCTGGCACCTGCTCGACACGGTGCTGCCGCTGCTCGGCCCGGCCCGGGTCACTCACGCGATCGGCAGCGTCTCGGACGACTTCGTCAACGACAGCGCCGCCCACGCCGCCTGGCGCGGCGGGGCCGACACCGCAGGCCACGTTCCCGGCGACGTCGAGGACACCGCCCGGGGGTTCCTGCTCACCGACACCGGCGCCTCCGTCGCCCTGCACGCCTGCTGGGCCTCGCACGAGTCGCTGGACCGCACCACCGTCACCGTGCACGGCGCCGCGGGGTCGGCGACGCTGCGCTGCACGTTCGGCTTCAGTCCCAACCGGGAGCCCACGCCGGTGCTGACGCGTACCCGCGACGGCCGGACCGCGCGGCTGCCGCTGCCCGGGGAGCCGATCGGCGCGGAGTACGACCACCAGCTCGACGCCCTGCCCGGGCTGCTCGCCGACCCGGCCGCCCGGGGCGCGGCCGTCGCCGAGGCCCGCCGGACCATCGACATCATCGAACGGATCTACCAGTGCGCCCGGCCCACCCGGCCGGAGCGCCAGCACGCACTGGTGGGCCATCGCGCCGGGTGAGAACCACCGTCGGCCCCAACCCCTTCCGGGAGCAGCCATGAGCCGTCCATCGTCCACAGTCGAGGTGACCCCGCCGTCGCCGGCGCGCGGCCCGATCCGCGCGGTCGTGTTCGACCTCGACGGCGTCATCGTCGACAGTTCGGCCGTCATGCGTGAGGCGTTCAGCATCGCGTACGCCGAGGTGGTGGGCGACGGGCCGGCACCGTTCGAGGAGTACAACCGGCACATGGGCCGGTACTTCCCGGACATCATGCGCCTGATGGGGCTGCCCCTGGAGATGGAGGGGCCGTTCGTCCGCGAGAGCTACCGGATGGCCCACCTCGTGCCGCTCTTCCCCGGCGTCCGGGAGACCCTGGAGACCCTGCACTCGCGTGGCATCCGGATGGGGATCGCCACCGGCAAGGCCGGCCCGAGGGCCCGCTCCCTGCTCGACCAACTCGGCGTGCTGGGCCTCTTCGGCCAGGTGATCGGTTCCGACGAGGTGGCCCGTCCCAAGCCTGCCCCGGACATCGTGCTCCAGGCACTGGGCAACCTCGACGTGCCGCCGCACGAGGCCATGATGGTGGGCGACGCGGTGATCGACCTGCTCAGCGGCCGGGACGCCGGGGCGACGGCCGTCGCCACGACGTGGCACGGCGGGGACATCGCGGCGCTGCTCGCGGCCGGCCCCGACCTGGTCGTGCACGCCCCGGCGGAGTTGCTGGCGCACTGCCCGGCGGCCCTCGTCCACTGACCCGGACCGGAGCGCGCCGGGCTGCTCACGTGAGCAGCCCGGCGCGCTGCCGCCAGGCTGTGGTCAGCGTGTGTCGCTGACCGCCTCGGGGCCGGCTTCCAGGAAGCGCAGCATGCCGGTGGCCAGGATCTCGGCGGCGGGGGCCGGGACCAGGTCGGTACGGATGGTGACCCGCAGGAGGACACTCTCGTCGCCGGGCAGCACCTCGGCGACGCAGGCACCGGACCACTCCCGGGCGTACGGTTCGACGACCTCCTCGGTCCGGCAGCCGGGCAGGTCCAGCGGGAGGACGAGGTTGTCCTGGTAGGCGAACGAGGGCAGGCTGTTGATCACCTCGCGGGGCAGGTCGAGGACCGGGTCGTCGGTGACCATCTCCAGGAAGGAGACGTCCTGCGCGGCCATCAGCTCGTCCGCGGTCTGCTGGAGGGCGCGCATCAGGTCCTTCTCCGGGCCGCCGAACCGGACCCGGAGACAGTTGCTGCTGATCCTGCTCGTGAACGCGGAGTCGAGGACGCGGCTGCCGCGCTGGGCGACGATCATCAGCAGGGCGATGTCGTCCTGCTGATGGATGGCGCGCAGCGCCGAGGCGTAGGCGGCGGCGAAGTAGGTGGAACGGCTGAAGCGGTGTTCGGCGGCGGCCCGGTCCCAGCGCCGTACCAGCTCGGGCGGGACGGCGACGATGTGCCCGGTCTTGGGGCCCCAGGTCGGGGTCTGTTCCAGGATCTCCTGCGGCCGGCCTTCGCCTTGGCGGGGTAGGTCGCGTAGTTGTTCGCGCCAGTAGGTTCGTTGGGTTTGCAGGTCGGCGGCGTTGCGGAGGCGGGTGTATTCGTCGTGGGACTGGTGCAGTGTGGGTGCGGGGTGGGTCCAGGTGGGTTTGTGGCCGGTGTGTCGTGCGGTGTAGGCGTGGGTGAGGTCTCGGACGAGTAGTCCGTATGACCAGCCGTCGAAGGCGATGTGGTGGATGCCGATGCCGAAGAGGATTCGGTTGGTGGTTTTGTTTCGGATCAGGGCGGCGCGCCAGTTGCGGCCTTGGGTGTAGTCGAGGGGTTGTTGTACTGCTTCGGCGAGTTGGTCGAGGGCGTCGTGTTCGGTGGCGGCGTCGGCGAGGAGTCGTAGCTGGGGCATGCCGGGGTTGGGTGGGATGATTGCGGTTGGTGGGTCGGTGCGCCGGTAGCGGGCGTGTAGGGCCTGGTGGCGGTGGTGGAGGTCGCCGAGGGCGGCCATGAGGGCTCGCAGGTCCAGCTCACCCTCGATCCACCAGGTGGTCGGGCAGACCAGTTCGAAGGGGAGCACGACGCACTTCGCGACGGACGGGGTCAGCGGGACGGGCTTCGACGGGCCGGGACGGCCGGTGACGGACGGCGCCGGCTCGGCCCCGGGGCGGCGGGGGGCGGTGGCGAGCCAGCGGGCCAGCCCTTGCGGGGTGGGGGTGCGGTGGATCTGCGAGACGGGCACGGCGACGTCGGCGGCCTCGTCGAGGGCGACAGCGACGGCGGCGGACTGCAGGGAGGTCCCGCCGAGGTGGAAGAACCCGTCGAGTGCTCCGACCCGGTCCAGCCCGAGCACCGTCGCGAAGATCCCCGCGACGAGGCGTTCGGAGTCGGTGGCCGGTTCGGTGTACGGCACGTCGAGGTCGGGACGGCGCGAGCCCGGCTCTGGTAGCGCCCGCCGGTCGATCTTGCCGGTGCCGCCGGTGGGGAACCGGTCCAGGACCATGATCACGGCGGGGACCATGTAGGGCGGGAGCACCGCGGCGGCGTGTGCCCGCAGGTCGGCGGTGACGGGGGCGCGGCCGTCGCGTCCGGTGACGTAGCCGACGAGCCGGGCGGTGCCCTGGTCCTCGCGACGGGTGACGACGGCGGTGCCGACGTCCGGGTGTTGTTCGAGAGTCGCCTCGATCTCACCGAGTTCGATCCGGATGCCGTTGACCTTGACCTGGTGGTCCATCCGGCCGAGGATCTCCAGCGCTCCGGCGGCGTTCCACCGGCCGAGGTCGCCGGTGCGGTAGGCGGTCCCGCCGCCGTACGGGTCGGTGACGAACCGCTGGGCGGTCAGTTCAGGGCGGTTGAGGTAACCGTCGGCGACGCCGGCGCCGGCGATGAGGATCTCGCCGGGGACGCCCATGGGGACGAGGTCGAGATTGGCGTCGACGACGCGGATCTGCCGGTTGGGCATGGGTCGGCCGATGGGCACGTACGCGCCGGGCCAGCCCTTCGACGCGTCGTACCAGGTACAGGCGACGGATGCCTCGGCGGGCCCGTACGCGTTGATCAGGCGGGCACCGGCGGCCGTCCAGCGGTGCGCCATGCGGGGCGGAATGGGTTCCCCGGCGAGGGTCACGCACGTCAGGCTGGGGCAGTCGGCGGGATCGACGGCGGCGAGGTTCGTGGGTGGGCAGAACGCGTGGGTGGCCTGCTCCTTGGCGATCAGCTCCGTCAACCGGCGGGCGTCGAGAAGATCGTCGCGGGAGCTGACGACGACGCGGGCACCGGAGGTCAGCGCGGTGTAGATCTCGCCGAGGGCCACGTCGAAGACCGGGGAACAGGAATGGAGCATCCGGCTGTCCGGCCCGACCGCGCACTCCTCCCGCATCCAGGTGACGAAGTTCGTCAGGTGCTCGTGGGTCAGCACGACGCCCTTCGGTGTCCCGGTCGAGCCGGACGTGTAGATCACGAACGCCGGCCGGGAGGGTGCCACCACCGGCAGGTCGGCCGCCTCGGCCGCCGTCACGGTGGGCCAGTCGGCATCGAGGGCGACGACCCGTACGCCGTCAGGTCTGGGGACACGCGGGGCGACCTCGCCGACGGTGAGGACGACCCGGGCGCCGTGGTCGGCCAGCAGCATCCGCATCCGCTCCGCCGGCCAGGACACGTCCATCGGCGTGTACGCCGCCCCCGCCCGCAGCACCGCCAGGGTGGCGACGAGCGTCCACATGCTGCGGTCCAGCGCCAGCGACACCACGTCCCCGGGCCGTACGCCCATCGACCGTAGCCGCGCGGCCAACTCCCCCGAGCGGCGGGCCAGCTCCGCGTACGTCAGCACCTCCCCGGCGGCGACGCCGGCCACCGCGTCCGGCGTGCGTCGCGCCCATTCGAGCACCAGCTCGTGCAGCGGCGCACCCGGCACCGGGCGGGCCGGGCCCCGGCCCCACGCGAGCAGCCGCTCGCGCTCGGTCGCGCCCAGCAGCGGCAGCGCGCCCAGCGGCACCCCGGGTTCCCGGACCCCGGCCGACAGCAACGACACGGTCTGGTCCACCAGGCCCCGCACCCAGTCCGCCGAGAAGCCGTCGGCGGCGTAGTCCACCCGGAGCGCCGACCCGTCCCCCGCGACGGTCACCACGATGTCCACGTCCACCACGTCCGGCCCCACCTCGGCCACCGGGGCGTCCACCAGCCCGACGACCACCGGCCCCGCCGCGCCCGCGCTGTGCGCGACCGGTCCGGCCAGCGCCGTGGCCACCCGCGACGTCAGCTCGCCGAAGCCCGGTTCGTCCGCGACGTCGACCCGCAGCACGCCGCCCGACGACAGACCGACCGCCACCTCGGCCTGGCCGGTGTACCGGGCCAGCACCCCCAGCAGACCGGCCAGCAGCACCGCGCCGGGGGAGCGCGCCCCCGCCGGGACGGGCAGGTCGACCCGCCGGTACGCGGAGGCCGCCCGGGCCGGCCACGCGGCCGGCCGGCGCAGGTCCCCCATCAGGTCGAGGATCTCGAAGCCGGGCCCAGCGACATCCGTGGTCTGCGCACCGACGATTCCGACAGACATTGAGCCAGCCTCCGATCAGGGCCGGCGCCACCCAGAGGGGTGCGCCGGAAGGGACAACCACGAACTCTCGGGACAACGGGCCGCGTGCCACGCGGCGACGAGCGGTCCGGTACGCAGGGGCGGACGGTCAGCCGGCGGTGGGCGTACCCGCCGGCCCGTCTTCGAGGAAGCGCAGCATGTGGTGGTTCAGCTCCTCGGCGAAGCTGTACGGCAGGTAGTCGGTGCGGATGGTGACGCGCAGGAGAGCATGGTCGACGCGGGGCAGCACCTCGACCGTGAGCCCGTTGGGCACCTCCCGGGCGTACGGGTCGACGACCTCCTCGGCCCGGCAGCCGGGCAGCTCCAGCGGCACCACCACGTTGTCCTGGAACACGAACGTCGGCAGGCTCGCGACCACCTCGCCGGAGAGCCCGGCGGCGGGATCGTCGGCGGTCTCCGCGAAGGGAACGTCCTGGGCCCGCATGAGATCGCGGATCGTCTCGTCGACCCGCAGGACCAGCTTGTCGTCGTGCGGCCCGTCGAAGCGCACCCGCACGCAGTTGAGGTTGAGCCGGGTGGTGAACGCGGAGTCGAGGACGCGGCTGCCGCGTTTGGCGACCACCATCAGCAGGGCGATGTCGTCCTGCTGATGGATGGCGCGCAGCGCCGAGGCGAAGGCCGCCACGAAGTAGCTGGAGCGGCTGAAGCGCTGGTCGCGGGCGGCCCGGTCCCAGCGGTCGAGCACCTCGGGGGTGACGGTGACGGTGTGGCCCGCCTTCGGTCCCCAGGCGAGGGCCTGCTCCAGGGGCGCGGTGGCCGGGCCTTCGCCTTGGCGGGGTAGGTCGCGTAGTTGTTCGCGCCAGTAGGTTCGTTGGGTTTGCAGGTCGGCGGCGTTGCGGAGGCGGGTGTATTCGTCGTGGGACTGGTGCAGTGTGGGTGCGGGGTGGGTCCAGGTGGGTTTGTGGCCGGTGTGTCGTGCGGTGTAGGCGTGGGTGAGGTCTCGGACGAGTAGTCCGTATGACCAGCCGTCGAAGGCGATGTGGTGGATGCCGATGCCGAAGAGGATTCGGTTGGTGGTTTTGTTTCGGATCAGGGCGGCGCGCCAGTTGCGGCCTTGGGTGTAGTCGAGGGGTTGTTGTACTGCTTCGGCGAGTTGGTCGAGGGCGTCGTGTTCGGTGGCGGCGTCGGCGAGGAGTCGTAGCTGGGGCATGCCGGGGTTGGGTGGGATGATTGCGGTTGGTGGGTCGGTGCGCCGGTAGCGGGCGTGTAGGGCCTGGTGGCGGTGGTGGAGGTCGCCGAGGGCGGCCATGAGGGCTCGCAGGTCCAGCTCACCCTCGATCCACCAGGTGACCGGGACGACGACCTCCAGCGGCGACATCAGGCACTTCGCCACCTGCTGCGCGAGCGGGACCGGTCCTGGGCGCTGCCGGGCCTGTCCCGCGGTCGAGCCGGTGTCCGTACGGCGGGGGGCGGTGGCGAGCCACCGGGCCAGCTCGTGCGGGGTGGGGGTGCGGTGGATCTGCGAGACGGGCACCACCACGTCGGCGGCCTCGTCGATGCCTGCGGCGACGGCGGCGGACTGCAACGACGTGCCGCCGAGGTGGAAGAAGCTGTCGCGGGCGCCGACCCGCTCGATGCCGAGCACGCTCGCGAACACCTCCGCGACGAGGCGCTCGCCCTCGGTGGCCGGCTCGACGTACGGCACGCCGAGGTCGGGGCGCTGGGCGCCGGGTGCGGGAAGGGCACTCCGGTCGATCTTGCCGGTGCCGCCGAGGGGGAAGCGGTCGAGGACGACGACGGCGGCGGGGACCATGTAGCTCGGCAGGTGGGCCGCGGCGTGATCGCGCAGATCGCCGGTGGCCGGGGTGCGGCCGTCGCGCCCGGTGACGTACGCGACGAGCCGGGCCACGCCCCGGTCCTCGCGGCGGACGACGACTGCGGTCTCCACCTCCGGGTGCTGGGCGAGGATGCTCTCGATCTCGCCCAGCTCGATGCGGATGCCGTTGACCTTCACCTGGTGGTCCATCCGGCCGAGGATCTCCAGCGCGCCGGCGCTGTTCCACCTCCCCAGGTCGCCGCTGCGGTAGGCGAGCCCGCCGCCGTACGGGTCGGTGACGAACCGCTGGGCGGTCAGTTCGGGGCGGTTGAGGTAACCGTCGGCGACGCCGAAGCCGGCGATCAGGATCTCCCCGGGAACCCCGGCCGGCAAGAGGTCGAGGTTCGCGTCGACGACGCGGACCTGCCGGTTCGGCATCGGCCAGCCGATCGGCACGTACGCGCCACCCCACCCGGCCGACGCGTCGAACCAGGTGCACGCCACGGCGATCTCGGCCGGCCCGTACGCGTTGACCACCCGCGTGCCCGCCGTCAGCCACCGCTGGGCCAGCCGCGGCGGGACGGCCTCGCCGCCGAAGATGACGCAGCGGAGGCCGGGACAGGCGGCCGGGTCGAGCGGGGCGATGTTGGTGGCCGGTCCGAACGTGTGCGTGACGCCCTGGGTGTTGACGAGGTCGGTGAGCCGGCGCGCGTCGAGCAGATCGTCGCGCGGGCACACGACGACGCGGCCCCCGCCGGTGAGCGCGGCGAAGATCTCCCCGAACGCGGCGTCGAAGACCGGTGCCGCCGAGTGCAGCATCCGGCTGCCGGGGCCGATGGCGCACTCGCCGGTCATCCACGCCAGGAAGTTCGCCAGCCTCTCGTGTGACAGCACCACGCCCTTCGGCGTGCCTGTCGAACCCGACGTGTAGATGACGAACGCCGGCGCGTCCACCGGCACCGCAGGCAGATCCGCCACCGCACCGGCCGGTACCGCGGGCCAGCCGTCGTCCAGCGCCACCACCGTGACCCCGTCCCCGGCGGGAATCCGGGCCGCTACCGCACCGACCGTCAACACCACCCGCGCGCCGTGGTCGGCCAGCAGCACCCGCATCCGCTCCGCGGGCCACGACACGTCCATCGGCGTGTACGCGGCACCCGCCCGCAGCACGCCCATCGCCGCCACCAGCGACCACAACCCGCGCTCCAACGCCACGGACACCACGTCACCGGCACGGACACCCACCGACCGCAGGTACGCCGCCAGCAGCCCGGACCGGCGATCCAGCTCCCCGTACGTCAGCACCTCGTCGCCCGCGACACCCGCCACCGCCTCCGGCGACCGCCGCGCCCAGCTCAGCACGAGCTCGTGGATCGGCTCACCCGGGATCTCCCGCACCGGGCCGCGCCCCCACGTCAGCAACCGCTCCCGTTCCGCGGCGTCCAGCAACGGCAGTCGCGACAGGGCGACCTGCGGCGCCGCCGTACCGGCGGAGACGAGCACCACCACCTGAGCCACGAGTCCCCGCACGAACTGCGCGGAGAATCCCTCCACCGCGTAGTCCACCCGCAGCACGGACCCGTCCGCCGCCACGCGCACCACCATGTCGACGTCCACCACGGCCGGTCCCGTCTCCGCCACCGGACCGTCGGTGAACTCCACCGCCACCGGGTCCGGCCGGTCCGGGCCCGTCACCGGCGCCGTCCACGCCAGTCCCACCCGCGCCGCCAACTCCCCGAATCCCGGGTCGCCCGAGACGTCCACCCGCGCCACCGACCCACCGGCCGGGGCCAGCCCGAGCACCACCTCGTCCTGGCCGGTCCAGCGGGCCAGGACCGCCACGAGCCCCGCCACCACGACGTGCCCGGCCGGTGTCACGCGCGACGGCCAGGCGGGAAGCACCCGGTGCACCGAGGCCGCCCGCGCGGGCCACACCGCCGGCCTCCGCAGGTCCCCCACGAGTTCCAGAGCAACCGCGCCGTCCGCGGCCTGGGCGCCATCGAACCCGACAGACAACAGCTCGACCTCCGATCGAAAGGGGACGACCGAAAGGCTCAGGGCCGCGACGATCGGTCAGCCGGGATGCCGTACGCCGGACGGCGGGGGTTGGCGCGAGGCGCGTCGACGGGCGGCACCGCTCGCGGGCCACCCGATCCGGTGCGCTGAGAGTGGCAACGACGAGCCGACGGGGCCCGACCATACGAAGCGCTGTGCAGTGACGTACACCCCTAGAGATCGGCACGTCGACCCCTAGCGCATCAGCCGGAGATCTCCTCCCCGGGCAGGCCCGGGACGTTTCGGCGGTGCCCGCCGGCCGCGTCGGGGCCGGGCCGGCGATGTGAGCTGGCAGGGGGCGTGGCCGTCGGAATCCGGGCAGTCGACAGCGCGGGCTGCGACAGCGCCGTCCGGCGACTCCAGCCCTTCTGAAGAACAGCTTTTCGGTCAGCCCGAGTCGATGGTCCCGCTAGGAGTATCGGCGGCCTCGGCGGCGAAAGAGCCGTCCGCGTTCGCCTGTCTGGCCCATCCCGGGGCAGTGCATAGTGACTATGATCTTTCGATCATGACGCCGGTCGGTGGCTGGAAACTCAACCGCTGACCGGCGGTGTGCACCTCGCCGCCGCAACGCTGGCCATGAGCCAGCCGGCTTCCCGGCCGGTCCAGCTCACGACCGTCCGGTCGGTGCACGCGGCACGCCCGGCTCTCGCGGCCGAGCGGCCGCATCAGGACCGGGAGCCCACCCCTTCGGCCACGTTCTCCGCTGTTCGTGGCCGTGGCGCACCGGTTTCACCGCCACCCCGAGGCCCGCACCGGGCCGGCATGTCAGGAGACTAGATGCAGGCGCCCATCCAGGTACAGGTGTTCGCACACGACGGGGTGGTCCTGGCCCGACCGCCCGACCCGTCGGCCACCGCCGACAGCCCCTATCTCGCCGGCGCGGGCGCCGCTCTCCACAACGGCCTGGACATGATCACGGGTCTGCACCTGACCCTTCCGCACCAGTCGGCGGCGATCTGCAGCACCGGCTCCAGCGCGGACAAGTCGCTGCGTCTGCTCAGCCGGAGTGGTCTGAAGACGCCCAGCGACCTGCGGAAGTTCCGTTCCGGCGCGCAGGCGGTGCGGTACGCGCGGGAAGCCGTCGAGCGGGGCGAGACGCTGGAGTTCCAGTTTCCTCCGCATGACCCGCTGCTGCGGGCCGCTCGCGCCCGGGTGCCCGCGGATCTGGTCGCCCGCCTCAACAACAAGACCGTGCTGGAGACTCTGGTCGCGCCGGAGTACCTGCCCCGCCGGCAGGTCGCCACCCCCGCCGAGGTGCGCCGGATCGTGGCGCGGGACCGCCGGCCGGCGGTCATCAAACCGGCCGGGGTCGAGGTGTCCAGCGGAATTGCGATCTTCACCCGTCGGTTGGCGGACCGGCGGAACCGTTCCCTGTTCAACCAGTTGGAACAGGTGAGCGAGCAGTGGATCGTCGAGGAGGAGGTGCCCTTCCAGACGATCTGGGGTATCCAGTTCGGCGTGACCGAGAGCGGATCGGTGCACTACTTCGGATCGTCGGTACACCTGCCGCAGCCCACCTCGACGTGGGTCGGTTGTGTGATGGACGACGACCAGCCCCCGGAGGAACTGGTCGAAGCGCTGACCGTAGGGGTCCGAAAGGCCAGTGAGCTCGGGTACCGGGGCTACTGCTCCTTCGACGCCGGGATCGGCCGCGACGGCGCCCTGCGGGTCATCGACCCGAACTTCCGGGTCAGCGGGGCCACCACCTCGCTGCTGCACCGCAGCTCGCTGCTGGGCCGGCATCCGTGCGCCATGACCACGTTCTTCTCACTGGCCCCCGGCGTCGACGCCGAACCGATCCTCGCGCCGTTCATCGACCGGGGGCAGTTCGTCGTGTTCATGCACCACGACCCGGCGGAGACGGACAACGGCCCGCTGCCGGCGACCATCGTCGGCATGGTCGGGGCCGCGGACCGGTACGCCTGCGGCGTGCTGGTGGCGCAGATCCAGCGGGCCCTGGGCACCTGACGCGCCGGTCCGGGGCTCGGCTCCGGCGGCTCGTCATCCGTTCGCCGGCCCGGCCGCCCCCGCGGCGCCGGCCGGCGAACGGGCACCCGGCGGTGTCGGCCTCACATGCCGGAAAGTGCGGTACGCACAGCGGCCTCGGGGACGCGGGCGACCAGTTCGACTCCGCCCGGTCCGTCCAGGACGAAGGACAGGCCCGAGGTGGCCTTCTTGTCCCGGCGCATCAGCGTGATCAGCTCGTCGTGGTCGACGCCGCCGGGCAGCGTGGTGTCGAGCCCGTAGCCCGCCACCACGTCGTGGTGCTCGGCCACCCGGTCGGCCGGTATCCGGCCGAGGACGCCGGCCAGCCGGCCCGCGAAGACCGTGCCGACGCCGACCGCCTCACCGTGGCGCAGGCCGAAGCCGGTGGCCCGCTCCAACGCGTGCCCGAGCGTGTGGCCGTAGTTGAGGATGTGCCGCAGGCCGGAGTCCCGCTCGTCCGCGGCCACCACCCGGGCCTTCAACGCCACCGACGCGGCGATCTGCTCCGCCACCGGCCGGTCACGCAGATCACCGGCGCCGATGAAGTGCGCCCGGGCGATCTCCCCGTACCCGTTGCGCCACTCCCGCTGCGGCAGCGTCCCCAGGTGCTCGGTGTCGCAGAGCACCGCCCGGGGCTGCCAGTACACGCCCACGAGGTTCTTGCCCTCCGGCAGGTTGACGGCGGTCTTCCCACCGACGCTGGCGTCCACCTGGGCCAGCAGCGAGGTCGGCAGGTGGATCACCGGTACGCCCCGGTGGTAGAGGCCGGCGGCCAGCCCGACCACGTCCGTGGTGGTGCCGCCGCCGCACGAGACCACCGCGTCCGTCCGGGTCAGCCCGAACTCGGCGAACGCCCGGCAGAGCTGTTCCACAGTGGTCAGGTTCTTGTCGTGCTCGCCGTCGCGGGCCGGCACCACCCGGTGCGGCACGCCCGGGTCGGGCGTCCACTCCGGTGGCCGGGCCGAGACCACCACGACCCGCTGGGCGCCGATCCGCGCCACCTCCGCCGGGAGCCGGTGGCGCACGCCGGGACCGATCAGCACCGGGTACGACCGTTCCCCGAGTGCCACCTCGACGCGGGCCGGCTCGCTGGCGGGACGGTCAGGTACCGGCGTGTGCATGTGGTTGCTGCCTCCTCTGCGGAACGCGGGCCGGCGCGGTCGCGGCCGGGCTGCCCCGCACCATCGACAGGCGCAGCGCCAGCGCGGCCAGCGAGTCGACCTCCGGCCGGATGCCCCACCGATCGTGGGTGAGCTGCGCGTGGTGCGCCAGCAGGAACCCGGGAGGCGCCGTCGGGTGGTCGTGGCCCACCACGTCGGTCACCCGGTCCAGGTAGCGCTGCCACGCCACTGCCACGTCCCCGCCCAGCGGTAGGTCACCGGCCGACAGGACGATCTTCTCCGCCCCGGCGTCGGCCTGCGCGGCCAGGTCCCGCCGCTGCGCGCCGGTGAGCCGCTGGCTGCGTTCCTGCCAGTGCAGGAACAGGAACGCCAGGCGGTCGGCCGCCGGCATCAGCCCGGTCAGGTGCCGCAGGTGCGCCACGGCCAGCGGCAACTCGCCGCCCGCCAGCCAGGGCACGTCGCCGCCGAGCAGGGTGAGGGCCAGTTCGCTGCCCGCGAACGCGAGCGGGCCGCCCCGCGCGGGGTCGCGCACGACGTACCGGTCCTCGGCGAGGGACGCTCCCGGGTCGTACGCGAGCAGTCCCGCCCGTACCGCGTCGAGCGCGGCGGGGGCGGCATGGAAGCCGAGGCTCAGCCGCCCGGCGGGGGAGTCCTCCGGGTCGAAGAACCAGTCCATGCCGGGATCGGCCCGGCGGGCGGCGGCGACCAGCCCGGTCAGGACGGTGCCGACCAGCTCGGTCAGCCGCGTGCCCGGGCAGCCGCCGGCCGGTACGGCCGAACGGGCGAACAACCAGCAGCGTTCCAACGACGGCACCTCGGCTGACGGGCGGGTGGAGCACGGGATTCGACGGTCCGCGGGGGTCGCCCCATCATCGGCCCGCGGGCCCGTTCCACCACCCGATCGGCGCTCCGAACTGGGGACGACTTAGGGGGTGACAGGGGTAGGACACCGGCAGGGTGCTCGGAAGACTTGGGCCGCTACGGCGAGCGAGGTCTACGCCGCGGATGAGGAGTCTCGCCGACGGATGGATGTGGTGACATGCTTCGGAGCGACCTGATCCAGCCGTTGTCCGATCTGATCGAGGCGCACGCCGCCAGGTCGGGGAACAAGGTCGCATTCCGCGACGACCGCAGGGCGGTCGGATACGCCGATCTGGCGGCGCGGACCCGTCGGCTGGCCGGTCACCTGGCGGCGGCCGGGGTCGCCCGGGGCGACCGGGTGGCCTTCTGCCTCGGCAACCGGGTGGAGACGGTGGAGACCTGGCTGGCCGTCACGCGGGCCGCCGCGGTCGGCGTGCCGGTGAATCCGCACAGCACCGACGCGGAACTGGCCCATCTGCTGGACGACTCCGGCGCGGTGCTGGTGGTCACCGACCCGCGTCACCTCGACCAGATGCTGCGGCTGCGTACCGGCCGGCCGGCCCTGCGGATCGTGGTCACCGGGGACGACCCGGTTCCGGACGGGGTCGTCGCCTGGCGCGACCTGGTCGACACCGAGCCGTCCGTGGGGGCCCGCGACGACCTGGGCCTCGACGAGGTGGCCTGGATGCTCTACACCTCCGGCACCACCGGCCGGCCCAAGGGTGTCCTTTCCACCCAGCGCACCTGCCTCTGGTCGGTCGCCGCCTGTTACGTGCCGATCCCCGGGCTCACCGCCGCCGACCGGGTGGTCTGGCCACTGCCGCTGTTCCACAGCCTCTCGCACATCGGGTGCGTGCTCAGCGTGACGGCGGTCGGGGCCACGGCCCGGCTCATCGACGGCTTCTCCGCCGACGACGTGCTGCGCGCGGTCGACGAGGACGAGGCCACAGTGCTCGCCGGTGTGCCGGCCATGTACCACCACCTGGTCACCGCCGCCCGGGAGACCGGCTTCCGCGCCCCGGCCCTGCGGGTCTGCCTGGTCGGCGGGGCGATCACCACCGGCGCGCTGCGGCGGGCGTTCGACGAGGTCTTCGACGCGCCGCTGCTCGACGCGTACGGCAGCACGGAGACCTGCGGCTCGATCGCCGTCACCCGGCCGGAGCAGCCCCGGGTCGAGGGCTCCTGCGGGCGCCCGGTGCCCGGCGTCGAGGTGCGCCTGGTCAGCCCGCAGACGGGTCTGGACGTGCCGACCGGCGCCGAGGGGGAGGTCTGGGTCAGCGGTCCGAGCGTCATGCTCGGCTACCACGGCCTGCCGGAGGTCACCGCCGCCGCCCTGCGCGACGGCTGGTACCGCACCGGCGACCTGGCCCGCCGCGACGCCGACGGCAACATCTTCGTCACCGGCCGCCACCAGGAGTTGATCATCCGGGGCGGGGAGAAGATCCACCCGGGCGAGGTGGAGGAGGCGCTGCGCGCGGTGCCCGGCGTCGCCGACGTGGCGGTGACCGGCCGGCCGCACGAGGTGCTCGGCGAGGTGCCGGTGGCGTTCGTGGTCCCGGGGCCGGAGGGCTTCGACCCCCGTGCCGGGTACGCGGCCTGCCGGGAGAGGCTCAGCTACCACAAGGTCCCCGAGGCGCTGTACGAGATCGGGCAGGTGCCCCGCACCGCGTCCGGCAAGGTCACCCGCCGGCTCCTGCTCGACGGGCCGGCCCGGCTGCGGGCGGTCAACGGCAGCCACCACGAGGCGCTCAGCCTGCTCGCCTGGCGACCGCTGGACCTGGCGGCCGTACCGCCGGTGGCGGCGCCCGTCCCGGCGGCCGCGCAGGACGCCGCCGCCCCGGCCCGCCGCTGGGCGCTCGTCGGCGCCGGGAGCGAACCGCTGGTGGAGCCGTTGCGCGCGGCGTCGCCGGGGGAGCGGTTCCGGGCCCACCGGGATCTGGCCACCCTGCGCGAGACTCCCGACGCGCCCGACGTGACGGTGCTGCTGGCCGGGCCGGCCGACGCCGACGCGGCGGACCTCGCCGACCGGTTGCGTGGCTGGCTCGACGACGACCGCTTCGCCGGCACCCGACTGATGCTGCTGACCGGCCCGGCCGGCGACGCGGCCAACGGCCCCGGCACGAGCGGTGCCGGCAGCGCGGGCGACGCCCCCGCGCAAGACGCCGCCGCAGGCGAAACCCCTGCGGGAGACGTCGCCGGGGGAGCCGCCGCCGGGGGCGACGCCGCCGGGTGGGCCGGGCCCGATCCAGCGGCCGGCGCCGTCTGGGCGGTCGGGCGCAGCCTGCAGGCCGCGTACCCGGACCGGATCGTGCTGGTCGACCACGACGCCGCGGACCGCTCGCTCGCCCTGCTGCCCGCCGTCGTGGACGCCGGCGCCGCGCAGGTCGCCCTGCGGGCCGGGGCGGCCCGGCACGCGGCCCCCGTGCCCGCCCCGGCGACCGTGCCGGGACGGCCGGCGACCGTGGCCGACCCGGAGCGCCCCGTCCTGGTCACCGGCGCCGACGGACCGACCGGCGCCGCGCTGGCCCGGCACCTCGTCGCCGCGCACCGCGCCCGCCGGCTGCGGCTGCTGCACACTGGCGCGACGCCCGCCCCGGCCCTGGCGGACCTGGCCGCCGAACTCACCTCCGCCGGTGCGGAAGCCGTTCCGCTGCCCGCCGAGCGGGCGGGCGACGAGGCGTTCGGCGCCGTCTTCCTCTGCCCGTGCGACGACGACCTGGCCGACGCCGAGGCCGCAGCCCGGCTGCTCGGCCTCGCCGCGACGCTGGACGCCGCGAGCCGGCACCCGGGGGCCGCGTTCACCGTCCTCGCGCCGTCCGCCCTCCTGCTGGGCGCCGCGGGCCGGGAACGGGCCGCCTCGGCCGTCGGAGCCCTGCACGCCCTGGCCACCCGCCGCCGGGCCGCCGGTCACCCGGCCCGGCTCGTCGGCACGACCGCGCCCGCCGAGCGCGGGCCGGCGGCGACCGGACCCGCAGCGGGCACCGCGTCGGCGGCCGTCCGTGCCGACCTCGCCGCGTTCGACGTGGCCCACGACGGCGCCGACCTGGTCGTGCTCGCCCGCCCGGCGGGCCACGCCGACGCCGCGCACCCCGCCTGGCGCGGGCCCGTGGCCGAGCCCGGCGACGCCACGGACGACCGGGACGCCGCCGAGCTGCGCCGCCGGCTGGCCGGGCTCACCACCGCCGAGGGGGACCGGCTCCTGCTCGACCTGGTCCGCGCCGCCACCGCCCAGGTGGCCGGGCTGCCCGGCCCGGCCGCGGTCCGCCCCGGCCGCGCCTTCAAGGAACTCGGCTTCACCTCGGTCGCGGCGGTCGCGTTGCGCGACCGGCTGGCCCGGGCCACCGGGGTACGGCTCTCCGCCACGGCCGCGTTCGACCGGCCCAGCCCCCAGGCCCTCGCCCGGCACCTCGCCGCCCGGCTGCGCGGTGCCGCCGCGCAGGCCGCTCCCACGACGGACCCGGCGGTGACGCCGTCCACCGGGGACGATCCGGTGGCCGTCGTCGCCATGGCCTGCCGGCTCCCCGGCGGCGTCGCCTCCCCCGAGGAGCTGTGGGAGCTGGTCGACCAGGGCCGGGAAGGGCTCACGGAGTTCCCCACGGACCGGGGCTGGGACCTGGCGAACCTGTTCTCCGACGACCCCGACCGCCCCGGCACCTCGTACGCCCGGGTGGGCGGCTTCCTCACCGGCGCCGCGGACTTCGACGCCACCCTGTTCGCGATCAGCCCGCGCGAGGCGCTCGCCATGGACCCGCAGCAGCGGCTGCTGCTGGAGACGTCCTGGGAACTGTTCGAGCGGGCCGGCATCGACCCCACCTCGCTGCGCGGCAGCGCCACGGGCGTCTTCACCGGCGTCATGCACCACGACTACGCCGCGAACCTGCGCCAGGCGCCGCCCGGCACCGAGGGCTACCTCGGCGTCGGCACCGCCGGCAGCGTCGTCTCCGGCCGGGTCGCGTACGCGCTGGGGCTGGAGGGGCCGGCTGTCACCGTCGACACGGCGTGCTCGTCGTCGCTGGTGGCGCTGCACCTTGCCGCCCAGGCCCTGCGCGCCGGGGACTGCTCGCTCGCCGTGGCCGGCGGCGTGGCGGTGATGGGCACCCCGCAGGCGTTCGTGGAGTTCAGCCGGCAGCGCGGGCTCGCCCCGGACGGCCGGTGCAAGGCGTTCGCCGACGGCGCCGACGGAACCGGCTGGTCCGAGGGCGTCGCCGTGCTGCTGCTGGAACGGCTCTCCGACGCCCGCCGGCACGGGCACCCCGTCCTCGCCGTGCTGCGCGGCTCCGCCGTCAACTCCGACGGCGCGTCCAACGGGCTGACCGCCCCCAACGGGCCCGCCCAGGAGCGGGTCATCCGCCGGGCGCTGGACGCGGCCGGGCTCTCCACCGCCGACGTGGACGCCGTCGAGGCGCACGGCACCGGCACGTCCCTCGGCGACCCGATCGAGGCGCAGGCGCTGCTCGCCACGTACGGGGTGGGCCGCGGTGACGCCGAACCGCTGCGGCTGGGCTCGCTGAAGTCCAACCTCGGCCACACCCAGGCCGCCGCCGGGGCCGCCGGGGTGATCAAGATGGTGCTCGCGATGCGGCACGGGACACTGCCGCGCACCCTGCACGTGGACGCCCCGACGTCCGAGGTGGACTGGTCCGCCGGCGCGGTCGAGGTGCTCACCGAGGCCCGCCCGTGGCCCGACGTACGCCGGCCCCGCCGGGCCGGCGTCTCGTCGTTCGGCATCAGCGGCACCAACGCCCACGTCATCGTCGAGGCCCCCGCCGATCCGCCGACCGCCGCCGGGGACGCCGCCCGGCAGTCGCCGCCCGCCACCGCTCGGCCGCCCGTACCGTGGCTGCTCGCGGCTGCCTCCGGCGAGGCGCTGCGTGACCAGGCGGCCCGCCTGCTGGCCTGGCTCGACGGGCCGGGGGCGCACGCCGACCCGGCCGACACCGGGCACGCCCTCGCCACCACCCGCGCCGCTCTCGAACACCGGGCCGTGGTGCTGGTGGGCGACGCGGAGTCCGCCCGGACCGGGCTCGGCGCGCTGGCCCGCGGCGGACCGGACCCGGACCTGCCGGGCGTGCTGACCGGCCGGGTCGTCGACGGCCGACTCGGCCTGCTCTTCGGTGGGCAGGGCGGCCAGCGCGCCGGCATGGGCCACGAGCTGCACGCGGCGTACCCCGTCTTCGCGGCCGCCTTCGACGCGGCCTGCGCCGAACTCGACCGCTGCCTCGCCGGCCACGCCCCGCTCCCCGTCGCGGACGTCGTCCTCGCGGCCGAGGGCACCGCACCGGCCGAACTGCTCGACGAGACCCTGTACACCCAGCCTGGCCTGTTCGCCTTCGAGGTGGCGCTCTACCGCCTCCTGGAGCACTGGGGGGTCCGCCCCGACGCGGTGCTCGGCCACTCCGTCGGCGAGCTTGCCGCCGCGCACGTGGCCGGGGTGTTCTCCCTCGCCGACGCGGCGGCGCTGGTCGCCGCCCGCGCCCGGCTGATGCAGCAGCTGCCCGCCGGGGGCGCGATGGTCGCCGTCGAGGCCGACGAGGCCGAGGTCGCCGCGCACCTGACCGACCGGGTGGGCCTCGCCGCCGTCAACGGTCCCACCAGCGTCGTCCTGTCCGGCGACACCGACGCGGTGCTGGCCGTCGCGGACACCCTGCGCGCGGCCGGGCGCCGCACCAGCCGGCTGCGGGTGTCGCACGCGTTCCACTCGCCGCGCATGGACCCGATGCTCGACGAGTTCCGCGCGGTCGCGGCCGGCCTCACGTACCGCACCCCGCACCTGCCGGTGGTGTCCAACCTGACCGGCCACCCCGTCGACCCGGCCCGGCTCTGCTCGCCCGAGCACTGGGTGGCGCACGTGCGGGGCACCGTCCGCTTCCACGACGGCGTACGGGCCCTGCACGGGCAGGGCGTCACCACCTTCCTGGAGATCGGCCCGGCCGGTGTGCTCACCGCGATGGCCCAGGACTGCCTCGTCGCCGAGGCCGACGAGCTGGCCTTCGTCCCCGCCGTACGGGGCACCGCGGGCGAGGCCGAGGCGCTGCTCGCCGCCGTGGCGCGGCTGCACGTGCGGGGCGTCGCGGTGGACCGTGCCGCCCTCGCCGGCCCCGGCCCGCACCGCCGCGTCGACCTGCCCACGTACGCCTTCCAGCGCCGGCACTACTGGCTGCCCGCTCCCACCGGCGCCGGCGGTCCCGTCGGCGCCGGACTGGCCGACGCAGGGCATCCGCTGCTCGGTGGCCTGCTGGCGGTCGCCGGCACCGGGCAGGTGGTCTGCACCGGGCAGATCGCCACGGCCACCTCGCCGTGGCTGGCCGCGCCCGGCGACGGCACGGCGCCGCTGCTGCCCGCCACCGCCCTGCTGGACATGCTCACCCACCTCGGCGACCAGCTCGGCGCCCCGAGCGTGCGGCGGCTGCGCGTGCCCGAGCCGGTTCCGCTGCCCGCCGAGGCAACCCTCGAGGTGCAGATCGACGTGGGCGCGCCGGACGAGCACGGACGCCGGGTGGCGCACTGTCACGTCCGGGCCGGCGAGGGGCTGCCCTGGCGGGAGGTCGCCGAGGCCGTGCTCGCACCCGTCGACCCGGAGAGCGGCCGGGGCGCCCTCGCCCCCGCCTGGCCACCTGCCGGGGCACGGCCGGTGGACCTGAGCGCCCCGCCGCACCGCGCGCCGGCCGGGGAGCTGGCCCGTGCCGCGTGGGTCGCCGCCGACCGGCTCTACGTCGACGTACGCCTGCCCGACGACGCCCGGGACCCGGACGCCGAGCGGTACGGCGTGCACCCGCTGGTGCTGGACGCGGCCCTGCGCCTGCTCCCGCTCGCCGGCTTCGCGTCGGTCGCCGACGCCGGGCCCACCGCCCGGCTGCTGCCCACCGAGTGGGCGGGCGTGCGCCGCCACGCCGTCGGGGCGCACGCGCTGCGCGTCTGCCTGGCCCCCGCCGGGGCGGACGCGGTGACGCTGAGCGCCGTCGACGACGCGGGCGGGCCCGTGCTCGACGCCGACCGGGTGGTGCTGCGGCCGGTGGACCTGCCGCCCGCCGACCCGCCGGCGCCGGCGACCACCCCCGCCGGGCTGTACGCCGTCGACTGGCTGCCCGCCGCGTTCCCGGCGACCCCGGCGCCCTCCTGGACGCTCGCCGACGGCACGCCGCCGGACGGGCCGCTGCCGCCGCTGCTGGTGCTGCGGGTCGGCGACGGCGAGCCGGGCCGGCCGGTGCCCGACCGGGCGCACGCCGTCGGCCTCGCCGTGCTCGACGTGCTCCAGACCTGGCTGGCCGACCCCCGCGCGGAGACCACCCGCCTGGCCCTCGCCGTGCGCGACGGCGACCCGGTGCACGCCCCCGTGGCCGGGCTGCTCCGCGTCGCCCAGGCCGAACAGCCCGACCGTTTCCTCCTGCTCAGCCTCGACACCACCGACGACGCCGCCATCCGTTCGGCGCTGGCCGCCGCCGACGACGAACCCGAGGTGGCCGTCCGCGACGGCCGCGCACTGCTGCCCCGCCTCCGCCCCGTCGAGCGGCCCCCGGCCGGCGCGCCGCTCGCGGCCCTGGCCGGCGGCACCGTGCTCCTCACCGGCGGCACCGGCGGGATCGGCCGGCACGTCGCCACCCACCTCGCCACCGCGCACGGCGTCACCGAACTGGTGCTGGTCAGCCGCAGCGGCCGGGCCGGCGACTGGACGACCGCGCTGACCGACGCCGGTGTCACAGTGCGGGTGGTCGCGGCCGACGTCGCCGACCGAGCGGCGCTCGCCGAGGTCATCGCCCCGCTGGCCGACCGGCTCGTCGCCGTCGTGCACGCCGCCGGGGCCACCGACGACGCCCTGCTCACCGACCTCGACCCGACCCGCTGGGCCCGGACCCTGCGCGCCAAGGTGCACGGCGCCTGGCACCTGCACGAGCTCACCGCCGGCCTCGACCTGGCCGCGTTCGTGCTCTTCTCCTCGGCCGCCGCCACCTTCGGCAGCCCCGGCCAGGGCAACTACGCGGCCGGCAACGCGTTCCTCGACGCGCTCGCCGCGCACCGCCGTGCCCAGGGCCGGCCGGCGAGCGCCCTGGCCTGGGGGCTGTGGGCCGCCGAGGACGGGATGGCCGGCCGGCTCAGCCCCGCCGACCTGGCCCGGCTCGCCCGCGGCGGCACCCGCCCCCTCGACACGGCCGCCGGGCTGGCGCTGTTCGACGCCGCCCTGCACGTGAACCGGCCGGCGCTCGTGCCGATCGGGCTCGACCTGGCCGCCGTACGGACCTCCGGCGAGGTGCCCGCCCTGCTGCGGGCGCTGCTGCCCCCGCCGCCCCGCCGGGCGGTCAACGCCGCCTCCGCGCCCGCCGCCGCGAAGGGCTTCGCCGACCGGCTGGCCGAACTCGCCGAGCCCGAGCGCGCCGAACTGCTGCTGGACCTCGTACGCGCCCGGTGCGCCACAGTGGTCGGGCACACCGGCCCCGAGCAGGTCGAGCCGCGCCGCCCGTTCAAGGACCTCGGCTTCGACTCGCTGATGGCCGTCGAGCTGAGCAACCGGCTCACCGCCGTCACCGGGGTCCGGCTCGCCCCGCACGCCGTGTTCAACCACCCCACACCCGAGTTGCTCGCCGCGCACCTGCACGCCCGGCTGCTCGGCACCGCCGCCACCGAGGTCGCCGACGCGAGCACCGTCGCCCTGGACGAGCCGGTCGCCATCGTCGCGATGGCCTGCCGTTTCCCCGGCGGGATCGGTTCCCCGGAGGAGCTGTGGCGGCTGCTCGACGCGGGCGACGACGTCATCGGCGACCTGCCCGACGACCGGGGCTGGCCGCTGGCCGACCTCCACGACCCGGTGCCCGGCACGCCCGGCCGGACGTACGTGCGCTCCGGCGGGTTCCTCACCGGCATCGCCGACTTCGACGCCGAGTTCTTCGGCATCAGCCCCCGCGAGGCCCTCGCCATGGATCCGCAGCACCGGCTGCTGCTGGAGACCTCCTGGGAGGCGCTGGAACGCGGTGGCATCGACCCGGCCACCCTGCGGGGCAGCCGCACCGGCGTCTTCGCCGGCACCCACGGGCAGGACTACGCCGACCGGGTCGCCCCCGGTGTCGTCTCCGACGACGGCGAGGTCACCGCCGACGAGGGGCACCTGCTGACCGGCACCGCCGGCAGCGTCCTCTCCGGCCGGGTCGCGTACGCGCTCGGGCTGGAGGGGCCGGCTGTCACCGTCGACACCGCCTGCTCGGCGTCGCTGGTGGCGCTGCACCTGGCCGTCCAGGCGCTGCGCCAGGGCGACTGCGACCTGGCGCTGGCCGGTGGGGTGTCGGTGATGTCCACCCCGGCCGGGCTGACCGGCTTCAGCCGCCAGCGCGGTCTCGCCGCCGACGGGCGGTGCAAGGCGTTCGCCGAGGACGCCGACGGCTTCGGCATGTCCGAGGGCGTCGGGATGCTGGTGGTGGAGCGGCTCTCCGAGGCCCGCCGCCGGGGCCACCCCGTGCTGGCCGTCGTGCGCGGCTCGGCGGTCAACTCCGACGGCGCGTCGAACGGGCTGACCGCCCCGAACGGACCGTCGCAGGAACGGGTCATCAAGGCCGCGCTCGCCGCCGCCGGGCTGAGTGCCGCCGACGTGGACGTGGTGGAGGCGCACGGCACCGGCACGTCACTCGGCGACCCCATCGAGGCGGAGGCGATTCTCGCCACGTACGGGCAGCGCCCGGCCGGCGCCGCGCCGGTGCTGCTCGGCTCGGTCAAGTCCAACCTCGGGCACACCCAGGCCGCGGCCGGCGTCGCCGGCGTGCTCAAGATGGTCCTCGCCATGCGGCACGGGCGGCTGCCCCGCACCCTGCACGCCGAGCGCCGCAGCTCGCGGATCGACTGGGACTCGGGAGCGGTGCAGCTGCTCACCGAGGCCCGCCCGTGGCCGGCGGCGGACCGGCCGGTGCGCGCCGGCGTCTCGTCGTTCGGCATCAGCGGCACCAACGCCCACGTGATCGTCGAGTCGGTCGCCGAGGCGCCGCCGGAGGCCGCCGAATCCGAGCCGCCGCAGGAGCGCGCGCTGCCGTGGCTGCTGTCGGCGCGTACCCCGCAGGCGCTCGCCGGCCAGGCGCGGCGGCTGCGGGAGCACCTCGCCGCCCGGCCCGACCAGCGGCCCCTCGACGTGGCGTGGTCGCTGGCCACCAGCCGGGGCGCCTTCGACTCCCGAGCGGTGCTGGTAGCCGCGTCCGCGCAGCGGGTCGCCGACGCCCTCGACGCGCTGGTCGAGGGCCGGCCCGACCCGGCGGTCACGCGCGGCGAGGCGCGGCCCACCGGCCGGTGCGTCTTCGTCTTCCCCGGGCAGGGCTCCCAGTGGCTCGGCATGGGGTTGGACCTGCTCGACCAGGCCCCCGTGTTCGCCGAACGCATGGCGGCCTGCGACGCGGCGCTGCGGCCGTACCTGGACTGGTCGCTGCTGGACGTGCTGCGCCAGGCGCCGGGCGCGCCCGGCCTCGACGAGGTCGACGTCGTGCAGCCCGCCCTGTTCGCGATGATGGTGTCGCTGGCCGAGCTGTGGCGCTCGTACGGCGTGCAGCCGGCCGCCGTGGTCGGCCACTCCCAGGGCGAGATCGCCGCCGCCTGCGTCGCCGGGGTGCTCTCCCTGCCCGACGCGGCCCGGGTGGTGGCGCTGCGCAGCCGCGCGCTACGGGCCCTGGCCGGGCACGGGGCGATGGCCTCCGTCGCGCTGCCGGCCGACACGGTCCGATATCGGATCGCCCGCTTCGGTGAGCGGATCTCGGTCGCCGCCGTGAACGGGCCGGCCGCCGTCGTGGTCTCCGGCGAGCCGGAGGCGGTCGAGGAACTGCTCGCCGAGCTGGCCGGCGAGCAGGCCCGGGTGCGGCGCATCGCCGTCGACTACGCCTCCCACTCCGCCCAGGTGGAACGCATCCGCGACGAGCTGGCCGAGGTGCTGGCCGGCATCGCCCCCGGCCCGGCCGCCGTGCCGCTGTTCTCCACCACCGACCTGCGCTGGCTCGACGGCGAGGAGATGGGGCCCGACTACTGGTACCGCAACCTGCGCCGGCCCGTCGAGCTGGAACGGGCGATCCGCGCGCTGGCCGCCGAGGGCCACGACGCGTACATCGAGTGCAGCCCCCACCCGGTGCTCACCGTCGGCGTGGAGGAGACCCTCGCCGACCACGACGGCGATGCCGTGGTGGTCGGCTCGGTACAACGCGACCAGGGCGGCCGGGAGCGGTTCCTGCTCTCCCTGGCGCAGCTCCACGTGTCCGGGGCCGCGGTGGACTGGCGGCCCGCGCTGGCCGGCGGCCGGCGCGTCGACCTGCCCACGTACGCGTTCGCCCACCGCCGCTACTGGCCCCGGCCGGTCTCCGGCCCCGGCGACGTCGGCGCCGCCGGTCTGGACGCCGCCGGTCATCCGCTGCTCGGCGCGTCGGTCGTGCTGGCCGAGACGAGGGGCCACCTGTTCACCGGGCGGCTGTCGGCCGACGCGCAGCCGTGGCTGGCCGATCACCGGGTCACCGGCAGCGTGCTGGTGCCCGGCACCGGCCTGGTGGAGTTCTGCCTGCGCGCCGGCGACGAGGTCGGCCACCCGTTCCTCGACGAGCTGGTCATCGAGGCCCCGCTGACCCTGCCCGCCGACGGCGCGACGCAGGTGCAGGTGGCGGTCGGCGCGGGCGCCGGCGACGGACGCCGGCCGGTGACCGTGCACTCCCGGCCCGCCGACGCGCCGGCGGGACAGCCGTGGACCCGGCACGCCAGCGCCACCCTCCGCGCCGACCAGCCCGCGGTGTCGCCGCAGCTCACCGCCTGGCCGCCGCCCGACACCCGGCCCGTCGACCTGACCGGCTTCTACGCCGGCCTGGAAGCCGACGGGTACGCGTACGGGCCGGCGTTCCAGGGCCTGCGCGCGGTGTGGACCGGCGGCGACGAGGTCTACGCCGAGGTGGAGCTGCCGGCGGCCCAGCGGGTCGACGCCGACCGGTACGGCCTGCACCCCGCCCTGTTCGACGCCGCCCTGCACGCCGCGCACTTCGGCGGTCTCGCCGGGGCCGGGGCCGGCCAGCTCCTGCTGCCGTTCGCCTGGAACGGCGTCAGCCTGCACGCCACCGGGGCCACCGCCCTGCGGGTACGGCTGACCCGGGTCGGGCCGCACGCCATCGCGCTGACCGTCGCCGATCCGACCGGCGCCCCGGTGGCCGAGGTGGCCGCCCTGACGATGCGCCCGATCTCCACCACCGAGCTGGCCGTCACCGACGACCGGGCCACCCGCGACGCCCTGTTCCGCGTCGACTGGACGCCGCTGCCGCCCGTCGAGACGGCCACCCCGGTCGACGCCGTGGCCGTCGCCCCCGGCCTGGACGGGTTCCCGCTGCACCACGGGCTGGACGGGCTCGCCGACGCGGTGGACGCCGGACTGGCCCTGCCCGGGGCGGTGCTCGTGCCGCTCGGCGCGCACCCCGCGCAGCCCACCCCCCGCGCGGCGCGCCATGCCGCCGTGCAGGCCCTCGACCTGGTCCGGCGCTGGCTCACCGAGCCCCGCTGGGCGGCGTCGCGGCTGCTGCTGGTGACCCGGGGCGCGGTGGCCGTGCACCACGCCGGCGAGGTGACCGACCCGGCCGCCGCGGCGGCGTGGGGCCTGGTGCGCTCCGCCCAGTCGGAGAACCCGGGCCAGATCGTCGTCGTCGACGTCGACGGCGACGGGATCGGCCCGGACGAGGTGGCCGCCCTCCTGGCGGCGGACGAGCCGCAGGCCGCGATCCGGGTCGGCGCGGCGTACGTGCCGCGGCTGGCGCGGGCCGGGTCGGCCGGCGAGCTGCCCGCACCGCCCGCCGCCGCGTGGCGGCTGGACGCGCCGGTGCGCGGCAGCCTGGAGAACCTCACCCTGGTCGCCACCGACGCCGCCGACGCCGCGCTCGGCCCCCGCGAGGTCCGGGTCCGCGTCCGCGCCGCCGGCCTCAACTTCCGCGACGTGCTCAACGCGCTCGGTCTCTACCCGGGCGACGCGGGCCCGCTCGGCGGCGAGGGCGCCGGCGAGGTCGTCGAGGTCGGCGCCGAGGTGACCGACCTGCGCCCCGGCGACCGCGTCTTCGGTGTCTTCGTGGGCTGCTTCGGACCCGTCGCGGTCACCGACCGCCGCCTGCTGGCCCCGATGCCGGCCGGCTGGTCGTACGTCGAGGCCGCGTCCGTGCCGGTGGTCTTCCTGACCGCGTACCACGGGCTGGTCAACCTGGCCGGGCTCACCCGGGGCGAGTCGGTGCTGGTGCACGCGGCGGCTGGCGGCGTCGGCATGGCCGCCGTGCAGCTCGCCCGCCACCTCGGGGCCGAGGTGTACGCCACCGCCAGCCCCGCCAAGTGGGACGCCCTGCGCGCGCTCGGTCTCGACGAGGAGCGCCTGGCCTCGTCCCGGACCCTCGACTTCGAAACCCGCTTCACCGACGCCACCGGCGGCCGGGGCGTGGACGTCGTGCTGGACTCGCTGGCCCGCGAGTTCGTCGACGCCTCGCTGCGGCTGCTGCCGCGCGGCGGGCGGTTCGTCGAGATGGGCAAGACCGACATCCGCGACGCCGCCCGCGTCGCCGTCGACCATCCGGGGGTGGCCTACACCGCCTTCGACCTGACCCTGCAGGAGCCCGACGAGGTGCAGCGCATGCTGGTCGTTCTGCTGGGGCTCTTCGAACGGGGGACGCTCACCCCGCTGCCCACCCAGGTGTGGGACGTCCGCCAGGCGCCGGAGGCGTTCCGGCACGTCAGCCAGGCCCGGCACGTCGGCAAGGTGGTGCTCACCATGCCCCGGGCGTGGAACCCCGACGGCACGGTGCTGCTGACCGGCGGCACCGGGACACTGGGCCGGCTGGTCGCCCGGCGGCTGGTCGAGACGCACGGCGTACGGCGGCTGCTGCTGGTCAGCCGCCGCGGCGAGCGGGCCCCCGGCGCGACCGAGGCGCTCGACGAACTGCGGGCCCTGGGGGCCGAGGCCACGGTGGTGGCGGCCGACGTGTCCGACCGCGACAACCTCGCCGGGGTGCTGGCGGCGGTACCGGAGCGGCACCCGTTGACCGCCGTCGTGCACCTCGCCGGGGTGCTCGACGACGGGGTGGTCACCGCCCTCACCCCGCAGCGCGTCGACACGGTCTTCGCGCCGAAGCTCGACGCCGCGTGGCACCTGCACGAGCTCACCCGCCACCTCGACCTCGCCGGGTTCGTGCTCTTCTCCTCCGGCGCCGGAGTCTTCGGCGTCCCCGGTCAGGCCAACTACGCGGCGGCCAACGCGTTCCTCGACGCGCTCGCGCTGGCCCGCCGTGCGCAGGGGCTGCCGGGCCGGTCGTTCGCCTGGGGGCTGTGGGAGCAGGCCAGCGAGATGACCGCCAAGCTGGACCGGACCGATCCCCGGATCACCGCCCGTGACGGGCAGCTCGCCATCCCGTCCGAGCTGGGGATGGCCCTGTTCGACGCGGGCCTGCGGCTGGCCGAGCCGGTGCTGGTGCCGACGAGGATCGACGTCGCCGCGCTCGGCGAGCGGGCCGAGCGGCCCCCGGCGCTGCTGCGCGGGCTGCTGCGCCGGGAGCGGCCGACGGCGCGGGCGGCCACCCCGGCCGGCGGCGGGCGCACGCTCGCCGACGAGCTGGCGGCGCTGGACGGGCCCGAGCGCCACACCCTCGTGGTCGACCTGGTACGCGAGCAGGCGGCGAGCGTGCTCGGGCACGGCAGCCGGGTGGCGGTGGCCCCGGGCCGGGCGTTCAGCCAGATCGGCTTCGACTCGCTGACCGCCGTCGAGCTGCGCAACCGGCTGACCACGGCCACCGGCCTGCGCCTGCCGGCCACGCTGATCTTCGACTACCCGGATCCGAACGAGCTGGCCACGTACCTGGTGTCCGAGCTGGCGCCGGACACCGGACCGGCGGCCCCGCCGATCCTCGCGGACCTGGAGAACCTGGAGCGCTCGCTGACCGAGGCCACTGTGGAACCGGAGCTGCACGACCAGATCGGGTCGCGCCTGGAGGTGCTGATCGCCAAGTGGCGGACGATGCGCGCCGGCACGGGCGGCGATCCCGACCTCGATCTCGAACTGGCCAGCGACGACGACCTGTTCGACCTCATCGACTCCGAACTCGGCATCTGATGGCCGTCCGGCCGCCCCGCCCGCCGCAAGCCGACCCCGTGTCCGACCGACCCCTGAGGAACCGATACCGATGCTGACGACCGACGTCCTGATCGTGGGCTACGGCCCCGTCGGTGAGATGCTCACGATCCTGCTGGCGCAGCGAGGGCTCACCGTCACGGCGGTCGAGCGGTGGGCCACTCCCTACAACTTCCCCCGCGCGGTGTCGTACGACGGGGAGGCGAGCCGTGTCCTGGCCGCCGCCGGCGTCGCCGACCGCCTCGGGCCGGTGGTGGAGTCGTCCGGCGAGTACACCTTCAAGAACGGCTTCGGCCGGACCCTGCTGCACGTCAAGGTCACCGGCAACGGCCCGATGGGCTGGCCCGACTCGGTCTCGTTCTACCAGCCGGGACTGGAGGCGCTGCTCGCCGAGCGGGGCGCGGAGCTGCCAGGTGTCACGGTGCTGCGCCCGTACCAGGTGACGGGCCTGGTCGAGCACGACGACCGGGTCGAGGTGACCATCGCCGGCCCGGACGGCGAGGAGGTCCGCGCGGCCCGCTGGGTCATCGGCTGCGACGGGGCCAACAGCTTCGTGCGGGAGCACCTGGGCAGCGGCGTCACCGACCTCGGCTTCACGTACGACTGGCTGGTCTGCGACGTGGTCCCGCACGAGGCCCGCGAGTTCAAGCCGAACAACCTGCAGGTCTGCGACCCGGCGCGGCCCCGCACGGCCGTGTCGGCCGGCCCGGGGCACCGGCGGTGGGAGTTCATGCGGGTGCCGGGGGAGAGCCGCGAGGAGTTCGAGAGCGCCGCCAACGTGTGGCGGCTGCTCGGCCTCTTCGACATCACCCCCGACAACGCCACCCTGGAGCGGTACGGCGTCTACACCACCCAGGCATGCTCGGCCGGGCGCTGGCGTTCCGGGCGGATCCTGCTCGCCGGCGACGCGGCGCACGTGATGCCGCCGTTCATGGGGCAGGGGATGAGTTCGGGCTTCCGCGACGCCCTCAACCTCGCCTGGAAGCTCGACCTGGTGCACCGCGGCCTCGCCAACGAGGCCCTGCTGGACACCTACCAGGAGGAGCGCTGCGCGCACGTGCAGCACGCCATCCGGATGTCCATGGACTCGGGCACGGTGATCTGCGAGACCGACCGCGCCGCCGCGGCCGGCCGCGACGCCGCGATGCTCGCCGAGCTGCGCCGGCGTACCGCCCGCCCGCGCACCCGGTCCCTGCTGGAGCCCCTGTCCGGCGGGATCCTGCACAGCGGCTGCGAGGCCGCCGGCGCCCCGATGCCGCAGGGCCGCGTCGAGGTCGACGGCCGCGCCGGGCTCTTCGACGAGGTCGTCGGCACCGGCTTCGTCCTGCTCTGCGCCGAGGACCCCGACGACCTGCTCGACGCCGACGCCCGGGCCTTCCTGGACACGCTCGGCACGCGGGTCGTCCGGATCGTTCCCGCCGGCGCGCCCGTACCCGGATCCGGCGCCGCGCCGACGGCCTTCGACCTCGACGACGTGTACCTGCCCCACCTCAAGCGGTACGACGCGGTGGCGGTGCTCGTCCGGCCCGACTTCTACGTCTTCGGCACCGCCGCCGACCCGGCCGTTGTGCCCGCGCTCGTCGAGGATCTGCGCCGGCAGATCCGGCGCGGCTGATCGGCATCCACCCACCGGAAGGAACCGACATGTTCGAGAACCTGAAGATCGCCGGCCGGGCGATCCGCACGGTCTTCACCGCCGACCCCATCACCCGGGTCCGGCGCTTCTACGAGATCCAGTCACCCGACGTGGAGTTCGCGGCCCGCCGTACCCACTACATGAACGTGGGCTACTGGTCCGACGGGGTCACCGACATCGACACGGCCGCCGACGCGCTGGCCGACAAGCTGGCCGACGCCGCCGGGCTCAAGCCGGACGACACCGTGCTCGACGTCGGCTTCGGCTACGGGGACCAGGACTTCAAGTGGCTGCGGGAGCGCCAGGTCGCCAAGGTGTACGGCCTGAACATCACCCCGCACCACGTCGAGGCGGCACAGCGCCGGGCGCAGGAGGAGGGGCTCGCGGACCGGACCGACTTCCGGCTCGGCAGCGCCACCGAACTGCCCTTCGAGGACAACACCTTCGACCGGGTCGTCGCCCTGGAGTCCGCCTTCCACTTCTACCCGCGCAGCGCGTTCTTCGCCGAGGCGCTGCGGGTGCTGCGCCCGGGCGGCGTGCTCGCCACGGCCGACATCATCCCGGTCAGCGGCGACGTCGTCCGCGCCGCCATCCAGTCCGGCCCGCTGAGTTTCGTCAAGTTCAGCATCCCGAAGGAGAACTGGCACGACCGGGACACGTACCGGCAGCAGTTGGTCGAGGCCGGCTTCGCCAACCCGGAGGTCCGCTCGATCAAGGAGCAGACCTGGGAGGGCTGGCGGGCGTACATGGCCGAGCGGACCAACGACCCCGCGTTCCGGGCCGTCGTCAAGCCGGCCGTCCGCAAGAGCATGGCGGCCCACTGGAAGAACCAGGACCTCATGAAGCGTGAGCTGGCGCAGATGGACTACGTGATCGCGGTCGGCCACAAGCGGTGACACCGCGCACGGACGAGGGGCCCGCCGACCGGTCGTGACGACCGGCGGACGGGCCCCTCGTCCGGTGGGATCAGACCGCCGGCGCCGCGCTCAGTGCCGTCGAGATGGCCCGCAGGATCGCCGGCTGGTGCTCGGCGAGGAAGAAGTGCCCGCCCGGGTAGACCTTCAGGTCGAACGCCGCGGTGGTGTGGTCCGACCACGCCCGGGCCTCCTCGACAGTCGTCTTCGGGTCGTCGGCACCGGTGAGGACGGTGATCGGGCAGCTCAGCGGCGGCCCCGGCCGGTAGGTGTACCGCTCGGCGGCCCGGTAGTCGTTGCGGATCGCCGGCAACGCGGCGCGCAGCATCTCCGGATCCCCGAGGACGGCGGAGTTGGTGCCGCTCAGCTTCCGGACGTCGGCCAGCAGCCCCTCGTCGTCGAGCAGGTGCACCGTCTCGTGCCGTGACTTCGACGGCGCCCGGCGCCCGGAGGCGAACAGGTGCGCGACGCTGCCGCCGTCCTGCTCGATGAGCCGGGCGAGTTCGAAGCCGAGGCTGGCCCCCATGCTGTGCCCGAAGATGGCCAGCGGCTCGTCCCGCCAGGGCCGCAGCACTGTGAACACCTCGCGCGCGAGGTCGTGGATGTCGCCGATGCACTTCTCGTGGCGCCGGTCCTGCCGTCCCGGGTACTGGATCGACAGCACCTCCACGGCGGGGGAGAGGGCGCGGGACACCGGGAAGTAGAAGCTTGCCGACCCGCCGGCGTGGGGCAGGCACACCAACCGCCTCGCGCCGCCCGGAGCGGGGTGGAAGCGTCGCACCCACAAGCCGTTGTCGGTATCTGGCGTCGTCATCCTCTGGTGGTCCTTCCGGCGGCTGCGGTTGCCGACCGGATCGGCGCGGACCCGGTCGAGGCGACGCTAGTGCGACGGGTCGGGACCGGACACCCCTAGCTGGTCGGTTGCCTGGTTAGGGGTTGTCCGCGCTCGCGCGCAACCAATAACTTCTCCCGGCAGATGGGGATCTGCGTGGCTCTCGGCCGAGCGAGCCGAACGACAGATACAGGTGTCGCCTGAGACTTCTGCGCATTCGTACCGTCGCTTACGTCGAGTCTCCGCCGTGAATCGCGATGGGCTGGGTTGATGGACACCGAAGAGAAGCTCCGGGAGTACCTGAAGAGAGTCACCGCCGACCTGCGGCGGACCCGGCAACGGCTCCGGGACGTCGAGGCCGACGCGCAGCAGCCCATCGCGATCGTCGGCATCGGCTGCCGGTTCCCCGGCGGGGTGCGCACCGCCGAGGAACTGTGGGATCTCGTCGCGTCCGGCGGTGACGCGATCGCCTCCTTCCCCACCGACCGCGGCTGGGATCTCGACGCGCTCTACGACCCGGAGCGGTCCCGGCCGGGCACCTCCTCGGTCCGGGAGGGCGGATTCGTGGCCGACGCCGCCGAGTTCGACCCTCGGCTGTTCGGGGTCTCGCCGCGCGAGGCCCTCGCCATGGACCCGCAGCAGCGGCTGCTGCTGCAGACCTCGTGGGAGGCCGTCGAGACGGCGGGGATCGACCCCACAAGCCTGAAGGGCGCCCGGGTCGGGGTCTTCGCCGGCATGACCCACAGCGGGTACGCCCACCCGCCGGAGACCCCGCCGGCGGGCGTGGAGGACTACCTCGGTCTCGGCAACGCGGGCAGCATCGCCTCGGGCCGGGTGGCGTACTCGTTCGGGTTCGAGGGGCCGGCGGTGACTGTGGACACGGCGTGTTCGTCGTCGCTTGTGGCGTTGCACCTGGCGGTGCAGGC
>NZ_LYXF01000029.1:0-44549 GCF_001709195.1 Micromonospora sp. II | reverse complement strand
CGGCTCGTGTGGATCTTCTCCTGACTGAGTTCGACCTGTTCGTCCGAACTCGTACGCCCGCGCTGCTGCGCTCCGCCTACCTGCTGACCGGCGACCAGCATCTGGCCGAGGACCTCGTCCAGTCCGCGCTGGCTCGTACGCACCGTGCCTGGAATCGGTTGCACGAGACCGGCAACGCGGAGGCGTACACCCGGAAGGTCATGTACCACCTGCAGGTCTCCTGGTGGCGGCGCCGCCGGGTGGCCGAGTCGATGCCGGGCGACGTGCCCGAGCCGCGCGGAGGCGACTCGGCCCCCGACCACGCCCAGCAGACCACGCTCCGGCTGACCCTCCGGGCCGCGCTGGCCCGGCTCTCTCCCAAACAGCGGGCCGTGCTGGTTCTGCGGTTCTTCGAGGACCGCACCGAGACCGAGGCCGCCGACCTGCTCGGTGTGACAGTCGGCACCGTCAAGAGCCAGACCTCGAAGGCGCTGGCGAAGCTGCGCAGCGTGGCACCGGAGCTCGCCGAGCTGTACGTCACGGAAGGAACCGCCCGATGAACCAGGACCGACTGCGTTTCGACCTGGCCGATCTGGCCGAGGAGGTCACCCCGGTCGACCTGCGGGACCGGGCACTGCGTACCTCGCGGCGGCTCGGCCTCCAGCGGGCGGCCGCCACTTCTGCCGCCGTGCTGGTGGTGCTGGCCGCCGCGACCGGAACGGCACTGGCGATCCGGCCGAACAGCCAGACGCCCGTGCCGGCCGGGCCGTCGGTCACAGTCACCGCCCCGCCGGTCGAGCCCACCCCGACCCCGTCCGCCGAGCCGTCGAGCACGCCGTCGACCAGTCCCAGCGAAACCACAGGCGGGGGGCCGAACGGTGACGCGACCTTCGGGCGGCTCGTCTACGGCCCGTCCGACCTGGCGAACGCCCCGTCCCCGACGAGCACCGTCCGGCTTCAGTCCTGGCGTCCGGGCGACGACCCGGTCCGCCTGCTCGGTCTCCCGTACGGGCCGGCGCAGGTAAACGTCTCGGTGTCACCCGACGGACAGAGGGTCGCCTGGGTCGAGACGACCGGTGCGGTGTGGGTGTCGGCCATCGACGGCTCGGGGCGGCGCAAGCTCCGGGACGGCGTCGACGACGTCTGCTGGTCACCCGTCTGGCTGCCGAACTCGCAACAGCTCGTCGTGCGTCTGAACGCTGGCGGCGACGACCCGGCCACCGGCGTGCTCGACGTCTCCTCCGGGAAGTTCACCAGGGTGACCGGCCTCGACGGCTGTCACGCCGTGTTCGCGGCGGACGGGACGCTGGCGTTCGCCGACGGCTCCGACGGCACGATCGTCCTCACCGACCGGAACGGCAGGGCGCGCCGGACGGTGCCGGGCCTGGGCACCAAGGGCAGCCGGTACGTCTCCTTCGACCTGTCCAGTCTCTCCCCGGACGGCCGGCGGGTCGCGCTCCTGCGGATCGACCGGAACGGCACGTACGGGGACGCGGCACGGGAGCTACTGGTCAACGCCGTGCTCGACACCCGGACCGGCGCGGAGGTGTCGCTGCCGCTGGAGGGACGTCAACTGCGGCAGGTCTTCTTCCAGCCGGACGGGTCGATGGTGGTCCGGGTGCGCAGCGGTGACCGCTACACGGTGGTCCTGGTGGATGCGAACGGCAAGAAGATCACGGAGCGGGCGGAGCCCTCGGCGCTGCGGGACATGCAGATCATCACCGCAGGACCGTGATCGCCGCGTCCGCCGTGACCTGCTTCCACGGCACCAGCACCACTGTGCCGTCGCGCTCCAGCACCTTCGCGTCGCTGCCCTCGGTGCCGGCCGACAGCGGCGCCTCGGCCACCACGCTCACCGTCCCGGTGGCGGGGTCGATCCGGACCAGCCGTGGGGCGAGATCCCGCCGGTCGCCCACCTCCCACGCCAGCACGCCCTGCCCGTCGAGGCGGACGAGTTCCACCTCGCTGTCGGTGTGCCCGGCCGACACCCAGCGCCGCTTCCCGGTGGCCAGGTCGATCGCCACCACCTGGTTGGCCTGGCGCATCTTGTCGCCCACCGGAGAGGGCTCGGTCGGCAGGTAGAGCGTGTCCGCGTCGGCCAGGTACGGCCGGACCGCCGGCCCGCTCACCGTGTTGGAACGGTTGACCGGCAGGTCGCTGAACCGCGTACCGTCGACGGGATTGCCGAACGCGGCCCGCTCCTTGCCGGTGGCGTCGCGCGCGACGAACGTCTCGGTGTTCAGGCCGGGCCGGCTGACCAGCGGGTCGACGCTGAGCACCCCGTCGCTCTGCTGCGCGGCGGGCAGGTCCTGCTTCCAGCGCGGCTTGCCGGTGGCCGGGTCCAGGCCGAGCAGCGCGCCCCGGTCGCCGTCGCAGAGCGTGGTGACGACGGCCTGGTCCCCGGCGGCCTGCGCGTCGGTCAGGCGGCAGTCGCGGCCGGGCAGCAGCCGGTCGGCGTCGGTCTGCCACAGCCGCCTGCCGTCGGCCAGCGAGTAGCCGAGGACGTTCCCGCCGCTGCGGACGACCACCTGCCCGGCGGCCACCGACAGGTCGGGCGCGACGGTCTCGGACCGGCCCGTCCGGCGTTCCACAGGGAACGTCACCCGCCACGCCTGCGTGCCGGCGGCCGCGTCGAACCCGACGAGCGTGTCGCACGAGTCGGCCGTGCCGAGCGCCACCACACCCCGCCCGTCGGCGAGGGTCTGCGCGGCCGCGCACAGCGAGGCCCCCTGCGGCGCGGGCACGCCCCACGCCTGGCCGCCGTCGCCGAGCCGGTAGGCGATGATCCCGTCCGGCTGCGCCCGGACCACCGCGTCACCGGCCAGCCAGGCGCCGAACATGTCCTGCCCGTCGTACGTCTTCAGGCCGTTGCGCTGCAGCTCCGGGAAGTCGAGCACCCACGCGGCACGCAGCTTCCTCCCGCCGTCGTCACCGCCGCCGACCAGCCGGGACACGCCGTAGGCGGTGCCGGCCGCGACCGCGAGCACGGCCACCAGCCCACCGGCCACCAGCAACGCGACGCGCCCGCGCCGCTTCGGCGCCGCCGGCGGCGCACCGCCCGGACCCGGCCGGTCCACCGGTGGGTACGCGGGCGGCGGGTACTGCTGGTGCTGATACGTCATCGGTCGTCTCCCGTTTCCGTCAGCCCGCCAGTTCGCGGACGTAGTCGGCCCAGCCGGCCTGGAACTCGTCGAGCGACACGCCGAGCACGTCCCGGGCGGCGCGGTCGGTCGGGGCGCCGGCGTAGACGGCCTCGACGAAGCGGAACAGCTTCGGCTCACCGTGCTTCTCGGCGAGGTGCGTCATCGCGGTGTGCCCGAGCCAGTAGTGGAAGGTCAGCAGGCCGCTCTTCTGCCAGTCGGCGTTGCTGGGCAGCGTGCCGTTCCAGCCGTTCCCGCCGTCGCGGACCAGTTGCAGGGCGGGCGCGGTGCGCTCGCTGGCGGCCAGCGGGCGGCCGTGGAAGGCGATGTACTCGGCGAACCCCTCGACCACCCACTCGTCGAGCTTGCTGAACTCGTCCACGGCGGCCGGGTCGGTGCGGGGCGTCATCAGCGAGTGCGCGATCTCGTGCCGCAACACCATGTGGGCGTCGTTGTCGCCGCCGGAGCGGGTGAAGTAACGATCTCCGGTGTCCACCACGATGCGGGTGCCGCCGATCGTGTTCCTGCCGTCCTTGCGCTCGGCCGCGACCATGCCCACCGAGTAGCCCGCCTCGGTGGCCTTCTCGGTGCCGATCCGGTAGAGCGAGGTCATCTCGTCCTTGCCGGCGGCGAGCGTGACGACGAACTTGTCCGACACCGGCTCGGGCGGCGCGTTGGCCCGCCACACGGCCAGGTTGCTCGTCACCGCCTTGTCGACGGCCGGGGCGTACCGCCTCGCCACGGCCGCCCGGGCCGCATCGGTGATGATCAGGGCGTACGGGGTCCGCTCGACATGGATGTCCCGCCACTTGTCCCACGGCCCGGGGTAGTAGACGGTTTTCGAGTCGCCGTTGCCGCCGGCCGGCGCGCCGGTGACGGCGGTGACCTGGATCGGCGCGTCCTTGCCGGCGCGGACGATCGTCCAGCGGTACCACTCGGCGACCGGCGCCAGGTCGAAGCCGTCCAACTGGTGCACGAAGGAGACGTCGAGCTGGAACGTGACGCCCTGCCCGAAGGCGTCGCTGACGCGGCCCTGCTTCTCGATCGTCTCGTAGCGGGCCACCGACAGCGGCAGTTTGCCCAGGTTACGGAACAGCTGGGTCTGCCCGGCGATCAGTTCCTTGCGGGCCGGGTCGAACGCGGCCAGGTAGCCGTCCAGGTCCTTCGCCGCCAGCGCCTTGCTGTGCCGGTCGAGCAGGGCGGTCAGCTCGGCGTCGGTGACGGTGACACCGTTCGCGCCGGCTGCCGCCTTCGGCGCGGAGCCGTCCTCGTCGTCGCCGCGCAGGCCCAGCCCGACGCCGACCGCCGTGCCGGCGCAGACCGCCAGCGCGAGCGCGCCCGCCGCGAGCCCGATCCAGAGCCCACGGCGGGACTTCGGCGGCGGGGGCGGCGTACCCCACGGCACCGGCTGCGCGGGCGGCGGCGGTCCGCCGTACCGGGGGTCGGCGTTGCCGGGCGGTGGCCAACCTGCCGCCGGTGGGTGCCCCTGCGTCATGTGGTTCCTCGCTCGTGCCGGATGCGGGACCGGCCGGACGGTTTCGCGCGGCCGGATGACGGCAGCCATCATCCCCGGTCCGGACGACGGATTCTGCCCCGCCTGGACGGGTCGGGGCTTTTGTCCCCGGTGGTGGTTGTCGTGAACAGGACGTCGAGACATCCGCCACGTCCGGCGTCCAGGGCCAGCGGGAGCGGCCCGCGCGGTGACAGACTGTGCGACGCACTTCTGCCGGGACGTCTGAGGGAGGCACCGTGCGCTGGCGCAGCTACGTGGCGGTGGGCGACAGCTTCACCGAAGGCATGGACGACGCGTATCCGGACGGCAGCTACCGGGGCTGGGCCGATCTGGTCGCCACCCGTCTCGCCGTCGAGGCCGGGCCCGACTTCGGCTACGCCAACCTGGCCATCCGGGGCCGGCTGTTCCCGAACGTGGTGGCCGAGCAGGTGCCGTCCGCGCTGGCCATGAAGCCCGACCTGATCAGCTTCGCGGCCGGCGGCAACGACGTGCTGCGCCGCACCTTCGACCCGGACGCGTTCGTCCCCCGCTTCGACTCGGTCGTGCAGCGGCTGCGCTCCGGCGGCAGCGACGTGGTGCTGTTCCGGTTCGCCGACGTGATGTCCCGGCTGCCCGGCCAGCGGCTGATGGCCCCGCGCGTGACGCTGCTCAACCGGGTGGTCGGCGAGGTGGCCGAGCGGCACGGCGCGATCCTGGTCGACCTGTACTCCGACGACACCTACCTCAACCCGCTGCTCTGGAGCACCGACCGGATTCACCTGTCGGCGGCGGGCCACCGCCGGGTCGCCGCCCAGGTGCTCACCGCGCTCGGCGTCGGCTGCGACGAGGAGTGGCTGCTGGTCCCGCCGCACCCGGCGCCCAGCCCGTGGCTCGCCGCGCGCGCCGCCGACCTGCGCTGGGCCGGCAAGCACCTGGCGCCGTGGATCAGGCGCCGGCTGACCGGGCGGTCCTCCGGCGACTTCGTCACCGCCAAGCGGCCGGTGCTCGGGCCGGTCGAGCGCGACTGAGTGTGCGTACCGTCCACGCCGCCGACCTGCTGCGGCTGACAGCCGACGACCCGCCCCGAGCCGGGCTGGCCGTCGTGGTCGCCGGTGACCGGGTCGAGGCGATCGTGCCGACGGACGAGCTTCCCGGCGCGTACCCCGGGATGCGGGTGCGGCGGTGGGCCGGCACGCTCGGGCCGGCGCTCGTGCACGACGGTCCGCTGCCCCCGGCGCCCACGCCGCGCGAGCGGGTGCACGCGCTGTTCCGGCTCGGCGTCGCCGCGGTGGTCGAGGAGCACGTGGCCGACCCGGCGCTGCGGGCTGCCGCGGCCCGCAACGACGTGGCGGTGCTGCCCGGCGTGCGGCCGCCAGCACTGGTGACCGGCGGGCGGGCCGACCTCGCCGTGTTCGGCCCGGACGGCGCCTGCCTGGCCACAGTGGTCGCCGGCCGCCTGGTGCACCGCCGCGCCTGACCCCGCCGCACGGCTCGACCTTCACCGCCGTTCGTCCGATGTGTCCGGTTGCCCGCTTATCGGGATCGCCCGATGTCCGCCCCACTGGATAGCATCCGCTACCCCCGTCGATCGAGTACGGGGCGAAATCGGGGAAAGGTGGATGAGGGATGACCCTCATGCCTGACAGAAATCCACGTCGAACCGCCCGGCGAGGCGTGCTCGCCGCCGCGCTGTCGATGGTGGTCGCGGCCGGAACGGTGGCTGCCACCGCGGCGCCGGCAGCCGCGTACGACATCCGCTACGAGACGAACACCTCGTGGGCCTGGACCGACTCGCACTCGCCCACCACGGTCGACATCGACCGGTCCGGGGACGTGCCGGTCGGCACGTGGAAGGACGGGAAAGGCCGCCCGCACACGTCGCGCGCCTACTTCACGTTCGACATCTCCCGCTACCGGGGAGCGGACATCGAGTCCGCAGTCCTCGACGTGAAGGAGACGGCAGGCGGCGACTGCACCAGCCGTCCCGTGGTCGAGCTGCGGCGTACCGCCGCCTACACCGCCCGGTCGAGCTGGCGGAACCCCCCGGCCGACCTGGGGCTGGTCGACAGCCGCCAGCTCACCGACCAGACCGTCTGCCCGGCGCCCCGGGTGGAGTTCGACGCGGTCGACGGGCTGCGCCAGGCGCTCGCCGAGGGCCGGTCGACGCTGACTCTCTCGCTGCGGCTGCCCGCCGACGCCGAGCGGGACCCGGCACTGGCCCGGAAGTACGCCAGCAAGGTCGGCATCTCGATCGACTACAACTTCCGCCCCGGCGTGCCGACCGACCTGCGGAGCGAGACCGGCACGGCGTGCACCACCACCGAGCCGTACCAGGTGATCCGCTACCCCGTCCCCTCCGGAGTGGTGCACGACCGGGACCGCACCGACAGCGGCGGCACGGACCAGCTCACCGTCTCCTTCGCGGCCTGGCCGGTCGACCAGCCGGAGGCGCGGATCGAGCAGACCGACTACGCGCGCGACGGCGAGCGGGCCGTCGGCCGCTACGACACCATCTATCCGTCGCCGTTCGAGCACGACCGGACGTACGCCTGGCAGATGCGGGCGGCGGACAGCCGGGCCACCGGCGAGTGGAGCCCGGTCTGCTACTTCCGCCTCGACGTCCGGGGGCCGGCCACGCCGCCCGTCGTGACGTCGACCGACTTCCCCGACGACGACGGGTGGTACCCGGCTCTGCCCGGCGAGTTCACCTTCACCGCCAACGGCGCCGCCGACGTGGTGCGGTACGGCTACTCGCTGGACTCCGGCGTCGAGAAGACGATCGACGCGGACCGGACGGGCGGCACGGCCACCGTCACGCTCACCCCGGACAGCGGCCCGAACACCCTGCGGGTGTGGAGCCTCGACGCGGTCGGCAACCGCTCGGCGACCACCGAGTACACGTTCCGCGCCTCGGACGTGTCGCCGGTCGTGGAGGGACGGCTGAGTGAGATCGGGGTGCCTGCCACGTTCCAGCTGCGTCCGCAGATGGACGGCGTGGTGCGCTACCGCTACGCCCTCGACGGCGACCCCGAGCAGACGGTGGACGCGGCGGCGGACGGCTCCGCCGCGATCACCGTCACCGCGACCCGGGGCGGCTCCCGCACCCTCACCGTCACCAGCGTCACGGCCGACGGTGTGGAGGCCACCAGCAGCCGGCAGTTCAGCCTGCCGACCGCGCCGAAGGTCTCGGCCACCGTCTACCTGCCCATCCCCAGCGGTGGGCAGGGCATTCCGGGCGTCTTCACCTTCACCCCCCGCCTGCCCGGCACGGTCAGCTACCGCTACCAGTTCACCGGCGAGGAACAGCAGGTGGTGGCCGCGCAGGCCGACGGCACCGCGTCTGTCACCTGGGCGCCGACCGAGGCGGGCGTGGTCAACCTGGTCGTGCGCAGCGTGAGCGGGGACGGCACCGTGTCGGAGCCGGCGACCTTGTCCTTCCGGGTGCGGGACCTGCGCCCCGCCGTCACCGCCGACCCGTACCGGACGGACGTGCCCATGGGCGGTCCGGGCCAGCCGGGCGAGTTCCGGTTCACGTCGCAACTCACCACGACGGTGGCCTTCCTCTACCGGTTCGACGACGGCGTCGAGCAGCGTGTCGAGACCGGCAGCCGGGCGACGGTGAGCTGGACGCCCACCGAGGGCGGGACGCACACGCTCACTGTCGTCGGGGTCACCGCGGACGGCACCCGCTCGCCCGAGCAGGTCTGGACGTTCCTGGTGGCCGAGGGCTGAGCACCTGACCGCGCCGGCCCCACCACCTTTCCGAGGCGGTGGGGCCGGTGTCACATCCGTGGCCCGCGATCCGGCGTACCTTGGGGATCATGCCTGTGCCGAGCGATCCGCATCCTGATCTCCAGTCGTACGCCGACCCGCAGCGCCTGGTCACCACCGAATGGCTGGCCGAGCACCTGGGCGACGAGGGGCTCGTGGTGGTCGAGTCCGACGAGGACGTGCTCCTCTACGACACCGGCCACATCCCCGGCGCCGTCAAGGTCGACTGGCACACCGAACTCAACGACCAGGTCACCCGCGACTACCTGGACGCCGCGAGCTTCGCCGAGCTGTGCGCGGCCAAGGGCATCGGGCGGGACGACACGGTCGTCTTCTACGGCGACAACTTCAACTGGTGGGCCGCGTACGCCCTCTGGGTCTTCACCCTCTTCGGTCACCCGGACGTACGGCTGCTCGACGGCGGCCGGCAGAAGTGGATCGCCGAGGGGCGGGAGCTGACCCGGGACAAGGTGAGCCGGCCCCGCGCCTCGTACCCGGTGCCGGAGCGCAACGACGCGCCGATCCGCGCGTACCGGGAGCAGGTCATGGCGCACGTGGCGGCCGGTCGGCCGCTGGTGGACGTGCGGTCGCCGGGCGAGTACACCGGCGAGATGCTGCACATGCCGGACTACCCGCAGGAGGGCGCGCTGCGCGGCGGGCACATCCCGGGCGCGGTGAGCAAGCCGTGGAAGTCCGCCGCGAACGACGACGGCACGTTCAAGTCCGCCGACGAGCTGCGCGCCATCTACGCCGACCAGCTCGGTCTGAGCCCGTCCGACGACGTGGTGGCGTACTGCCGGATCGGCGAGCGGTCCAGCCACACCTGGTTCGTGCTGCACCACCTGCTCGGCTTCCCGCAGGTGCGCAACTACGACGGTTCGTGGACCGAGTGGGGCAACCTGGTCCGGGCTCCCGTCGTGAAGGGCGACCAGCCCGGCGGCCTGACCCGCTGAGCGTCCCGGCCGGTCCCGCCGTCACCGCGGCGGGACCGGCCGCGTTCCGGACCCGTCAGCGGGCGGCGATCGACAGGCTCCCGGGGACGTCGGCCGCCACCAGGTCGACAGCGCCGGTCTCCGGCCGCCAGCGGGCCAGCCCGGCGTCGTAGCGGAACAGCAGGCCGCCGTCGGCGGTCCAGCCGTACACCTCGCAGCACGCCTTGGCCCGGCCCTCCCGGCCCAGGTCGAGCAGGCGCGTCACCGCGCCGGTGCGGGCGTCCAGCACCGCCACGCCCTCGCCCCCGCTCATCGTGCCGGCGCCACTGGCGGTGGTGGTCCATCCGGCCTGGCCGATCCGGTCGCCGCGCTGCCAGCCCCGCCCGTACACCTCGTCCAGCCGGTAGCCGGGGGGAAGCGCGCCGGTGGTCACCGGCCGCCGGTCCGGCGCGCCGCCGGAGGCGGGGAACCGGCGTACGGCCAGGCCGCCGTCCCCGGACCAGCCGCCCACTGTGAGCAGGTCGCCGGACCGGGCCGGCTCGGGTACGACGAGTGTCCACGGGTCGACTGTCAGCTTCGGCGCCGCTCCGGTGCGCCGGTCCAGCTCGTACGCGGTGTCGTTGTCCCCGACGATCAGCCGGTCACCGGCCCAGACCACGTGTTCCAGGTAGCCCGCGAGCGGATAGCGACGCACCTCGGCGTCGGTCAGGTCGACCACCACCACCTCGCCGGTCTGCGCGAACGCGGCGGTCCGGCCGTCCGGCGACAGGCTGCCCGGCTTGAGCGGAGTGGCCTCGTTGCCCTCGGCGTCGCGGGTGGGCGCGAGCGTGACCACGTCGAGTTCCCGGACGATGCCGTCGTCACCCAGCACCCGGACCGTGCCCGCCTCGCCGGTGGCCGGGTCGACCGGCTGGTACAGCGCCAGCGCCCGGCTCACCGGGCGGTCGGAGAGGTCGGCGCCGACCCGGTCGCCGAGCCGGCCGAGCGGGTCGCCCGCCTCGCCGAGCCGGTCCGGGGGCCGCTGCACGACCGGCGCGTTGGGGGCCGAGGTCACCGCCGGGCGGGGTGGCGCCGCGGGGGGCGGGCCGGAGCGGTGCAGGAGCGCTGTCGTACCGCCGCCGACCAGGACCACGGCGACGGCGGCGGCCCCGGCGGCGCGGCGGGCACGACGGACCCGCCCGGCCCGTTCCCATCCGGCGGCGGCCGGCCGGGTCGGGTGGATCTCCTCGGTGGCCCGGGTCAGCAGCCGGTTCAGTTCCGTCTCGTTCACGGGTTCACCTCGCTTCCGGCGGCCAGGCCGTCGCCGGACCGGCCGGGGGCGGGCACCACGTCGCGCAGCCGGCGCAGCGCGTCGTGGCACTGGCTCTTGACGGTGCCGACCGTGACGCCGAGCGCCTCGGCGGTGGCGACCTCGGTCAGGTCCTCGAAGTAGCGCAGCACCACGACGGCCCGCTGGCGTGGCGGCAGCCGGTCCAGCGCGGCGCGCACGGTGAGCCGCAACGCGGGGTCGCCGTCCGTGTCCGGCCGCTCCGGCGGGTACGCGCTGAGCCACTCCCGCCGCCGGCGTCGCCACCAGGACACGGCGTCGCGGTAGAGGATGGCGCGCACGTACGCGGCCGGGTCGCCGTCGCGCACCGACGGCCAGCGCAGCGCCAGCTTGAGCAGCGCGTCCTGGAGCAGGTCCTCGGCCTGGTGCCGGTTGCCGCAGATCAGGTATGCGGCGCGCAGCAGCCGGTGCTGGTGCGACTCGACGAAGGCGAGGTAGTCCGCCCGCCCGTCGTCCGAGTCACGCCCCATCCGGCTCCTCCTCCGTCACCGGCCAGACGCGCGGGACGGGGGCAAAGGTTGGGTCAGGTAGCGCTGAATCGTCGGGCCGACCCAGGCGGTCAGTTCCTCCGGGTCGAGGTCCACCACGGGTGGCAGCCGGACGACGTACCGGGTGAGGGCCAGTCCGAGGATCTGGCTGGCCACCAGACCGGCCCGCCGCTCGGCGGTCGCCGGGTCGACGCTCGACCGGGCCACAGCGGTGGCGAGCTGGCCGGCGAAGATGCCGCGCATCCGTTCGGCCGCGCCGGGGTTGGTGGCGGCGGCCCGGAGCAGGGCGACGAGTGTCCCGTCCGCCTCCCAGCGGCGTACGAAGTGCCGGGTCAGTGTCTCGCCGAGCCGGTCCGGCGGCACCTCGGCCAGGTCGGGCAGGCGCAGGTCGAACTCGGCCGCCGCGGCGAAGAGTCCCTCCTTGCTGCCGTAGTAGCGCATCACCATCGACGGGTCGATGTGGGCGTCGGCGGCGATGGCCCGGATGGTGGCCCGGTCGTAGCCGTCGGCGGCGAAGCGTTCCCGGGCGGCGCGCAGGATGGCCGCCCGGGTGGCGTCCGAGCGGCGGGTTCGGGTGGCGGGTTCGGTCACGTCCACGACTGTAGGCCAACACGTGTTGACATCGCCTCTACTGTGAAGTCAACATGTGTTGGCAAACAGTTGTTGACCGAGCCGGAGGTGGGAGCGATGCTGCCCGAACGCACCGACGTCCTCGTGGTGGGCGCCGGGCCGACCGGCCTGGCGGTGGCCGTGACGCTGGCCGGGCACGGGGTTGCCGCGACCGTCGTCGACCGGCTCGCCGAGCCGCCCGTCACGTCGCGCGCCGCCGTCGTGCACGCCGGCACCCTCGAAGTGCTGGACCGGATCGCTGTCGCCGCGCCGCTGGCCGCCCGAGGGCTGCGCTCGGCCCGGTTCAGCGTCCGCGACCGGGACCGGGTGCTGCTCACCGTCCCCTTCGACCGGTTGCCGTCGCGCTACCCGTACGCGCTGCTGATCTCGCAGGCGGAGACCGAGGCGGTGCTCACCGACCGGCTCGCCGCGCTCGGCGGGCGCGTGCTGCGGCCGTACGAGATGACCGGCCTGGACCTCGACGGCGACGGCGCTCTCGCGCGCTTCGACGGCGGCCGCGCGGTCCGGGCGCGCTGGATCGTCGGCGCGGACGGGATGCACAGCCGGGTCCGCGAACTCGCCGGCATCGGCTTCGGCGGCCCGGCCGACCCCGGGGAGTCGTTCCTGCTCGCCGACGTCCGGGTGGACAGCGCGTTGCCGCGCGACCAGGTGAGCCTCTTCCTGTCCCGGCGGGGCCCGCTGGTCTGGGCGCCGCTGCCCGACGGCACGGTGCGGCTGGTCGCCGCGGTGGCGGACGCGCCGCGCGACCCGCAGGCGCACCACTTCCAGGCGCTGCTCGACGAGCGCGGTCCGGCGCGCCGGCCGGACCGGGTCACCGGGATGGACTGGTCGTCCCGGTTCCGGATCCACCACCGGATCGCGAGCACCTACCGTGCCGGGCCGGTGCTGCTCGCCGGGGACGCGGCGCACGTGCACAGCCCGGCCGGCGGGCAGGGGATGAATCTCGGCCTGCGCGACGCGGTCGCGCTCGGCGACGCGCTCGCCGCCGGTCCGCGGGCCCTCGACGGGTACGCGGCCGACCGCCGCCCCCGCGCCGAGGAGGTGCTCGGCTTCGCCGCCACCCTGACCCGCCTAGCCGCCGCCCCACCCCCACTCCGCCCGTTGCGAAACCTCCTGCTCCAGGCGGTCTCCACCCTCCCCCCGATGCGCGCCCGAATCGCAACCCGCCTCGCCGGCTTCGAACCCCCACCCCGCTGATCTTGCAGTTCGGGCCCTCGACGGGTCCTTTTTGTGCGCCTTCGACCGGGCGGAAAGTGCAAGATCAGCGAGGAGGTGGGCGGGCGGGGGAGGGATGAAACGGGTCGGACACTGTCGGCGCTGACCGGTACGGTGAGCGCCGAAATCCGAACCGGGAGCGCGATTGGACCGCACCTTCCAGGTGGACCTCCGTGGCGTGGTCGACCTGCTCAGTCACCACCTGTACGGCAGCCCGCGCGTCTACGTGCGCGAGCTGCTCCAGAACGCCGTCGACGCGATCACCGCGCGCCGGTCCACCGAGCCGAACGCCCCGGCCCGGGTACGCATCGAGCCGCCGGAGCTGACCGGCGACGGCACCCTGCGCGTGCACGACACCGGCATCGGCCTGACCGAGGCGCAGGTGCACGAGCTGCTCGCCACCATCGGCCGCAGCTCCAAACGCGACGAGCTGGGCTTCTCCCGGCACGAGTTCCTCGGCCAGTTCGGCATCGGGCTGCTCTCCTGCTTCCTGGTCGCCGACGAGATCCGGGTGGTCACCCGGCACGCCGACGAGCCCACGGTGCTCTGGACGGGCTGGTCCGACGGCCGGTACGCGGTGCGGCTCGCCGAGCCGGAGCAGGCCCGCGACGAGCCCGGCACCACAGTGACGCTGGTGCCCCGGCGCGACGCCGACCAGTGGCTCGGCGTACCCACCGTCACCGAGCTGGCCCGCCTCTACGGCAGCCTGCTGCCGGTCGACGTCCGGGTCGGCGACACGCCGACCACCGCCGGGCCGCCGCCGTGGCCCACCACGCCCGGCGCGCCGGTCGACCGCGCCGGGCTCCAGCGGTACGCGCAGGAGCTGCTCGGGTTCGTCCCGTTCGACGTGGTGCCGCTGTCGGTGCCCGAGGCCGGCCTCACCGGAGTGGCGTTCATCCTGCCCGCCGCGGTGAACCCGGCCGCCCGCGCCGGGCACCGGGTCTACCTCAAGCGGATGCTGCTCAGCGAGCACGCCGACGGGCTGCTGCCCGAGTGGGCCTTCTTCGCCCACTGCGTGGTCGACGCGAGCGAGCTGCGCCCGACCGCGAGCCGCGAGGCGCTCTACGAGGACGCGTTGCTCACCTCCGTCCGGGAGGCGCTCGGCGACCAGATCCGGGGCTGGCTGGTGCGGCTGGCCAAGCACGACCCGCGCCGGCTCGGCGAGTTCCTCCAGGTGCACCACCTCGGCGTCAAGGCGCTCGCGATGCACGACGACGAGATGCTGCGGCTGGTCGACCAGTGGTGGCCGATGGACACCAACGTGGGCACGATGACGCTCGCCGAGTTCCGGCAGCGCCACGGCGTGCTCCGGTACGCCGCCGGCCTGGACGAGTTCCGCCAGCTCGCCGCCGTGGCCGCCGCGCAGGACCTGGCGGTGGTGAACGGCGGCTACACGTACGACACCGAGCTGATCGAGCGATTGCCCACAGTGGATCGATCGGTGCTCATCGAACGGCTGGAGCCGAGTGACCTCACCACCCGGTTCGAGATCCTCGACCCGGCGACCGAGCTGGCCCTGCGGCCGTTCCTGACCGGCGCGCAGCGGGCGCTGGAACGGCTCGGCTGCGAGGTCGTCATCCGGGCGTACGACCCGGTCTCGCTGCCCGCGCTCTACCTGGTGTCCCGCTCGGCCGCGTTCCACGACCAGCTCGCCGCCAGCCGGGACAAGGCCGACGAGCTGTGGGGCGGCGTGCTCGACGCGCTCGCCGCCTCCGCCCCGCCGGACCGCCCGCAACTCGTGCTCAACCACCGCAACCCGCTGGTCCGCCGGGTGACCACGCTCGCCGACCCGGAGCTGGTCGGGCTGGCCGTCGAGGCGCTCTACGGGCAGGCCCTGCTGCTCGGGCACCACCCGATCCGGGCGGCCGACGCCGCGCTGCTGAACAGTTCCTTCCTCGGCCTGCTCGGCCGGGCCGTACCGGGAGTGACCCGTGACTGACGACGACCTCTGGCGCATGCACCACGAGATCGAGACCATGCCGTACGGCCCGGGGCAGATCGCCGCGCTGGAACAACTGCTGCGCCGCGCCGACGCGGGCGACGACCGGCACCTCGCCTTCGCCGCCCGGGTCACCGGCACCACCGCGTACGTCTACGGCGGCGAACCGGCGAAGTCGTTCGTCACGTTCTCCTGGTGCCTGTCCGAGTACGACAAGGATCCGCAGCCCTACCACCAGGGCTACACGCACCAGCTGCTCTGGGCCTTCAAGTACATGGTCAACGCCATGGTGAAGTTCCCGGAGCTGCCGCTGGACCGGACGTACGCGGTGCTCGACGACATGGAGCGGCGCTACCGCGACGCCGGGCACTCGTTGCAGGCGGTCCACAAGCACCGCTACCTGGTCGCCGCGCACGTGGGCGATGAGGACGCGGCGGAGCAGTGGTACCGCAAGTGGATGACCACGCCCCGCGACACGCTCTCCGACTGCGCCGGCTGCGACCCGACCACGCAGGTCGCGCACCTGGTCCGGCTGGGCCGGCACGAGGAGGCGGTGGCCCTCGCCGAGCCGGTGCTCGCCGGCCGGCTGACCTGCAGCGAGCAGCCGCAGGGGATCCTCACCGCGCTGCTCACGCCCTACCGCGAGACCGGCCGGGGCGACGCCGCGCGGGACGCGCACCGGGAGGCGTACCGGCGGCTGCGTGGGCACCTGGCCAACCTGTGGGACGTCGCCGAGCACATCGAGTTCTGCACCGCGACCGGCAACGAGGCCCGCGCGCTGGAGCTGGTCGAGCGGCACCTGGACTGGCTGGACCGGGCACCCACCCCGGCCGCCGCGATGCACTTCGCGGCCGCCGCGTCGGCGGCGCTGCGTCAGGTGCCGGCCGAGCTGACTGTGCACCGTCGCGCCTCCGGTGACCGGCCGGCCGCCGACGTGCCGGTGGGCGCGCTCGCCGACGAGCTGGCCGGTACGGCCACCGGGCTGGCCGGGCGCTTCGACGCGCGTAACGGCACCACGCACCAGTCCGCGTTGATCGCCCGGAAGCTGGTGGCCGGGCCGGAGGGCGAGCACCTGCCGCTCTCCGCCAGCGTGCGCCGCCCGGTGGTGCCCGCGCCGCGTACCGCGCCGGACGACCGGGCGACGACCGAGCCGCCGGTCAGCGTGCCCGCCGACGCCGGCGCCGACGAGCTGCTGGCGCTGGCCGAGGAGTGCTGGCGCACCAACTGCCGGGAGGGGCTGGGCACCGTACTGCGCGCGTACGACGAGCGGTACGGCGACGCCGACCTGCCGCCGGCCACCCGGGCGTGGCGGCTGGAGCTGCGGGCGGGCGAGTTGTCCCAGGAGGACGACGACGGCGTGGCGGTGGCGACCGCTGTCAACCGGGAGGCGCTGGCCGCGTGGCGGGAGGTGCCGGACCCGCTGCGGGCGCAGGTGGTGGCCGGGCGGCTCGGTGTGCTGCTGAGCATGACCGAGGAGAGCGCGGACGAGGGGCTGACGCTGGCCCGGGAGTCGGCCGCGTACCTGGCCGCGCACGGCGAACCGCGGGATCGGGCCGCCGGTTGGGACCGGCTCGCGCTCGCCCACGTGCACCGGGAGCGGTGGGCGGAGGCGCTCGACGCGCTCGACCGCGCCGACGCGGAGGCGGACGCCGATCCGTGGCTGGCCGGGCGGGTCGCGCTGCACCGCACGCACGTGCTGGAGCAGTTGGAGCGGGCCGAGGAGTTCCGGGACGCGGCGGCACGGTCCCGCCGGCTGGCCGGCGAGCTGGGCGACGCCGAGATGCTGACCAGCGCCTGCCTGGCGTACGCCCGCTCCACCGACGATCCGGCCGACGCGGTGGCCGCCTGCGACGAGGCGCTGACTGTCGCCCCGGCCGGCGCCCACCTGCCGCTGCGGGTGACCCGGGGCCGGGCGTTGCTGGCCGCCGACCGGGCCGGCGAGGCGGTGGACGATCTGGCCGAGGCGGTCACGCTCTGCGTCGAGCAGGGGCTGGAGGGCGACGCGCTGCTGCGCTGGGAGCTGGCCGAGGCGTACCGGATGGCCGGCCGGCTGGCCGAGGCCGCCGAGGTGGCCGAGGAGGCGGTGCTCGGGCTGGACCGGGCCGGCGCGCAGGCGGAGGCGGACCGGTGCCGGCACATGCTGTCGGGGATCTACGCGGGGCTCGGTGAGACGGATCTGGCGCTCGCGGTGCTCGACACGTTGGCGGAGAACCTGGACGGGCCGGACAATCTTCCCCGCCGGGCGCAGGTGCTGGAGGAGTCCGGCGGCCTGCTCTACGACGCCGACCGGGACGCGCTGGCCGCGCAGCGGTTCGCGGCGGCGGCCAGCGCGTGGCGGCTGGCCGGATTCCAGGTGGACGAGTTGCGGGCCCGGCGGCGGGAACTCCTCGCCCTGCACTGGTCCGGTGACCTGCCGGCCGCGGTGGCCGCGATCGAGGGGGTGGACGCCGCGGCGGCCGCGGTCTCCGGTCAGCCCGACGAGCCGCCCGTGGTCACGTACGAGCGGGCGATGGCCGCCGACGCGGTCGCCCGGGTGCTGATCGGCGAGGACCGGCTCACCGCCGCGCTGGACCGGCTGGAGGGTGTGCCGGGGCGGCTCCGGTCGATCGAGGCGTTCGGCGAGGCGGCGCAGGTCGAGGTGCTGACCGGCGAGCTGCTGCTGCGCGACGGCCGGCCGGAGCAGGCCGAAGGGCTGCTGCGTCCGGTGCTGGGTGGTCTGCCCACCGGCTCCCGGCCCGCCGCGCATGCCGCCTGGCTGCTGGCCCGCGCGCTCGACGACCAGGGCCGGCCGGCCGAGGCGGCGACGGTCCGCGCCGAGCACGGCATCGAGGAGGACTGAGGCGACTGCCGGGTAACCGCGGCTGCTCTAGATCGACGCCGAGGTCTAGGCTGATCCGGTGGCGGTGGAACAGCAGGCACGGGGGACGGCGGGCACGGCCCGGCGCCGGTCCCGGCGGGACGAGATCCTGGAGATCGCGGTCGGCCTCTTCGCGGCGCGCGGCTACCACGGCGTGTCGATGGACGACATCGRCGCGGCGGCCGGTGTCACCGGGCCGGCTCTCTACCACCACTTCGCCGGCAAGGAGGCGATGCTCGTCGCCGCGCTGGTGCCGGTCAGCGAGGGGCTGCTCGCGGGGGGGCGGGAGCGGGCCGCCGGGCACCCGGACGACCCGCGTGGCGCGCTGGAGTCGCTGATCGACTTCCACGTCGAGTTCGCGCTGGCCAACCCGGCGGTGATCGCCCTGCACCTGCACGAGCTGGACCGCCTGCCGGACGAGCCGCGCCGGCGCATCCGCCGGCTTCAGCGGATGTACGTCGAGGAGTGGGTGACGGTGCTGACCGCGCTGCACCCCGGCCTGCCGGACGGCGCGGCCCGGGTGCTCGCCCACGCGGCGTTCGGCCTGATGAACTCGACGCCGTTCCTCGGTGGCGAGGTCGATCGCCGGCGCCGGGCCGAGCTGCTGCGCGGCGCGACGCTCGCGGCCCTGCTCGCGCCCACCGACCCGACCTGACACGCCGCCCGGACCTTAACGCATGTTAAGAAGAGACCCCGGCTTTGCGTCGAGAAGGGGTCACGTCCGTGCAGAAGATGATCGAATCGTTGTTGGTCGCCAACCGGGGGGAGATCGCGCGCCGGATCATCCGTACCGGCAGGCGGCTCGGGATCCGGACGATCGCTGTGCACTCGGAGGCCGACGGCGCGCTGCCGTTCGTGACCGAGGCCGATGAGGCGGTCTGCGTCGGCCCGGCGAACCCGACGCAGAGCTACCGGAACGTCGAGGCGATCCTCGAGGCCGCCCGCAGCACCGGCGCGCAGGCGATCCACCCCGGCTACGGCTTCCTGTCCGAGAACGCGGACTTCGCCCGTACCGTCGAGGGGTCGGGCCTGATCTGGGTCGGACCCGGCGCGGACGCGATCACCGCTATGGGCGACAAGATCAACGCCCGGAACCTGATGGCGGCGGCCGGGGTGCCGGTCGCGCCCGGCACCACCGAGCCGGCGGCCGACCTGGACGCGGCGGTCGCGGCGGCCGCGGAGATCGGCTACCCGGTGATGGTCAAGGCCGCCGCCGGTGGCGGTGGCATGGGCATGGGCGTGGCCGCCGACGAGGCGGCGCTGCGCACCGAGTACGACAAGGTCCGCGCGTTCGCGGAGCGGATGTTCGGCGACGGCTCGGTGCTGATCGAGCGGTACTTCCCCCGGGTACGCCATGTCGAGGTGCAGATCCTCGGCCTGGCCGACGGCCGGGTGGTGGCGCTCGGCGAGCGGGAGTGCTCGGTGCAGCGGCGCAACCAGAAGCTGGTCGAGGAGTCGCCGTCCCCGGCGGTCTCGCCGGAGCTGCGCGAGCGTTTCCTGGCCGCCGCGGTACGGGCCGGCGAGGCGGTGAACTACCGCAACGCGGGCACCGTGGAATGTCTGCTCGATCCTTCGACGCAGGAGTTCTTCTTCCTGGAGATGAACACGCGGCTGCAGGTCGAGCACCCGGTCACCGAGTACGTCTACGGCGTCGACCTGGTCGAGGAGCAGCTCCGGGTGGCGGCCGGGCTGGTGCCGACGTTCGACCCGGACGCGCTCGCCCCGCGCGGCCACGCCATCGAGCTGCGGATCAACGCCGAGGACCCGAAGCGTTTCCTGCCCGGCCCGGGCGCGATCACCACCTGGAACGAGCCGGCCGGCACCGGCGTACGGGTGGACTCCGGCTACGTCGCCGGCAACACGGTCACGCCGTTCTACGACAGCCTGATGGCCAAGCTGATCGTCAGCGGGGACACCCGCGAGGAGGCGGTCGAGCGGGCCCGGGCGGCGGTCGCCCAGTTCGAGATCGCCGGCCCGAAGTGCAACCTGCCGTTCTTCGCCGAGCTGCTGGAGAACCCGGAGTTCCTCTCCGGCGACTACGACACCGGCATCGTCTCCCGGATGCGCTGACCTTCGACCCGAACGAGGTGAACCTGATGGCGGAACTCCCCGACTCCGTGAGCATCCGTGAGGTCGGTCCCCGGGACGGCCTCCAGAACGAGGAGCCCATCCCCACCGACGCGAAGGTGCGGCTGCTCGACGCGCTGTCCCGTACCGGGGTGCGGCGCATCGAGGCCGTCTCCTTCGTCCACCCCCGGGCGATCCCGCAGATGGCCGACGCCGACGAGGTGTGGCAGCGGGCGGAGAAGGCCGACGGGGTGCGCTACTCCGCGTTGGTGCCGAACACCCGTGGCGCGCAGCGGGCGCTGGCCGCCGGCTTCACCGAGATCGAGGTGGTGGTCTCGGCCAGCGACACGCACAACCGCCGTAACGTCAACCGCTCCACCGACGAGTCGCTGGACGACATCGCCGAGCTGATCGACCTGCTGCACGGCGCGGGCGCGACCGCCGAGGTGATCGTGGCGACCAGCTTCGGCTGCCCCTACGAGGGCGACGTGGACCCCCGCCGGGTCGCCGCGATCGTGGACCGGGTCGCCCGCGACGGCGCGGACCGCGTCGCCTTCGGCGACACCACAGGCATGGGTACGCCCCGGCGCGTCCGCGAGCTGGTCACGGCGGTGCGGGACCGCAACGCCCACCTGCCGGTGCTGCTGCACTTCCACAACACCCGGGGTACCGCGCTGGCGAACATGCTCACCGCGATGGAGTTGGGCGTCACCGAGTTCGACGCCAGCGTGGGCGGCCTCGGCGGCTGCCCGTACGCGCCGGGGGCCAGCGGCAACCTGGCCACCGAGGAGGCGGTGCACATGCTGCACGACATGGGCATCGACACCGGCATCGACCTGGACGCCCTGATCGCTGCCGCCGAGCTGGCCGAGACCCTGGTGGGCAAGAAACTCCCGTCCGGCGTCCTCCGGGCCGGCCCCCGTACCCGCCTGACCCCCCTCCCCTCCTGACCGTTTCGCGCGTTGATCAAGGAGTTTGTGTCCTCATTCGGTCGCGCGGAGGGCGCAAACTCCTTGATCACGGAGTGGATGGGTGGGGGTGCGAGGAGCGGGTCGCCGGAGAGGGCGGCGGTGGGGTAGCCTAACGATCGTTCAGGTCGGTGGCGCCCTGCGCGGGCGGTGGCAACGGGAGTCGGCGTGACGCTCGACGGTGAGGCACTGGAGCAGCTGCGCAAGCGCGCCCGCGCCGGTGGTGCGGACAAGTACCACGCGGCGAACGCCGCGAAGGGCAAGCTGTTCGCCCGGGAGCGGGTGGCGTACCTGGTCGACGAGGGCTCCTTCGTCGAGGACGGGCTCTACGCCAACGCGATGGCCGACGGGCTGCCCGCCGACGGCGTCGTCACCGGCACCGCGACCATCGACGGCCGCCAGGTCTGCCTGATGGCGAACGACTCCACGGTCAAGGCCGGAAGCTGGGGCGCGCGTACCGTCGAGAAGATCATCCGGATCATCGAGCGGGCGTACGCGACCGGCGTGCCGATGGTCTACCTGGTCGACTCGGCCGGGGCCCGGATCACCGACCAGGTCGACCTGTTCCCCGGTCGGCGCGGCGCCGGGAAGATCTTCTGGAACCAGGTCCGCGCCTCCGGCTCGATCCCGCAGGTGTGCGCGCTGTTCGGGCCGAGCGCGGCGGGCGGGGCGTACATCCCGGCGTTCTGCGACGTGGTCGCCATGGTGGACGGCAACGCCAGCATGTACCTCGGCTCCGACCGGATGGTCGAGATGGTCACCGGCGAGAAGACCACGCTGGAGGCGATGGGCGGCGCCAAGGTGCACTGCGCCGAGTCCGGCGTCGGTCACTTCCTCTGCAAGACCGAGAACGACGCGCTCGACGTGGTACGGACCTACCTGTCGTACCTGCCGTCGAACTGGAAGCAGGACCCGCCCGCCGCCGACGCGGTGGACGCGCCGGAGAAGGCCGACCTGGCCGCGCTGGTGCCGGCCAGCGAGCGGCAGGCGTTCGACATGCGCCGGTACGTCAAGGGTCTGCTCGACTCCGGCAGCTTCTTCGAGATCCAGGCGCTGTGGGCCAAGGAGCTGACCATCGGGTTCGGCCGGCTGAACGGCGAGGTCGTCGGCGTGGTCGGCAACAACTCGATGTTCAAGGGTGGCGTGCTCTTCGTCGACTCGGCCGACAAGGCGACCCGGTTCGTGCAGCTCTGCGACGCGTTCAACGTGCCGCTGCTGTTCCTGTCCGACGTGCCCGGCTTCATGGTCGGCAGCGCGGTGGAGAAGCAGGGGATCATCAGGCACGGTGCGAAGATGATCACGGCGATCTCCGAGGCGACCGTACCCAAGATCTGTGTGGTGGTCCGCAAGGCGTACGGCGCGGGTCTCTACGCGATGGCCGGCCCCGGCTTCGAGCCGGACGCCACGATCGCGCTGCCCACCGCGAAGATCGCGGTGATGGGCGCGGAGGCCGCCGTCAACGCGGTCTACGCCAACAAGATCGCCGCCATCTCCGACGAGGCCGAGCGGGCCGCGTTCGTGGCCGCGAAGCGCGAGGAGTACGAGCGCRACATCGACGTGGTCCGCCTCGCCAGCGAGCTGGTGGTGGACGCGATCGTCGAGCCGCACGAGCTGCGCGCCGAGCTGGTACGCCGGTTCGCCGCCGCGCGCGGCAAGGAGCGGCACTTCTCCCGGCGCCGCCACGGCGTCACCCCCGTCTGACCCGGTAAGGAAGGGCCCCCTCTTAACGCCTGGTGCATGTAAAGGGGCCCCTCCTAACGCTTCAGCCGCTCACGGCGTCACGAGCGCCCGGCGGCCCGCCCTTTCCAGGAGGATCGACATGGACTTCCGGCTCGACGAGGAGCAGCAGGCGCTGCGGGAGAGCGTCCGGGAATTCGCCCGCGAGGTGGTCGCGCCCACCATCGCCGAGCACTACGAGCAGCACACCTTCCCGTACGAGATCGTCCGTCAGATGGGCAAGATGGGCCTGTTCGGGCTGCCGTTCGCGGAGGAGCACGGCGGTATGGGCGGCGACTACTTCGCGCTCTGCCTGGCCCTGGAGGAGCTGGCCCGGGTCGACTCCAGCGTGGCGATCACGCTGGAGGCCGCGGTGTCGCTCGGCGCGATGCCGATCTACCGGTTCGGCACCGAGGAGCAGAAGGCGCAGTGGTTGCCGAAGCTGCTCAGCGGTGAGGCGCTGGCCGGGTTCGGGCTCACCGAGCCGGGCACCGGGTCGGACGCGGGCGGCACCCGGACGCGGGCGGTCCTGGACGGCGACGAGTGGGTGATCAACGGCTCGAAGGCGTTCATCACCAACTCCGGCACCGACATCACCGCGCTGGTCACCGTCACCGCAGTCACCGGTACGCGGCCGGACGGCGGCAAGGAGCTGTCCACGATCATCGTGCCGTCCGGTACGCCCGGCTTCACCGTCGCGCCCGGCTACTCGAAGGTCGGCTGGACCGCGTCGGACACGCACGAGCTGACGTTCGACGACTGCCGGGTGCCGGCGGCCAACCTGCTCGGCGAGCGCGGCCGGGGCTTCGCCCAGTTCCTGCGCATCCTGGACGAGGGCCGGATCGCCATCGCGGCGCTCGCCGTCGGCCTGGCCCAGGGCTGCGTGGACGAGTCGATCAAGTACGCCAAGGAGCGCCAGGCGTTCGGTCAGCCGATCGGCAACTACCAGGCCATCCAGTTCAAGATCGCGGACATGGAGATGAAGGCGCACACCGCCCGGCTGGCCTACTACGACGCCGCCGCGCGGATGCTCGCCGGTGAGCCGTTCAAGCGCCAGGCGGCGATCGCCAAGCTGCACGCGAGCACCGTCGCGGTGGACAACGCCCGCGAGGCGACGCAGATCCACGGCGGGTACGGCTTCATGAACGAGTACCCGGTGGCCCGCTTCTGGCGCGATTCCAAGATCCTGGAGATCGGTGAGGGCACCAGCGAGGTGCAGCGCATGATCATCGCCCGCGACCTCGGCATGTGAGAGGCGCACTCGTCCGCGTCCTGTCGGATAACGGCAGGGGACGGTCGGGTGGGTGACGATGGGCTGTGGAGCGTCGGAGTCGATCCGTACTCTTCGTGCCCATGACTCCGGATCATGACGGTGCGCGGAGCCCAGGCGGTCGCACCGGTCTGTCCGATCTGTTGCGCGGGCACCGGCTCGCCGCCGGCCTGACCCAGGCCGAGCTGGCGGGCCGGGCCGGCGTGGGCGTGCGGACGGTCCGCGATCTGGAGCGAGGGCGGGCCGTCCGCCCTCAGCGCACCACAGTGGACCTGCTGGCCGACGCGCTCGGCCTGGCCGGTGACGACCGGCGGGAGTTCGTCGCCACCGCCCGGCCCACGCCGGCCCGGCCCGGACCCCGCCTCCCCGACACCGCAGCCGCCGGACCGTCGGCCGCGCCGGTCGCGTTGCCCCAGCCCGTACCCCTGGTGGGCCGCGACCGGGACGTGGCCGAGGTGTCCGGTCTGCTCGACGCCCACCCGGTGGTGAGCCTGGTCGGGCTCGCCGGGGTCGGCAAGACCGCGCTCGCCGTCACTGTCGCGCACGCGGTGGCGGCCCGGCACCCGGGCGGTGTCAGCGGGGTGCTGGTCGGGGAGGGCTCGGACGTCGCCGACGTGCTCGCCGCGTCCGCGTCGGTGTTCGGTGTGAACCGGCTGGCCGACCTCGCCTGCCGGCTCGACGGCCGGCCGGCGTTGCTGGTCGTCGACGCGGTCGACCGGGCACCCGAGCCGGTGGCCGGGGCGCTTCGCGCCCTGACCGCCGCCGCGCCGGATCTCCGGGTGCTGGTGACCGGCCGCCGCCCGGTCGGGTTGCCCGGCGAGCTGGTCCGCCCGGTCGCGCCGCTCGACGTGCCACCGGCGGACGCCGCGCCCGCCGACCGGGCCGACCTGGATCGCTGGCCCGCTGCGGCGCTGTTCGCCGCCCGCCTCGCCCAGGCCCGCCGCGAACCACCCACGGCGGCCGAGCTGCCGGCGCTCGCCGCGCTGGTACGCCGCCTCGGCGGGCTGCCGCTGGCGATCGAGCTGATGGCGGCGCGGGGACGCATCCTCGACGTCACCGAACTGCTCGACCGCTACGGCGACCGCGTGCTGGACCTGACCGGCGCCCATCCCGGGTGGGAGCCCGCCGCCGACCGATCGGCCGGCACGGTGACGCTGCGCGAGGCGGTGGCCAGCAGCTACCACCTGCTCGCGCCCGCCGACCGGGCCGCGTTGCGGCGGCTCTCCGCGTTCCGTAACCGCTGGTCGGTCGAGCTGGCCGAGGAGCTGCTCGCCGGGGAGCTGCTCGTCGGTGGCGGCGAGCGGTGGGACGCGGCGCCGATGCTGGACCGGCTGCGCGAGCTGGGCCTGCTCAGCGTCCGGGGCGCCGGCCCGTTCCGGTTCCGGTTGCTGGACGCGGTCCGTGACTTCGCGGCCGAGCAGGCCGACGTCGAGGGCGAGACCGCCGGGATCCGGCTCCGGCACGCCGCGGTGATCGCCAGGTTCGTCCACCGCACCGCGCCCGGGCTGGTGGGCGCACAGCTGTCCGGCGCGGTACGCCTGCTCGACGAGGCGACGAGCGACATCACCGCCGCCCTCGCGTACGCCGCCGTGCATGTGCCGGAGACGGCGCTGCTGCTGGCCGCGTCGCTGCCCCGGTGGTGGCGGCTGCGCGGGCGGGACGTCTCCGGCCGGCGCTGGCTGCGGCGGCTGCTGGCCGATCCGCGTACCGCCGGCACCCGGTCCACGCTGCGGGCCTGGGCGATGCTCGGCGCGGCCCGGCTGGCCGCCGAGCACGGCGCGGGCGCGGAGGAGTTGCCGGCCGCCCGGGCCGCGCTCGTCATCTTCGCCGAGGCGGGTGACGTGGTCGGGGAGCTGTCGGCCCGGTCCGTTCTCTGCGTGCTGCTGCGCGGGCTCGGTGCGCACGACGAGGCCCGTGAGCAGGCCGAGGCCGCGCTGGCGACGGCCACCCGCCACGGCCGGGTACGCGAGATGGCCGTTGCCCAGTCGCACCTCACCTGGCACGACGTACGCGCGGCGCGGCTGGCCGACGCCCGGCGGCGGCTGGCCACCGTGGACCGCCTGGCGGCGCAGTGCGGCGACCGGCGCCTGCGCCTGCTGGCGCGGGCCGATCAGGCCGAGCTGACCCGTCTGGAGGGCCGGTACGCGGAGGCGGTCGAGCAGGGCCGCCGGGTGGCGACCGCGCTCGCCGAGCTGGGCGATCCCCGCCGACAGCGACGGACGGTCGGCAAGGTCGCGCTGGCGCTCGCCGGCCAGGGCCGGGGCGACGAGGCGCTGGCCGCGGCCGCCGAGCTGTGGCCCTCGGGTGCGGTGCCGGGCCAGCGTCGGCCGCCGGTCATGGAGAGCCTGAATCCACCCGGCGCGGTGGCGGACGCACGCGCCGAGGACGCGCTGCGTGGGCTGATCGAGGGGCACGTGGCGCTGCGCCGGGGGGACCGGGAACTGGCGGTGGAGTGGTTCGCGGCGGCGGCCGACGCGGCGGCGGGCGGCGCGGGCCGGCGCGACCTGGTCGAGGCGCTCGTGGGGCTGGCGGTCAGCAGCGGGGACCCGGCCGTGCTGGACCGCCTGGACGCCGCTCGGCGGGCCACCGGCGTCAGCCTGCTGCCGCAGGAGGAGGAACTGCTCTTCTCCCTGGCGGCCCGGCGTCAGAAGGCACGCTGACCAGCGGCTGCGTGCGCCAGGAGGCGGAGGGCGCGGGGGTGGCGCGAACGAAGTAGCCCCCTGGTGCTGCCCCTCGCTCGACGCTCGCGCCAGCACCCCCCGGTGCCCCCCGCTCCGGGAAGACTACCGAGGGGCTGCAAGAGATATGGGGGCTTTTGCGCCCTTTTGCCCGACTGTTTGAGCGGTTCTGCCGGTCATTCTGCCGGTGACCCGCCGGTATCAATCGGCGGATGGTGGAGCTGTGGACCGTCGGCAGTGGACCGTCAGGCGGCGTCCTCGTCCGGCTCGGTGCTGCCGGCCGTGGCGCCCGGGTGGACCGCGTCCCGGACCCGGCGCAGCCCGTCCAGCAGCCCGTCGAGCTGGCTCGGGTCGAGCTGGCCGGTGAACCACTGCTCGATGATCCGCAGGTGGCCGGGAAGGATGGCGTCCAGCCGGCTCAGGCCCGCTGCGGTCACCACCGCGAAGGAGCTGCGGCGGTCGGACGGGCAGGCGCGCCGGCGGATCAGCCCGTCCCGCTCCATCCGGTCCACCACGCGGGTCACGCCGCTGGTGGAGAGCGAGGTCTGCGCCGCCAGGTCGGTCATCCGCAGCTGGTTGTTGGGTGAGCGGGCGAGTCGGGTGAGCACCTCGAACTCGACCGGGGAGAGGCCGTGCTCGTCGAACTGGGCGGCGAACCGGGCGGAGAGCCCGGCGTGCGCCTCGACGAGGAGGCCGACGGCGGTGATCCGGGGATCGTCGAACACGTTCTGGTCCACGCCACCATCCTAGCAACACTTGACACAGGGAATATTGCTGTAGCTATAGTTGCTCAGTCAGTCGTTGGGATACTAAACCGTTTTCCCCGGAGGAGAGCACCATGACCAGCAGCACCGAGGCGACTACCCGCGACTGGGAGGGTCTCACCATCCCCACCCCCGGCACCTATCTTCTGGATGCCGCGCACAAGCGTGTCGGATTCGTCGCCCGGCACATGATGGTCAGCAAGGTACGCGGTGAGTTCGCCGACGCGACCGCCACCATCACCATCGCCGACGACCCGATGCAGTCCACGGTCACCGCCAGCATCCAGGCCGCCAGCATCAACACCGCACAGGCGGACCGCGACGCGCACCTGCGCAGCCCGGAGTTCCTCGACGTCGAGCAGTACCCGACGCTGGAGTTCCGCAGCACCGAGGTGAAGTCCCGCGACGGCAACGAGTTCGTGCTCGTCGGCGAGCTGACCATCAAGGGCGTGACCCGTCAGGTCGAGCTGGAGGTCGAGTTCGAGGGCGTCGGCCGCAGCCCCTTCGGGCAGGACATCTTCGGCTTCTCCGCCTCCACCGAGATCGACCGCGAGGACTTCGGCCTGACCTGGAACGTGGCGCTGGAGACCGGTGGCGTCCTGGTCGGCCGCAAGGTCAAGATCGAGATCGAGGGTGAGGCCATCCGCCAGGGCTGAGCCCGGCCAGGCCCGCGGGGCCCGCACCGTCCGCCGACGGTGCGGGCCCTTCCCGTGTACGCGCAGCGGGTGCGAATCGTCACCCGATGTTCTCCGGCCGACCGCGCTGGTGGGGGTGCCGACGGGGTACAGGTGCAGATCTGCCGCCCGTACAGCGGGCTGCGGACGGGGCGCACTTACGCGCACCACGTGAATGGTTCACAATGCGTTGCGGAACGGTACGGTTCCGTCGCACCGGCGTCGGGAGGACACATGGGCAGAGACGTCGACCAGGGCGCCTTCTCCCGCGAGGATCGGGTCCGCTACCGGCAGAAGGTCCGGCGCTGCCTGGACGTCTTCGCACTGATGCTCGACGACTTCGGCTTCGACGCCGACCGGCCGATGACCGGGCTGGAGATCGAGCTGAACCTGATCGACGCCGCCGCGGAACCCGCCATGCGCAACGACCAGATCCTGGCCGACATCGCCGACCCGCTGTTCCAGACCGAGCTGGGGCAGTTCAACCTCGAACTGAACGCCTCACCCCGGCTGATCGAGGGCAGCGGCTTCGCCGACTACGAGCAGGACCTGCGCAGCAGCCTCAGCCGCGCCGACGAGCGGGCCGCCAAGTCCGACGCGACGATCATGATGGTCGGCATCCTGCCCACGCTCACCGAACGCCACCTGGTCGCCGACAACCTCTCCACGAACGAGCGGTACCGCGTCCTCAACGACCAGATCGTGGGCGCCCGGGGCGAGGACATCGAGCTGGACATCAACGGCGTCGAGCGGCTGCGTACGCACACCGACTCGATCGCGCCGGAGGCCGCCTGCACCAGCCTCCAGTTCCACCTGCAGGTCGCGCCGGACAGCTTCGCCGACTACTGGAACGCGTCCCAGGCGATCGCCGGCGTCCAGGTCGCCGTCGGGGCCAACTCGCCGTTCCTCTACGGCCGGCAGCTCTGGGCGGAGACCCGGATCGCGCTGTTCCAGCAGGCCACCGACACCCGCCCGGACGAGCTGAAGGCCCAGGGAGTACGCCCCCGGGTGTGGTTCGGGGAGCGCTGGATCACCTCGATCTTCGACCTGTTCGAGGAGAACGTCCGCTACTTCCCGCCGCTGCTGCCGATCTGCGAGGACGAGGACCCGGTCGAGGTGCTGCACGCCGGGGGCGTGCCCCAGCTCGGTGAGCTGCGGCTGCACAACGGCACCGTCTACCGCTGGAACCGGCCGGTCTACGACATCATGAACGACCGCCCGCACCTGCGGGTCGAGAACCGGGTGCTGCCCGCCGGCCCGACAGTGGTGGACATGCTCGCCAACGCGGCCTTCTACTTCGGGCTGGCCCGCGGCCTCGCCGAGGCGGACCGTCCCATCTGGAGCCAGCTGACGTTCAGCTCGGCGGAGGAGAACTTCCACGCCGCCGCCCGGCGCGGCATCGAGGCGGTCCTGCACTGGCCGCGCCTCGGCGACGTACCGGTGACCAAGCTCGTCCTCGAGACGCTGCTCCCGGTGGCCGAGCAGGGGCTGGACCGGTTCGGCGTCGCCCCGGCCGAGCGGGACCGCCTGCTGGGCGTGATCGAGGGCCGTTGCCGTACCGGCCGCAACGGCGCGGTCTGGCAGACCGAGACGGTGTGGGCGGCCGAGCGGCACCGCGGCCTGGACCGCGAGGCCGCCCTGCACCACATGGTCAAGCGCTACGCCGAACTCCAGCGCAGCAACGAGCCCGTACACACCTGGCCCGCCGACTAACCCCGCCCCCCGCCCCCGCCCTCCCGCCCCCGCCTCGCCGATCTTGGAGTTGTGGCGCCTGGGATGCCCTTGTTGGGCGGTTTGGGAGGCACCACAACTTCAAGATCGATGGGAGTGGGCGGGATTCGGGCGACCGCTGAGGAGCCTCGGGGTACTACGAGGGCTTGTCTGAACGTGACGAGGGACCGTCCTGGCTGGTCTGCGGGTGGTCCAGGGCCTCGGGCTGGCGCTGCGGCGGGACGGCCCGACCCCGACGGCCGGTAGCCGAACGGGTGGCACGGCCCTTCTCCGTTCCGGTCCGGCCGACGGCTACGCCAGGCTCGGCTGCGGCCGTCGCCTCACGCGTGCCGGCCGAGGTGTCCGGTGCCTTGTCCGTCCCGGCCGCCCAGTCCGCCGACCGGTCCGACGCTGACCGGTCCGACGCTGACCGGTCCGACGCTGACCGGTCCGACGCTGACCGGTCCGATGCTGACCGGTCCGATGCTGACCGGTCCGATGCTGGCCGGCCGACCGCTGACGGGCTCGACGGATCTGCCGCCGACGGACCCGACGTGCCGACCGCTGACGGGCTTGACGGATCTGTCGCTGACGGGCGGGCCTTCCGCGCCCCGAACAATCCGGTCGAGCGCCGGCGCGACACACCCGACGGGCGCTCACCGGAGCTGCCCGCCGACGACGTGCCGGACGGGTCCGACGCGGATCCGGCCGGCTCCGACGGCCCGTCCTTCGAGGCCGGGTCGCCGGTCGCCAGGTCGCCGGTCGCCAGGTCGGCCTCGCCGACGACCGGGTCCGGCTCGCCGGTGCGCTGGCGGGGGACGCTCACCCGCTCGGCGGCGCGACGCTCGGCGCGCTGGGCGAGCGCGGCCGTCAGCATCGAGCCGCCGACGCCGGCGATCACCGCGTACGGGGCGATCAGGTGGGCCGACAACTGCTCGGCGGCGATCCCGGCGAGCCGCGGTACGGCGAGCAGGTACGCCAGTGCCACGAGCAGCGGTCCGGCCGCTCCGGAGGCGGCCGCGCCGACCCGTACCTCGGCGGCGCGGGCCGCGCGCCGGGCCGCCAGCACGCCGATCACGAGCGCGGAGAGCACCGACAGCAGCGCGCCGGGCCAGTAGAAGTAGTCGCGGATCCAGAACGCGCCTCGGTCCGCGCTGATCTGCCAGATGCCGAGTTGGGCGGTGGTCAGGCCACGGCCGGCGATCACCCCGTCGACCACCGACACGACGGCGAGCAGCCAGAGCCAGCCCGAGGTGGCGATGAGGTTGGTGGCGGCGGCGCGGGTGTGCAGCGCCCAGGTGGCGAGCAGCATCCCGAGAAGCAGTCCGGCTCCCGCGTACGCGGCGGCGACGGTCTGCGGCGCGGACACGTCCGGCACCTGGGCCGCCCGCGCCGGCACCGCCACCAGCAGTACGGTGACGAGCGCGCCGACAGCTGCGGCGAGCACCAGCGCGAACCGGGGCGGCCGGCCCTGCGACTCGTCGTCCCGGCCCCGCAGGCGCTGGGCGCAGACCGCGCCGGCTATGACCGAGGTCGCCGCGATCCAGGTCGCCCACGCGAGGCTCGCCACCCAGGCCGCCTCGATCCGTACCGCGCCGGTCGGCGCCCAGTTGATGATGCCCAACCCGTACCCGAAACCGAGCTGCGCGGCGCCCGCGCCGGCAGCGACGCCGAGCGCGGCGGCGGTCGATCCTCCCCAGCCCCGACTGACCATGCCGGGGAGCGTAACGTCCCGAGGTCGGCGCGGCGAGTCGTGGCGACACGCCGTGACCGTTTGGCAGCGGTGGATACGGTCGTCGATGAGCGGGGGCGGGGGACATGACGGACGAGCGGCGACCGGACGGCGACGGCACCGGCCCGGGACGGGCCCGGCTGTTCCTCGGGGGTGGCCTGGCAGTGGTTCTGCTGGCGGTGATCGGGGGCAGCGCCGGCTGGATCCTGGCCGGCGACCCGGACCGTCCGGCCGCCTCCGGCGAGGCCACGCCGGTTGTCACCGCCTCGACGTCCGCGCCGGCCACCACGCCTCCCGCGACCACGGCCCCGACCGGTACGCGGACGAGCACGCCCGCCGGGCTCACCGTGCCCGAGGTGGTCGGCGTCGACTTCGAGCAGGCCCGCCGGGAGTTGCGTGACCGCCGGCTCGGCTGGCGACTGGTCTTCGGCACCGGCGCCGGACGCTCGGTGGAGCGCGCCTCCCCGGCGCCGGGTACGCCGGTGAAGCGCGGCGTCACCGTCTCCCTGTTCGTGACCGGACCGGCTCCGGCGGTCAGCGTGCCCGACGTGGGTGCGCTGTCCTGCTCCGACGCCGCTGACGATCTGGTGGACGCCGGGCTCTATCCCCGCTACGGCACTGGTCGCCAGGGCCCGGTCACGGCACAGGAGCCGGTCGCGGGCAGCCCGGCGCGGTGGAACGACCAGGTGGTGCTGACCTGCGGCGACACCCGGTCCGAGTCGCCGTCCGCCACCCCGTCGCCGACTGGCTGACCGGCGCGGGCGCGCTGATCCCGGCCGACCTGGCGGTGGCCCGTTACGGTGGACGATCGAGGGCCGTGCGCCCCGTCCCGGTGGGGAAAGGACGTGCCATGAGCGACGACCGTCAGGATCCTCCCGCCGGTGACGCGGACGAGACCCGCGCCGTGCCCCGGCATCCGGCTGGGGAGGACGCCGACGCCACCCGCGCGATGCCGCGCGACTCGGGCGGAGAGGACGTCGACGCGACCCGCGCCATGCCGCGCAATGCCGCCGGGAGCGACGAGACCCGGGCGATGCCGCCGGACGCGGGCGGTGACGCAACCCGTCCGCTGCCCGGCGGGCCGTCGCGGCGTCCGTTGGACGCCACCGCACCGCAGGAGCCGGTGGGCGCCTGGTCCGGCCGGGCCGGGGTGCCGCCGCCGCGACCGGCCGGCTATCCCGAGCCCGGGGGCGAGTGGTACGGCGACGAGCAGGCCGGACGCCGCTGGTGGATGCCGATCCTGCTGGGCATCCTGGCGCTGCTCCTGCTGGGCTTGATCGGGGCGGGGGTGTGGCTGGCGCTGCGTGCCGCCGACCGGGACCCGGATCCGGGCACGGTGCCGTCGGCGGTGCCGAGCACCTCGGCGCAGACCAGTGCCGCCCCGACGAGCGCCGCGCCGAGCAGTTCCCCGCCGAGCACGCTACCCACGACCGAGGCGGTCGAGGTGCCGATGCCACCGCTTGTGGGGCTGCCGGAGGCCGCCGCCCGGGCGGCGCTCGACCGGCTGGACGTGGACTACCGGGTGCAGCGGCGGGCGTCGGACCGGCCGGCCGGCACGGTGATCTCGACCGATCCGGAGGCCGGCTACCCGGTGGGCGAGGACGACCGGGTCACCATCGTGGTGGCCGTACCCGCGCCGCCGACCGCCGGCCCGAGCTCGCCGGGTTCCGCCCCGGCGACCACCACCACGCCCTGACGTCCACGACCGGCGTCGGAACGTTCACCACTGACGCCGGCGGGCGCCGACCAGCCCGAGGCCGGCGAGGGAGATGGCGAGCCCGAGCAGGCCGGAGTAGAACAGCGACCGGCTGAGGTCGTCGGTGGGGTCGGTGGGCCGCTCGGCGAGCGTGCCCTCGCCGCCTCCGGTGCCCGCGGGCGGCGCGTCGGCCTCCGGATCGTCCTCGTCCTGCGACGGGTCGGTGGGAGACCAGCCGTCGTCCTCGCCGGCCGCCGCCCGGGCGTCCTCGCCGGATGCGGCTCGGCCGTCCTCACCGGCCACGGTGATCTCCGGGGCCGGTACCGGCTCGGCGAGCTGCTGGGTGGCGGAGAAGGCGGGGTGCCGCACCACGAGCGCGAGCGCGGTGGCCACGACGAGGAAGGCGAACAGCCCGAGGGCATAGCCGACACGGGACCGGTGGTGCCGCCGCGCGGCGGGCAGATTGACCATGACCATCCCAGGTTCAGGGTCCGTGGCGCGCGGGTGGAACATGCCGGGGTGGGCGTACCGATTCTATGGCGTCGGCACGCCCTCCCGACCGGGAATCGTGAGGTCAGCCCACCCGGACCGGAGTCCGGACCACCGGGCGGCGGGCCGTCCGGACGGTGTGCTGCCGGGGAACCGGCGCAGCGTGGACCTGCTGCAACCCCTCTTCGAGTACGAAGATCGACCGCCGGTTGACCGCGTCCCCCGCCGCGTTCAACTCGTAGCCGTCGAGCCAGAGCCAACCGTCGTAGGTCGGCCAGTCGAGAATCCGGATCACCCGGAACATGATCGGTCGGAAGAACTGGACACTCGCCGCGCGCGTCACGTGCAGTACGTCACCGGAGCGGGGAAGCACATGGGCTCCTGGGGAGGGTCGGCCGGTCGTCGGGACCGGCGAGGCTGAACGAGGTCGGTGCGGTCCGGTGACGGGGGTCTGCCTCGTGGACCGGCGGTCGTTTGGCGGTGCTGGTCGGGCCGTACCCGCGGTGGCGGACCGCCACCCGACCATCACCCGGCTGCTCCCGGTTACCGCTCCCGCCGCCGCAGCCAAGCTGGCTTGCAGCGACGGGGTCTTCATTCCGGGGCAGGTCGCACGGCGCGGGACGGCTCCCCTCCGGCCGTCCCACGGACCGCGGTGTCACCACGCCCGGAGATCGTTCGAAGACGGTGAGTAACCCGTGCCATACGGACAGAGTGCTACAGCGACGTGCGACATGCAAGTTGCACGTCGTGTTTTGCGGATAGGTGAGGAGGACACGTGAACGGGAAACTTGAAGCGTCAGGTATCGGGGCGTCACACTGGACGCCGGTTTCGCCCGTCGCGGCCGGTCGACGACCGGCACCACCCCTGCCGCGAACGCTCGCCCGCCGCCCGCCGGTCGCGCCCGCGGTGGGTGCGGAATCGGGGCGCGACCGACCGGAGGTAGCCGGGTGACTGTGACGCAGTCGCGAGCCGAGGAGATGCCGTGACCGAACGGCGCAGCCCCACCATCCGGCGGCGCCGGCTGGGGGCGGAACTCCGCCGGCAGCGCGAGGCCGCGGGCATCACCATAGAAGCGGTGGCCGAGCAGTTGGAGTGCTCGGCGTCGAAGGTCTCCCGGATCGAGACCGGCCACACCACCGCCACGCCGCGCGACGTGCGCGACATGCTCCGTATCTACGGAGTCGTCGGCGCGGAGAGCGACGAGCTGGTGCAGATCGCCCGTGAGGCCCGGCAGAAGGGCTGGTGGCATCCGTACAGCACGGTGCTGGTCGGGGCGTACGTCGGCCTGGAGGCCGCGGCCAGCTCCATCCGGGCGTACGAGCAGCAGGTCGTGCCGGGGCTGCTGGAGACCGAGGAGTACGCCGGCGCGATGATCCGGGCGGCCCGGCCGGACTTCACCGCCGAACAAGTAGACCAACGGGTGCGTGTCCGATTGGGCCGTCAGTCGTTGTTGACGCAGGACGATCCGGTCGATCTGTGGGTGGTGCTCGATGAGGCGGTGCTGAGCAGGCCGGTTGGCGGCGACGCGGTGATGCGTGGTCAGCTCAAGCGGCTGGTGGAGGTGGCTGAACTGCCGAACGTGACAGTGCAGGTCCTGCCCTTCGAGGTGGGCGCGCACGCGGGCATGGACGGCACCTTCACGATCCTCAGCTTCCCCGAGCCGAGTGATCCCGATGTCGTGTACGCGGAGAACGCCACGGGTGGGCTCTTCCTGGAGAAGAGCGACGAACTGCAGAAGTACAGCTTCATCTTCGATCACATTCGAGCAGCGGCCATACGCCCGGAGGAATCCATCGCACATATCGCGAAACTGGCAGAGGAGCCACTGTGGAAATGGCGACCAAGGAGTTCCCCGTGGACCTGACGCAGGCGACGTGGTTCAAGAGCTCGAAGAGCGGGCCGAACTGCGACAACTGCGTGGAGGTCGCGTACGTGACCGGGGCGGTCGGGGTCCGGGACTCGAAGGACAAGACAGGCCCGGCCCTGATCTTCGCTCCGGACGACTGGCAGACCTTCGTCGCCCGCGCCCGGGGCGGCGCGTTCGGCCGGAGCTGACCGGCACCGCAGCGTGGTCCCGTCCGGCAGCGTCGCCGGGCGGGACCATTCGCGTCCGGACGCCGCACCCGTCGCCAGTTTCGATCCGCCTCGTTGAACCGCACGGATCGGCAACCGAACGAGGCAGGCGAGACGGATGACGACGATCGGTTCAGAGAACCTCACCAGCGGCCCGGGCAAGCCCGAGCGGTTCGGTGGCAAGTACCGCGGCGCCCGCCGGGACACCGTCCTCACCGAGGTGGTCTCCGGCGACGGCGAGGAGGCCCGCGAGGGTGGCGTGCCCGAGCAGGCCGCGACGCCGCTGTCCCTGCCGTCGCTGGACCCCAACCCGCTGACCGAGCCGTCCTTCCCGCCGAGCGGCTGGCCGGTCGAGCAGCAGGAGTCCCTGGTGGACCACCCGCTGCTGCGCGGTCTGCTGATGGAGCTGCCTCCGAAGGGCAGCGTGCCTCCGCCCGGCTGGCTGGACCGCTGGTTCGAGGCGACCCGCGCGATCCTGGAACTGCTATACGTGCAGGGCGCGAGCCGGTCGCGCTGACACCGGCTCGGCCGCCGGCATGGCCCGCTCGGCGAGCCGGTTGTGCCGCAGCGCGTGGCGTACTCCGATCGCGCACACACCGAGCACCCCGACGGTGATCGCCGGGCCGGCGACGCCCGGCGCGGCGAACAGGTCGACTCCGGCCGCCGGCAGCACCGCCACCAGCGCCGCGATCGCCGTCGCCTGCAACGGCAGCGCGATCAGCGGATGCGCCGCGGCCGCGCGCAGCCCGTGCGGGGCGGGCGTTCCCGGCGCCGCCGCGAACGCGCCCGCGCCGGACCGCAGCCGCCGGACCCGCCGTACCGTGCAGACCGCCACCACGGCCGCCGGCGCCGCCGCGAGGCCGAGCGCGGCGGCGGCCCGGTCCACAGCGGTGTCGCCGGCGCTCTGCAGGCCCGCGGCGAGGACCGCCGCGGTGAGCGCGAGGCCGGTCAGCACCAGGGCGGACAACCATCCGGTACGCCGGCGCAGCGCGCGGGCGCGGTCGAGCCCGGGCAGGCCCTCCGCGACCAGTCCGGCGGCCAGCCAGACGGCGGCGACGGGAAGCAGTACGGCGAGACGGTCATCCATGCCCCTCAGCCTTGCCCGTTTCGACGTTCGCCGAATCCGGGACGGCACCCCGGTTCGTCCCGTATCCGGGCCCGTAGGGGTCGTCGGGGCGGGTCAGACGTCGAAAGTGGCCGGTCGGGTGGTGGCCGGCGCCGGCGGGGTGGCCTTCCACAGCCCGGTCTTCTGGGCGGCGAGCCGGGCCAGGTAGGCCGGGTTGAGGATGACGTACCGGCGCCACAGGCGCTTGGGCTCCAGGCCGAGGCGCCAGAACCACTCCAGCCCGGCGCGCTGCATCCACGGTGGCGGGTTGCGCAGCAGACCGGCGTGGTAGTCGAACGCCGCGCCGACAGCCATCAGCGGCATGTCCAGCAGCGGGCGCATGGCGTACGCGAAGACCTCCTGGCGCGGGCAGCCCAGCCCGACCAGGACGAGGCGGGCGCCGCTGGCCCGGATCCGGTCGGCGATCTCGGCGTCCTCGCCCGGGGTGGCGGCGCGGAACTTGGACGGCTCGACCCCGGCGATCTTCAGCGCGGGGAACTTGCGCTCCAGCGCCGGGACCAGCCGGGACAGCGTCTCCTCGGTGGAGCCGTAGAGGTAGACCGGCAGCCCCTCCTCGGCGAACCGGGCGAGCACCCGCAGGGTCAGCTCCGGCCCGTAGACGCGGTCGGTGAGCCCGGCGCCGTGCAGCAGGTTGAGCGCCCAGCGCACCGGCTGACCGTCCGGGGTGACCACGTCGAACGAGTTGAGCCGGGCGTTGTGCGCCGGGTCGAGTACGCCGGTCATCACGCCGTGCACGGCGAGCGCGGTGAGCGCCAGTGGGCGGCGTTCGTGCGCGGCCGAGACCACGGCCTCGGTGGCCCGGGCGTAGTCGGTCGCGTCGACCCCGACGCCGAGGACGTTGCGCTTGGTCCCGGCGCTCATGCCTTCGGCACCCACTTGTCGACGTTGGCCTCGTAGATCTCGCGGAGGATCATCGGCACGTCGTACGTGATCTTCCAGGACGGGTAGTGCTCCTCGAAGCGGGCCATGCTGCTGACGTACCACTGGTGGTCGCCGGTGCGGGCCTGCTCGACGTAGTTGATCCGGGCCTCGCGGCCGGTGATCTCCTGGGCGATCCGGAACGCCTCGATGTGCGAGGTGTTCGAGTGCCGGCCGCCGCCGAGGTTGTAGACCTGGGCCGAGCGCGGCTCGCGGAAGAACGCCTCGAACGCGGTGAGCACGTCGTGCGAGTGGATCGCGTCCCGGACCATCTTCCCCTTGTAGCCGAAGAGGTTGTACGTCCGGCCCTCCATCACGCAGCGCATCAGGTACGCCAGGAAGCCGTGCAGCTCGGCGGCGGAGTGCGCCGGGCCGGTCAGCGTGCCGCCCCGGAAGCAGGCGGTCTTCATGTCGAAGTAGCGGCCGTACTCCTGGACCATCACGTCCGAGGCGACCTTCGAGGCGCCGAAGATCGAGTGCAGCGACTCGTCGATCGACATGTCCTCGGTGATGCCGTCGTACCAGCGGTGGTCCTCGGGCAGCTCGTAGCGGGTCTCCAGCTCGATCAGCGGCAGCGAGTTGGGCCGGTCGCCGTACACCTTGTTGGTGGAGCAGTGGATGAACGGCGCGTCGATCGCGTGCCGCCGGGTGTACTCCAGCACGTTGAGCGTGCCGCCGGCGTTCACGTCGAAGTCGGTGAACGGCTCCTTGGCGGCCCAGTCGTGGCTCGGCTGGGCGGCGCTGTGGATCACCACGGCGATGTCCTTGCCGTACCGCTTGAAGACCTGCTCCAGGCCGTCCCGGTCGCGGATGTCCACGGCGTGGTGGGTGTACGCGGAGCCGAGGTCGGCGGCGAGCCGGTCCAGGCTCCAGGCGGTCGAGCCGTCCTCGCCGAAGAAGTACCGCCGCATGTCGTTGTCGATGCCGACCACGTCGAGACCGAGTCCGGCGAAGTGCCGGGCCGCCTCGGAGCCGATCAGACCGCCGGAACCGGTCACCAACGCGACAGTCACACGCCACTCCTGGTCCGTGGGAGGCAGGGAAACCATCGGAGCATAGCGTGACGTCCGAAACGCCCCGATACGAAGCAAGGGCCCCGCTGTCTGCGGAGCCCTTGTTCTGGTGGGGATGGGGGGAGTTGAACCCCCACGTCCTTTCGGACACACGGACCTGAACCGTGCGCGTCTGCCATTCCGCCACATCCCCGTGGCACGACCCGGAACACCATATCGCATCCCGCGCCCGCCATCTGCGACGGGTGCCGGGACATATTACGCTGTCCACTGGCCACGCCACGAACGATCACCGCTCGTGGCGGGCGAAACTTTAGCACGTCCGCGGGCCTGGTCACGAACGGGCCGACGGCAGCCGGCCGAGCGGCGTGTGAGCTGCGGAGGCGGTGTCCGGATACCATCATTGCCTCGGGACCCGAGGAGGAGCCGGTGAGCGTGCTGCAACGCTTCGAGAAGCGTCTGGAAGGCCTGGTCGAGGGGGCCTTCGCCAAGGTCTTCAAAGGGGTGGTCCACCCCGTGGAGATCCTCAACGCCATGCAGCGGGAGGCCGAGGCGCACAAGGCGATCCTGGCCGGTGGGCGCACCCTTGTGCCCAACCGCTACGTGATCGATCTCTCGCCCTACGACCACAGTCGGCTGGCGCCGTACGCTGCCGCGCTGGCCCAGGAGCTGGCGCAGTCGCAGGCCGAGTTCATCGGCGAGCAGGCGTGGACGGTCTACGGCGACGTGATCGTCGAGGTCGAGCGCGGTGAGGGCCTGGACACCGGCATGTTCAGGGTCACCGCCGAGGTCTACACCGGCGGGGACGTCGCCCCGGTCTCCGCGCCCGGCGGCTACGACGCCGGCCCGGCGTACCCGGCGTACGACCAGGGCGGCGGCTACGGCCCTCCGCCCGGTCACGGCGGTGGCCGCAACGTCCGCCTGGTCTCCGGCGACGGCCGCACCTACCCCCTCCAGATGGGCTCGACCGTGATCGGCCGCGGCGACCAGGCCAACCTGCGCCTGCCCGACGTCGGCATCTCGCGACGCCACGCCCGGCTGGACTTCGACGGCGGGCAGGTCGTGCTGACCGACCTGGGCTCCACGAACGGCACGATGGTCAACGGCCAGCGCGTCTCGGCGGTCGCCCTCAACCCCGGCGACATGATCCAGCTCGGCACCACGACGCTGACCTTCCGCGTGGACGGCTGATCCCCGTTGCCGGAGCTCGTCATCACCGTCGCCCGGTTCGGGTTCCTCATCCTGCTGTGGATCTTCGTGTTCACGGTCGTCGGTGTGATCCGCCGGGACCTGTTCGCGGGCGCCCGGTCGGGCCGCCTGGTGGCCGCGCCGCGGGGGATCGGCGCGTCGACCGGGCAGGCGGGGAAGCCGGCGAAGGCCAAGCGCGGCCGGGCCGCCCACCAGCTCGTGGTCACCGCCGGCCAGCTGGCCGGCACCCGGATCACGCTCGGCGAGGCCCAGATCACCATCGGCCGGGCGGAGGACTCGACGCTGGTGATCACCGACGACTACGCCTCGGCGCGACACGCCCGGCTGGTGCCCCGTGAGGGGCAGTGGTACGTCGAGGACCTCGGATCGACTAACGGCACCTATCTCGATCGCGCTAAGGTCACCGGACCAACCCCCGTCCCCCTCGGCGTGCCGATCCGGATCGGCCGCACTTCCCTCGAATTACGGCCATGACTCTGACCCTGCGCTACGCGGCCCACAGCGACCGCGGTCTGATCCGAGACGGCAATCAGGATTCCGTCTACGCCGGACCGCGGCTGCTCGCCGTGGCCGACGGCATGGGCGGCATGGCCGCCGGTGACGTCGCCAGCAACATCGTCATCGGTGCCATGGCGCCGCTCGACGAGGACGTCCCCGGTGACGCCCTGGTCGACGCGCTCCGCTCCGCCGTGGGCACCGCCAACCAGCAGCTCCGCGACACCGTGGACGCCAACCCGCAGCTGGAGGGGATGGGCACCACGCTCACCGCGACCCTCTTCTCCGGCAGCAAGCTCGGGATGGTCCACATCGGTGACTCGCGGGCCTATCTCCTGCGCAACGGTGAGTTCGCGCAGATCACCAAGGACGACACGTACGTCCAGATGCTCGTCGACGAGGGCCGGATCAGCGCGGAGGAGGCGAGCAGCCACCCCCAGCGCTCGCTGCTCACCCGGGCGCTCGACGGCCGCGACATCGACCCGGAGTACAGCGTCCGGCAGGTGCTGCCCGGCGACCGCTACCTGATCTGCTCCGACGGGCTCTCCGGCGTGGTCAGCGCGGACACCATCGCCGACACCATGCGGGAGTACCCCGACCCGCAGCGGTGCGTGGAACGCCTGGTGCAGCTCGCGCTGCGCGGCGGCGGCCCGGACAACATCACCGTGATCATCGCCGACGCCACCGACCAGGACATCGTCGAGGCGTCCCCGATCGTGGGCGGCGCCGCCGCCCGGGACCGCGGCATGGCGACCTCGGCCGACGACTCCACCCCGGCGGCCCGCGCCTCGGCGCTGTCCGCGCCCCGGCCACCCGTCCCCGAGGAGCCGGCGGACAACCGCGACGACGAGCCCGACGGCCGGCGCCGCCGACCGCTGCGCACCGTCGCGATGGTGCTGGCGCTCGCGGTCATCGTCGGCGGCGGCGTGTTCGGCGGCTGGACGTACACCCAGCGGCAGTACTACGTCGGCGCCACCGACGACGGCCAGCTCGCGGTCTTCCGCGGCGTGCCCGGCCAGGTCGCCGGGCTGGACCTGTCGAACGTGCACGAGCGCAGCGACGCCCGGCTCGACGACCTGACGCTGGCCGCCCAGGAGCGGGTGAAGCAGGGCATCCAGGCCCGCAACGAGCCGGACGCCGAGCGCCGGCTGGCGGAGCTGACCAGCGACGACCCGGGCAACCCGAACCTCAAGCCGCTCTGCCCGCCCGACCCGACGCCCGGTGTGACCAGTCCGACGCCGGTGGCCACCACCGACCCGCTGCCCCCGCCGAGCGGCAGCCCGCTCCCGTCCACGCCGCCCGCGGGCGCGTCGACGCCCACCCCCGACGCGCCGACGCCGACGTTCACCACCACGCCCGACGCCGTTCCCTCCGACACCGTTCCGCCGGCCGATCCGGCGGGTTGCCGGTCGCCGCAGTGAGTGCCGGCTCGATCCCGAGGACGTATCCGTGACCGCAGCCGCCGTACCGGCCGCCTCGCCCGCTTCGACGGGCGAGCAGTCCGGCGTACGCCTGGCCCGGTCCCGGCGTAACGCCGAGCTGTCCCTGCTCCTGCTCGCCATGGTGCTCGTGGCGGCGTACGCGGCGATGGTCGAGGCGAAGGCGCTGGACACGATCACGTCCGACTTCTGGATCCCGGCCGCCGCGCTGGGGCTGGTCTTCCTCGGCCTGCACCTGGTGATCCGCTGGCTGGCGCCGTACGCCGATCCGGCGCTGCTGCCGGCGGTGGCCCTGCTCAACGGCATCGGCGTGGGCTTCCTGCGCCGGTACGACCTGGCCAAGGCCGCGCCCGCGGAGCGGGAGGACCTGGCCATCTTCGCCGGCACCGGTGGCCGGCAGCTCGCCTGGACGCTGGCCGCCGTGGTGCTTGCCGCCGGGCTGCTGGCGATCCTGCGCGACCACCGGTCGCTGTCCCGGTACGCGTACACGCTGGGCCTGGCCGGCATCGTGCTGGTGATGATCCCGGCGGTGCTGCCCAGCCGCTTCTCCGAGATCAACGGCGCCAAGCTGTGGATCAAGTTCGGCGGGTTCTCCATCCAGCCGGGCGAGTTCGCCAAGCTGGCCCTGCTCACGTTCTTCGCCTACTACCTGGTGCGCAAGCGTGAGGTGCTCTCGCTCGCCAGCCGGCGGGTGCTCGGCATCGACTTCCCGCGCGGGCGCGACCTCGGCCCGGTGCTGGTGGTGTGGCTGGTCAGCCTCCTGGTCCTGATCTTCGAGAAGGACCTGGGCACCTCGCTGCTCTACTTCGGCATGTTCGTGGTGACGCTCTACATCGCCACCGAGCGGGTGAGCTGGCTGCTCATCGGTCTGATCCTGTTCTTCGGCGGCGCCTATCTGGCGTACGTGCTGGGCAGCACCGTGGGCGGCCCGTTCGCGAACTTCTACGACCGGGCGCAGATCTGGCTCGACCCGTTCGCCGAGCCGTACGACCGGGGTTACCAGTTGGTGCAGGGCCTGCTCACGCTCGGCACCGGCGGTCTGTTCGGGGCCGGTCCGGGTGGCGGCCAGCCGACGCTGCTGCCCGAGGTGCAGACCGACTTCATCTTCGCCGGCATCGGTGAGGAGATCGGCCTGTTCGGTCTCTCCGCGCTGCTGGTGATCTACCTGCTGATCGTGGAGCGGGGCCTGCGCGCCGCGCTGGCGGTGCGGGACTCGTTCGGCAAGCTGCTCGCCGGTGGCCTGGCGTTCACGCTGGGCCTGCAGGTCTTCGTCATCGTCGGCGGCATCAGCAAGCTCATCCCGCTGACCGGCCAGACCACCCCGTTCCTGTCCGCCGGTGGCTCCTCGCTGATGGCGAACTGGCTGCTGATCGCGGTGCTGCTGCGCGTCTCCGACGGTGCCCGCCGACCGGTGACCGGTGGTGGCGGCCCGGCGGCCCGGCCGTCCGGTGGTCCACCCGAGCAGTTGCACGGCGCCCCGACGGAGGTGATCCGACCGTGAACGCCCCTCTGCGCCGCGTCGGCGTGGTCGTGATGGTCCTGTTCGGGCTCCTCTTCGCGAACCTGAACTGGATCCAGGCCTACAAGGCCGACGAATACCGCAACAGCGACTACAACGGCCGGGTTCAGGTCGCCGAGTACGACCGCAAGCGCGGCAACATCGAGGTCGGCGGCACCGCGTACGCGCTCAGCAAGGAGACCGGCGGTGAGCTGAAGTACCAGCGGACCTACCCGGGCGGCGAGATGTACGCGCACGTGCTCGGCTGGAAGCCGGTCAACGGCAGCGCGAGCGGTATCGAGCGGGTGGAGAACGACTTCCTCGCCGGCACCAGCGACGCGCTGATCGCCAACCGGATCAAGGACATGTTCACCGGTGACGAGACCGGTGGCGGGAACGTGGTGCTGACGCTGTCGAAGCGGGCCCAGGAGACGGCGTACAAGCAGCTGAACGACAACCAGGTGGGCGCGACGAAGGGCGCGGCGATCGCGATCGACCCGCGTACCGGCGCGGTGCAGGCGCTGGTCTCCATGCCGAGCTTCGACCCGAACCCGCTGGCCAGCCACAACAGCACCGAGGCGGACCGGGCGTACAACACGCTGGAGAAGGACAAGGATCGGCCGCTGGCGAACCGGGCGCTGTCCGAGACGCTGCCGCCCGGCTCCACCTTCAAAATCATCATGGCGGCGGCCGCGCTGGAGAACGGCGTCGGCCAGCAGACCCGCATCCCGGCCGGCTCCAGCTACACCGCGCCCGGCGCCGGACAGCCGATCCGCAACGCCGCGCCGTCGATCTGCCCCGAGTCGCAGGTGACGCTGCGCGAGGCGGTCACCGAGTCCTGCAACACCGGCTTCGCCCAGCTCGGCGTGCGGCTCGGCGCGGACAAGGTGAAGGAGAAGGCCAAGCAGTTCGGCTTCGAGCAGGACGACCTCACCGTCGGCCAGCTCGGCGAGGGTGGCCTCCCGGTGGCGGCCAGCCGCACCGGCGACATGCAGAACCCGGACGGCAGCACCGACCCGGCGGCGCTCGCCCAGTCGTCGATCGGCCAGAACAACGTGCGGATGACGCCGTTGCAGGGCGCGCTGATCGCGGCCGCGGTGGCGAACAAGGACGGCAAGCAGATGCGTCCGTACCTGGTCAAGCAGTTGCTCGGGCCGGACCGCACCACCGTCTACGACCCCGCCCAGCCGCGCGAGCTGCGCCGCCCGATCAGCGGTCAGGTCGCGGCCGACCTGCGCGACAT
>NZ_LYXF01000028.1:0-51970 GCF_001709195.1 Micromonospora sp. II | reverse complement strand
CCATCATTACCGAGTGCATTCTGAACTTCGTTCACCCATTGCGGATTACCGTTCTCCCCGATGTTGGCGTATGCCTTGCCATTGAAATGGACTCCGTTCAACTTCTCGGCGAGCGGGACTCCCACCTCCGCTCTACCGAGAACAACCGTGTCTCCCACCTGCGGGTGGTATCCGGTGACAATGCCGGTATCTGCGCATGCGCATGTCGCATCATGCCGAGGGCGAGAGCCACCGCAATTGTGCACCAGGACTGGATCATTGTCGGCGACTACATAGTACGTGTGGATGTCGGCGACCGTGAGGTCGTGCATCTCCTTGTCGCCGCTGTGGTTCCTGACCGCGACGACGGTGACCGCGCGTCCAGGTCCACCACCACCCATACCCGCGCCGCTGCCGTCGCCTTCGAGGCGCTTGGCGTCGTGGACGAGAAGCCGGTGGTCGGGCTGCAACTGCCCGGCGTCCACCCAACGCCGGTCGGTGGCATCCCAGAACGGATGGTTCTGGGTCGTCTTGAGGACCGTCTGCTTGCCCGACTTGCCGTCGCTGACCGTGACGTCAGTCAGGTCACTGTCCCGGTTGAGGTGGAGGCGAGTGACCGGCTTGCCAGCCGTCCTTCCCGTCTTCGGATCCGTCGCCAGGACCCGGTCGCCGAGCTTGAGGTCGGAGATGGGCCGGCTGCTGCCGTCAGCGAGCAGGACCCGGGTCGACGGGTCGAAACTGTGGCAGCCCGCATTCTCCTGCCGGGCCCGGCGAGCGTAGTCGGGCGAATCTCCGCCCGACGCGCGACCAGCACTGCGGGGAGCGGACGCACCCGCGCCACCCCCCTTTGCCGTTGCGGCCCGGACGGAGCCACCACCGGCACGGACCGCGCCGCCGCCGGGCATCCGGCTGCTGAGACTCGGCAGCCGGCTGGCGCCCCCGCCAAGCGCCTTGGTGCCCAACCCACCGGTGAAGCGGCTGAGACCGGCGGAGAGCCCACCGTCGAGGCCCCCCTCGATCATCGTGCCGGCCAGGCCGCTCCAGGAGAACTCCGAGTCGCCCCGGGACACGTCCACCATGTAGCCGCTGCCGGCGGACAGCGCGCCGGCGGCAACCCCGGCCAGGATGAGGCAGCCGACCCCGGTGGCACAGAGCGCGCCGACGGCGACGGTGGCGATCAGTCCCGCCGCGGCGGTCGCGGCGAAGCGCCATGGATCTTTCTTGATGGCCGCAACTGTGGCCTTGGCGCTGTTGACTGCCTTCTTGACCGTCTTCTTGGCTGTTTCCTTGACGCATTTGCCGACGCCCTTGGACAGACAGCTCCGGGCCGCGTGGTAGGAGTCCTTGAGCTGCTGGACCTTCTTCTTACTCCAGCGTTCGAACGAGGTCTTGGTGACGTTCCAGGCCTTTTTGGCCTTGGTGGTCACCTTCTTGGTTGCCTTCTTGGCGTCGTTCCAGGCACGGCCAGAGGAGACGTACGTGAACGCCGAACTGGTGTAGCTGGTCGCCGCCCGGAAGGTGGAGACAGGGTTGGTGACCGCTCGCGCGACGCTGCTGACCCCACGCTTGAAGGACGACCAGCCGAAGTGCCCGGTGGGGTCGACAGTGGTGAGCGGATTGCCGTCACCGTACTGGAAGCGGTTTGCGTCGATGGAATCGGGCACCGCGCCGACGTCGACCGTGTCGCGGGTGTCGAACTGGCCGGTCGCCGTGTTGTACCAACGCGCGTGCATGTTGACTCGGCCCGTGAGCGACTCGGTCCACTCGGACTGGTAACCGAGGTTGCCGACCATGCCGGTCGTCCCGAGCACCTTGCCGAGCGGATCGTAGGCGGTCGATCCGGCGAGCGCGGTTCCGGTCGCGGTGAACTGTGCCACCACGTCGGTGTGCTGGTCGGTCCAGGTGTAGCGGGAGCCGGCACCGCTGCCGCCGCCGGCGCCGAGAAGCTCGCCGTCGGGGCCGCGCGTATAGATCGTGCTGCCGTCGCCGGCCAGGTCGTTACCGAGACCGGCGTAGGTGAATCCGGGCTTGACCGCTCGACCGAGGGCGTCATAGGTGTAGGTGACGGTGGCCCCCGCCGCCTGCTGCGCAATGACCTGACCGAAGGCGTCGGCGTCGGTGGTGTAGGTGCCCGAACCCGTGGCGGCGCGCCTGAGCGTCCCGCGCGGCGTGTATGTGTACGACGTCCCGTCGTTCTGAGTGAGCAGTTGGTTACGAGCGTCGTAGGTGAAGGTCTTCGACCCGTTCTGGGTGCGGTTTCCGGAATCGTCGTAGGCGTAGGTCGTGCTCGTCGTCCCGTTGCTCCACGACGTCAGACGGTTGGCGAGGTCGTAGGTGTAGGTGTTGCTCGCCGCACCGGCGAATCCGCTGGTGACCTTCGAGGTTTCGTTGCCGTTGTTGTCGTACCCGTAAGCGATGGAGCCGAGGGTGACAGTGCCGGCGGAGTTCTTCAGCGTGTCGGTCTTCAACCGGTGCAGCGGGTCGTACGTGAGGGTACGGACGTTGTTGCTGGCGCCGTAGGTGATGGTTGCCGGCTGCGAGGTCTTGTTGTAGCCGACGGAAATGTTGATGCCCGTGGTGGCGTTGGCCACGGTCTTCAGTCGGCCGGCGGTGTCGTAGGTGTAACCGGTGGTCCCGGCAGCGTCGGTACGCGCCGCCATGCGACCGTCGCGGTCGTACGTGAACGAGTTCGTGTCGGCCGGCCCGCTGATGCTCAGCGGCAGCCCTCGGTCGTCGTACGTGATGGTGTTGGTGCCGGACGGCACGGACAGGGCGGTGACGCGCCCCGCGTCGTCGTAGTCGAACACCCGGTCTGCGGTGGCCGCCTCGGCACCCTCGCCGGTGACACGTCTCAACTGGCCGAGTTCGTCATAGGCATTGGTGACGCTGACACCGCCGGGAGAGTCCTGGCGAACGGGCCGGCCCACGGCGTCGTAGCTGACCGTGAAGGTGCGGTCAGGCAGATTCGAGTACGCGAAGGTGGCCGGCTCGATGCGCGACTCGGGCAGCCCCCACGAGTTGTAGGTGGTCCAGAACGCGTTGCCCCGGCCGTCGGTGAAGCGGGTTCGGTTGCCGGCGAGGTCGTAGCCGAACGATGTGCCGATCGCGCTCGTGCCGGTGACCGGCTGCGTCTCGCTGGTCAGGTTGCCCCGGGCGTCGTAACCGAAGTTGGTGGTGGTGCCGCGGGCGTCCTTTATCCAGATCAGATTGTCGTTGTCGTCGTAGCCCATCCGCTCGGTGGTCTGGACGACGTTCCCCGCGTCGAGGTTCTGCCTCATGGTGGCGCGGCCGACGCCGTCGTATGCGACGGTCTTCTTCGTGCCGTCGGGCAGGACCGTCCGGACCGGTCGTCCGAGGCCGTCGTATTCGGTGGTGGTCGTGTTACCTGCGTTGTCGGTGACGCTGATCGGCTCGCCGACCCAGTTGTAGGTGGTGGTGGAGGAGACTCCCTCCGGCGTGGTGACCTTGCGCAACCAGGGCCCGGCCGCCGCCGTTGTGCCGTACGCACCGGTGCCGTAGTCGTAGACCGTGGTGTTGGTCGCCGGCGTCGGCTGCCGCACGACCTGGCTGCTGGTCAGGACCCGCCCGAGGTAGTCGTAGGTGGCGGTGGTCTTGGCGCCGGTGGGGTCGACGGTCTCGATGAGGTCGCCGACCTTGTCGTAGGCAGAGGTGGTGACCTTGCCGGCCGGGTTCGTCACCTTGACGGTGTTGCCCATGGAGTCGTACTCGTAGGTGGTGGTCCTGCCGAGTGCGTCAGTGCTCGACGTGGCCTGGCCGAGGCGGTCGTAGGTTGTGGTTGTCTCGGCGGCGGGGATCGGATCACCGCCCGGTGGCGTGTAGGAAGGCCTGATCGTCTTGACCGGCCGGCCCATGGCGTCGTAGCGGGTGGTGAGGACGTTGGTCAGCGGGTCCTGGGTCTCGGTCGCCTCGCCGAACGTGTTGTAGCCGGTGCGGGAGACCGGTACTGCTGGCACAGGGGCACCGCCGCCGAACGTCTCGGTGGACACCGACGGTGCGACGGCCTTGGCGAGGTTTCCGGCCGAGTCGTACTCGAAGCTGGTCCGGTTGCCCATCGGATCGGTCATGGCGGTGATCAGCCCGCGCTTGTCGACGGTGTAGTCGGTGGTGAGCTTCTTCGGCGTCACCGTCGTTGTCGCCTTACGGCCGTTGCCCGATCCGTAGAGGCTGGAGACCTCGTCGGCCGACAGCGCCTCCTGGAAGATCTGCACGTTGTCGATGGCGCCGTTGACCATCTGCAAGTCGTTGGGGCCGATCAGGATGCCGCCAACGGAGAGCGGGGTGATGCCGTTCCAAGGGCTCGGATTCGTGCCACTGCCGTTGAGCGAGCCGTTGACGTAGAGGCTCATGTCCTTCGTGCCGGAGTCGAAGACACCGACCAGGTGGACCCAGGTGTTGACGGCGGGAACAGCGCTGGACCGGGCGACGGCGGTCCAGCTCGTCGACGCGGTGTCGGCGAGCGCGGAGATGAACTCCCACCGGTTGAAGTGCTTGCTGTACTTCAGGAAGAACGCGCCGTTGTTGTAGCCGCCCTCACCGACGATTGCCTGGTCCTGGTTGAGGTCGCTGAGCTTCACCCAGGCCGACACCGAGTACGACTGGGTCGTGTTCAGCGCCGGCTGGGCCGTGCGGTACATGGCGGTTCGGTTGAACACCGCCGCGCCGTCGGAGCGGCCGATCGGGTTGTACTCGGAATACATCGTCCGCTGCGACGGCGAGGAGTCCTGCGCCTCCCAACCGGCGGCCTCGTCCATCCGCCACCAACCCGTCGGCAGCGCGCCGCTCTTGACGGTGACGCTCTCGGAGGTGATGCGCCCCATCGGGTCGTAGGTGTTCTCGACGGTCTTCATCGGGGTCTGCATCTGACCGACGAGGCTCTGGGTGGTGACGATGTGGTCGTCCGCATCGTAGGAGTACTTCGTCACCCGTTCCAGGTCGTAGGGTTGCTCGGTGGAGGACACGAGTCGGCCGGCCGCATCGTAGTCGTAGAGGCTCCAGTTGGCGCCGTTGTCGGCGCGCTGCATGCCCAGGTTGCCGAGGGCGTCGTAGCTGTTCTCCTCCCGCACGAACCGCTTGACACCGTCGGTACGGGTCACCTTCGTGACGTTGTCGTTGAAGTCGTACTCGTACTCGGTGACCCAGTTCATCGCGTCGGTGTCCGAGGCGAGGTTTCCGTTGGCGTAGTACGCCTTCGACGACACGCGGGTGCTGACGCCATCAGCCCCCGTGATGGTGGTGGTCAGTTGCTGCCCTACGGCGTCGAAAGTCTCAGTCTTGATCCGCAGCACGTCGTCCTGCGGGCAGGTTTCCCCGGCTGACGGTTCGCTGCCGCACGCCACGGTTCTGGTGCGGTTCCCGTAGTCGTCGTACTCGAACAGGGTGACAGTGCCGTCCGGGTCGACGGTCTTGACCATCTGGCCGTGCTCGTCGTAGTCGCTGCGGGTAGCGCGTGGGGAGTCGCCGCCGGTGGTGTCCTCGACCTTGCGGTAGGTGACATTTCCGTCGGCGTCGTAGGTGGTGATGGTCCTCGCGGTGTGAACCGCGCCGGTCACCTGGTTGAGGACCGGCGGATCGGTTTGCTCCACGACCTGCCCTGCGGCGTCGTAGACGTAGGTGGTGGTCAGGTCACCCAGTGGCGCCTCGGCCTTGACGGTCTTTGTGAGGGTGCGTCCGAGCCCGTCATAGGTGAACTCCGTGACCAGTCCAGCAGGGTCGGTGATTTTGACAGCGTCACCGGCGGAGTTGTAGTCCGTCCGTTGCGTTGCGCCCTTGGCGGACACCGTGGTGAGCGGCAGGCCGGGCGGCACGCTGCCACCGCCGACCGCGGGGGTCGATGTGGTGGAGTAGGTCATCGTGGTGGTTCGCCCCGCCGTGTGTCCGGCGACCGGCGGCGAGGTGACACTAACTCGGTTGCCCGAGGTGTCGTAGCCCAACTTGGTCAGGTAGGTGTTGTCGGCCCCGTCCTGCGAGCGAGCGTCACGTACCTCGATCAACTGGTCGTTACGCGGGTCCGGGGCGAGGTTGGCCGTCGTCGCGTCCGGCCAGTACTTGTAATACGTGTTGTCACACCAGGTTTGATCCCGGCAGACGGTCGAGCGGACGACGTTTCCCCGGACGTCGCGTGCGGACACCGTCTTCATACCGAGTGGGTCGAACTCCACCGACTCGAAGCCGCCCACGTCGTAGCCGTAGGAGGTCGTCCGACCCAGCGCGTCGGTCGAGGCGATGAGGCGGTTCCCGTTGACCAGGTCGAAGGTGTCCGTAGCCGTCTTGTTGGTCGGATCAATGGTGCTCACGGTCGTAACGGGCGTCAGGGTCGCTGTTGGGCCTGTCTGCGCGGCGCTCTTCGCGGCACGGTAGTGGGCATCCACCTCCCACGGCGGCAGTTCCCGCTCGTAGTAGGCGAACTCCGCGATGTTGCCCTTGAAGTAGCTGACGTCGGCCGATGAACTCGGCCACGACTTGGTGGTCCCCGCACCGATGTACGACACCAATGCGTTGGTGGCGACCATCGCACCCAAGTTCCCGACCATCTTGTTGTCGAGGTAGAGGGTCTGCCGCGTGGGGGATGCCGACAGCACGACGTGATGCCACTTGCCGTCGTTCACCTTCGTACTCGAGGTGATCGGCGCGTTCCAGGTGCCGTTGTAGAACTCTCCCCGCAACAGCCCGTCGGCGCCGACGTACAGGGCGGGCGTCCAGCTCGGCGTGGTCGGCGAGTTGTTCAGCTCGTTCAGCTGGTAGGAGTAGAGGACCCCACTTGCCGCGTGGTTGACCGGCGTCTTGAACCACATCTCGACCGTGGCGTCTTCGACACCCGGGAAGTCCGTGCCGGGATACAGCTGGTTGGTGGGATCGTACGGTTTGACGTAGGAGGACGTGCCGTTGAAGATCGCGCCGTAGGTGTCCGAGAAAGGGCTCGTGTCGGCTTGGCCGGTGTTGAAGGTGACCGCGTTGTAGCGGGCCTCGTTGCTGTGCACGACGTTCACCGCGTCGGCCGGCGCTTCGGTGTCCCCGAGGCGCCAATAGTCGGTCGGCTGAGATCCGAGGACCGACGACACGTAGACCAGGCTCGAGCCGGAGGCCTTCGGCGCGCCGACCTGCCACACGCCGCCGTTCTCGTCAGTGATCTCACTGACCCGGCCCGTCACGCTGTGATAGGCCACCTGCGCCTGCACCCGCCCGCCCGAGCTGGTGACGCGCGACATCTGCGGCGTGCCGGCGCGGCCGGAGGCGTACATCGAGGTGATGTCGCGGTCGCTCAGAGCGCGGTTGTAGTAAGCGACATCGGCGATCGAACCGCTGAAGAACGTGGCGGTCGGCGTACTGTTCGGTCGGCTGGGCCAGGACCCGCCGAGGAAGCCGGCACCGAGGTACGCCTTGCTGGCGTCCAAACTGTAAAGGTTCACCCCGGCATTCAGGCTGCCGATCCGCCCACCATCGAGGAACAGTTGCTGGCTCGTGCCGTTCCCGACGAGCGCGACGTGATGCCATTGGCCGTCGTTGACCGCGTTCGGCGACGACATCGCATTGGCCGGGTCGGCCGTGCCGAATTCGCCGTAGAGCTTTCCGTCGGCACCCACGTAGAGGACGGGTGAATAGGATGCGGCGGTCGTAGCGCCCGGCGTCACCTGGTCCTTCTGATAGCTGAACAGCACTCCGCTGGGCGTGCTGGTGCGAAACCACATGCCGATCGACTGGTACGAACTCTCCGCCACCGCCTTGTCCGGCAGCGATACCAGAGAGGACGTGCCGTTGAAGGACGCGGAGGTGGACGTCGAATCGGGCAGTGGTGGTGCCTCGCCAAGTGTCACATCGGTGTACGAGCCGGTATTGGCGCCGTCCGCGGAGATCACCGCGCTGGTCGCCGCAGTCGCACCCGCGGCGTCGTTGAGGCGCCAGAATGCGTACGGATCGCTGTTGAGCACCGTGTTGGCATGCTGCGAGACCGACGTGTAGCGGTAGGTGGCGCATCCACTGCCCGCCCCGGGCTCGCAGACCGAGGTCAGCAGGTCGCCGTCGTACGTGTAGGTCCAGGTCTGCTTCGACGCCGGATCGGAGACCACGACCGGGTCGGTGGTGACGCTCGCGACGTGGGGCACCGTGGCGCCCGCCGGCGTGGACCAGGATATCGACAGCGCCCGTCCGGAGGCGTTTGACGTCATCCGGTCCACCTGGCCATCGGCGTCGTACCGGAAGACCAAGGCGCGCCCGGAAGCATCCGTGATCTTCGTGATCCGGTAGTGCCCCGATCCGGCCGCCTGGGTGAACTCGTAGGAGGTGACGTCCTTGTCGGTCAGAGAATAGCCACCCGTGATCGGCTTGAAGACCGACTGCCGGCCCAGCGGCGCGACCCACGTCCCGTCGTTGTTGCGGCCGAACGCCACCTCTTGACCGGTCGGGTAACGCACGGCGACGGTCTGGAGGTTGCCCGACGCGTCCCGGATTTCTGACGCCCGCATATCCACGATCGACGACCATCCCCGTCCGAACGCGTTGTCCAGCCGAGTGTCGAGGCTGTTGTAGTCGCGGTTGACGGTCAGGGCCGGACCGACGGAGGCGATCTGGGCATCAGTGTCGGACGTGGTGTAGTTGCCGACGTTGCCGTCGTACCCCCGGTCGCCGTTCTGCGCGAGCGCCGAGGACACCACGGGCTGCGGCACCTGGGTGGTGAAGGCGTACATCGGGGTGGTGGGACCGGTGGAGGAGAAGTCGTTGGCCTGGACCGCGTACAGGTACGACTTCTTCCACGCCAGCACGCCGGCCGGAACCTTCCACACCCCACCAGCGACCCAGCCCGAACTGGTGATTTGCGTTCCCTGCTCGTTGTAGACGATGAAGTTGTAGCGCAGTCCCTTCGCCGGCCAGTTGTCCGAGTCGTGGCCCTGGGCGATCAGTTCTGGCGTCAGGGTGTCGAGCGTGGCGTTGTTCGACGGGTACCGGGTGTCGACCTGAGGGGCGACGTTGTCGGTGTAGGTGACGTCGATGAAGGGGCCACAGCTGATCAGGCCGTAGACGCTGTTATTGCACTTCACACCCGCATCGGTAGAAGTGAACCGCTTCCACGCCGCGGTGTCGGTCTCAGACGCGGTCAGGGCGAGGCCGTAGTTGCTGGCGCCGGTCACCCATTCGTTGACCTCGGCTGGGTTCAGCGGCACCGACACCCAAGTGCCAACCGTGCGATTGGGAGGGTTGCCGTTGTTCCCACAGGCTGCGGTGCTGCTCGGGGACGCGTTTCCGATCGACGCGCTGTAGGTGGGGAACGTGTCGTAGGTGACCGACGACGCCCACCAGTTCTGCGTCACCCGGTGGACATCGAAACGTCGGGCGGCGCAGGTGCCGTTGCCGATGCCCTGATAGCTCATGAAGAGATTGAGGTCTGCGGCGCTGAGTCGCCTGCCCGCGTACGTGGTGCCGAAGGTGGGGAACGGCAGCAAAGCCTTGGCCTTGCCGCTTCCGAAGGTTCCAACGGCGACGTTGTCCTCGGTGGAGCGGACAGCAGTGCTGCCCGACTGGACGTACGTGTCACCGGTGGTCGTCGCGATGGTTCCCGTGGTGGGATCGAGCTCGACCGGGAACGTCCGTGCCGGGTCCCTGAGCCAGGCCCCGTCGATCGTTACCTTCAGCGCCTGCCCGTCGCCGTGGTCGACAATGTCGTACCGCACCCCGTGTGAAGTTGTCCTCGCGCCTGTCTGGTCGACCTTCGAGTCCTGCATCCAGCCGGCCGGCATGACCGCCGCGGTCTTGCCGGCGGGGTCGACGAACACGACCTGACCGTCGTCGTCCAATCGGACGGTCAAGCCGGACAAGTGCAGGGGATAGAGGTACTCGGTGGCCACGTCCGCCGAGTGAAAGGTGAGCGTCTCCTTGACCTCGCTGCCGTTGAGGCGGAGCGTCAGGTCGACGCCGGGAAAGACACTTCGGTAGGTCGCGGCACTGCCCTCGATGACCGCGGCACTGATCGTGCCTCCCGCCAGGTCATAGCCGAGTATCCGACCCCCGCCGAGGTTCATCCGCACCAGCGGGCCGTCCGCGGCCTCCAGCGTGGGATTCAGGGTGACGTCGATCGGTACCGCTCGTGCTCGCAGTCGCCCGCCCTTCCCCACCAGCCCGTTGTCGATCCGTTGCCAGCGTCCCTGACCGTCCTTGAAGTTGACGGCGGACGCGTGGACCCGGCGGGTGTAGGAGCCATCCGCGTTCTGGAAGACGTCGGAGGTGCTGGTCGAGGCTTCCGGGAGATGCTTGCTGACGCCTGACTGGAAGCCCTGCGCTGCCCGTGTCGTCCGGTTGCCGGTCTCAGGCCGGTACGACTTCCGCAGCTTCAGCTCGCCCTTCGCGGGCCGGACCGGCGCGTTGTCCTGCGCCCTGGGCGAGTCGACATAGTGGCCGCGGTCAGGCGAGCGGCCCATCTGCTGCTTCGGCGTGGGTGGGTCAGCCCACGACCAGCGCACCGCGAACAGATCGGACAGCCAGGACAGGGGAAAGCCACTGCGGCCTGGATGGTTCAAGGGTGCGGAGGGTGCCCCCGTGGTGATCAGCATCGTCAGGACGAGTACCGCCGCCATGCGTCGAGCGACCCGACCTCGACGGCGCGGGCGGCCCGGAGCCATCGCCTGCGCATGCTGCCGCTGACCGCCCATGGCAGCCCTCCCCCGCGATCACGAATACGTGAGGAGAGCTTCCTGGACGTTTCCTGTAAGCACAAGCATCCATGTAGGTAAGATTATTTTGCTCGGGAGCGGGCCACCGCCGACTCGACTCCCGCCCGGATCTCCTCGGCATTGCCAGCCGAAACGGCGTACACACCGTGGATCGGTCGCTCCGCGCCCACCGTCACGTAACGGATTTCCGGAAAGCGGCCCTTCCCTTCCTCCACCGCGGCGACCGGTGCTTGTCCCACTGCCACCACGACACCACAGCCCTCCAGAGCCATGGTGTTGAAGTAGGCCAGGGCGTTGGCGGTCGTCTGCGGTCCATCGACCGCAAGGTACTGGACCTTTATCAGCTGCGCGGTGGAGACCGCCTGCATGCCGGCCCACGCCGCCTTCGCCTCCGTGCCCGCCAAGCCCTCGTCATCGGTCAGCAGACAGGCGGTGAACGCCTCGTACCGTCGTTCGCGGGGCGGCAGCTCCTTCTCATCGGGCCACGTCAACCACAGCAGCGCGCCGATCAGCGCCAGCACTAGCACCGACGCCGGGGCGAGCAGTCCCGGCCAACGCAACCACTTCATCCGACCCACTCTTCCGGCAGCGCGAAATCCGGATGGAGCGTAGTGGACGGCGCCCGCGCCGCGGGTACGGCCAATCCCGCGACTTCGTATGCGCGCTTCATGCGGCCGCTTGTGCCGCCTCTGCCGTCGGCTTCCTAGCAGATCTGACCCATGATCGTCCCGTCGTCCACAGGACGCTCCTCGTCCACAGGCCGACCCCGCGCGCCCCCTCCGCCGGACCCGCCGCACGCATCCTGGCCGGCATGACGAACCGGAACCGAGCCGTCGGCGCGTACGGCGAGCGGTGCGCGCTGCGGCACCTGATCGAGACGGGCCTGCGCCCGGTCGCCCGCAACTGGCGCTGCCCCGAGGGCGAGATCGACATCATCGCCTGGGAGGGCCCGGTCCTGGCCATCTGCGAGGTCAAGACCCGCCGCAGCGAGCAGTTCGGCTCCCCCGCCGAGGCCGTCGTCCCGGCCAAGGCCCGCCGGCTGCGCGGCCTGGCCGCCCGGTGGCTCGCCGAGACCGGCACCACCGCCGACGAGGTCCGCTTCGACGTGCTGTCCGTCCGGCTCCCGCTCACCGGCCCCGCCCGGGTCGAGCACCTGCGCGGCGCGTTCTGACATGGGGTACGCGAAAGTGCTGAGCGTGGGCCTGGCCGGAGTCGCCGGGCACCTCGTCGAGGTCGAGGCCGACCTCGCCCCTGGCCTGCCCGCCGTGATCATCTCCGGGCTGCCCGACACCGCGCTGCACGAGGCGCGCGACCGGGTCCGTGCCGCGATCGTCAACTCCGGCCAGAAGTGGCCGAACCGGCGGATCACCCTCAACCTGCTGCCCGCCACCCTGCCCAAGTACGGCTCGGCGTTCGACCTGGCCATCGCGGTCGCCGTGCTCGCCGGCTCGGGTGAGCTGCCGCCCGTCGCCCTGGACGCCACTGTCGTGCTCGGCGAACTCGGCCTCGACGGCGCGGTGCGCCCGGTGCGCGGCACGCTGCCCATGGTCGCCGCCGCAGCCCGCGCCGGGCACACCCGGGTCGTCGTACCCGCCGGCAACGCCGCCGAGGCGGCGGTCATCCCCGGCGTACGAGTGCACGCCGTCGACACGCTGCACCGGCTCGTCGCACACGTCCGCACCGGCGCGCCACTGCTCGCCCCGCCCGCTCCGGCCCCGGCCGGGACCCCACCCGGGCCGGATCTCGCCGACGTGGCCGGCCAGCCGCTCGGGCGGCGCGCGCTGGAGATCGCCGCCGCCGGCGGTCATCACCTTGCGCTGCTCGGCCCGCCCGGCGCCGGCAAGACCATGCTCGCCGAGCGGCTGCCGTCGGTGCTGCCCGAGCTGGACGACGAGGCCGCCCTGGAGGTGACCGCGCTGCACTCGATCGCCGGCCTGCTGCCGCCCGGCGGCGGGCTGCTGCGCCGTCCTCCGTTCCAGGCGCCGCACCACACCGCCACGGTGCCCGCCCTCGTCGGTGGCGGCTCCGGGCTGGCCCGTCCCGGCGCGGTGTCGCTGGCCCACCGCGGGGTGCTGTTCCTCGACGAGGCGCCCGAGTTCGGCAAGGGCGCGCTGGAGGCGTTGCGGCAGCCGCTGGAGAGCGGCCGGGTACGTGTGGCGCGCACGCGCGGCGCGACCGAGTACCCGGCCCGCACGCAACTGGTGCTGGCCGCCAACCCCTGCCCGTGCGCGAAGCCGTCCGGCGACGTCGACTGCGAGTGCACGCCGCTGGCCCGGCGGCGCTACCTGGGCCGGTTGTCGGGGCCGCTGCTCGACCGGGTGGACGTGCAGGTCCGGCTGCAGGCGGTACGCGCGGCGGAACTGTTGCGGACCGACGCCGCGCACGAGTCCTCGGCCACCGTCGCCGCCCGCGTCGCCGCCGCACGACGAGCCGCCGCCGACCGCTGGGCGGCCACCGGGCACCGGGTCAACGCCGACGTCCCCGGCCCGTACCTGCGCCGTCCGCCGTGGCACCTGCCCGCCCGGGTCACGACGGACCTGCGGCACCGGCTCGACACCGGTTCGCTGTCCGCGCGCGGCTACGACCGCGTACTGCGGCTCGCCTGGACCATCGCGGACCTGGACGGGCGGGACCGCCCCGGCCACGACGACGTCGCGGAGGCCATCCAACTGCGGACGGGAGAGGCCGCGTGAGCACCGAAGAGACCAAGCTGGCGCGGGTCGCGCTCACCTGGCTCGCCGAGCCCGGCACCCGATCCGTGTACGCCCTGGTGCAGCGGATCGGCCCGGTCGCCGCGCTCGACCTGCTGCTGTCCGGTGGCGCGCCGGAGCGGACCCTGCGCTCGGCCGTGGCGGCGCGGGCCGCTGCAGGTGACGCCCGGGCGGTCGCGGCCGAGGCGCTGGCCCGTGGCGAGCGGCTGGGCGCCCGGCTGGTCACCCCGGACGACGACGAGTGGCCGGTCCAGGTCCGTGACCTCCGGCGACTCGCGCTGCCCGGCGCCACCCGCCGGGTCGATGTGGAGACCGACCCGCCGCTCTGCTTCTGGGTACGCGGGGCGTGGCCGCTCGGCGAGACGCTGGCGCACTCGGTGGCGGTGGTCGGCGCCCGGGCGGCCACCCCCTACGGCTCACACATCGCCACCGAGCTGGGCTACGGCCTGGCCGACCGGGAGTGGACTGTGGTGTCGGGCGGGGCGTTCGGCATCGACTCCGCCGCCCATCGCGGCGCGTTGACAGCGGGCGGGCGCACCGTCGCCGTGCTGGCGTGCGGGGTGGACCGCCCGTACCCGATGGGCAACGCCGCGTTGTTCGACCGGATCGCCGAGACCGGCCTGCTGGTGAGCGAGTGGATGCCGGGCGCGGAGCCGCTGCGGCCCCGGTTCCTCATCCGCAACCGGGTGATAGCGGCGGCGACACGCGGCACGGTGTTGGTGGAGGCGGCGGCGCGCAGCGGCGCCACCCAGACGCTCAACCGGGCGCTCGGCCTCCGCCGCCACGCGATGGTGGTTCCCGGGCCGGTCACCTCCGCGATGTCGGTCGGCGGGCACGAGGTGCTGCGCGAGCGGCCGGACGCGCGGCTGGTCACCGGCCTCGCGCACGTGCTGGAGGAGGTGGGGCGGATCGGCTACGACCTGGCCCCGCCGGCCCGAGCGCCCGAGCGCCCACGGGACCGGCTCGACGAGGAGGCCACCCAGGTGCTGGAGGCGTTGCAGCGTCGCCGGGCGCTCGACCTGGAGAGCGTGGCCGCCCGGGCCGGCGTGGACCTGCGTACCGCGATGCGCAAGCTGTCCCTGCTGGAGGAACTGGCGATGGTGGTGCGCCGCGACGGCGGCTACGCGCTCGCCCCGCCGGCGGCCGGCCCGACGTGACAGGCGGCGCGTACCCCCTCGCAACCGCCCGGCGACGGGGCCGTGGGACCGGCCCCGGTCTTCTAGGATCACCATTTCGCGCGCGGCGGAAGCCGTTGCGGGAACGATCGCGCCCCGGCCGGACGCCGGGCGCCGTCACGGGGAGAAGGATGACTGGGGCAGCGAACCGTCGCACATGTCCACAATGGTCGGAGTCCGGCGCCGAGGTGCGGCTCGCCGGGCCGGCGTCGGCCATCCCGCCGACGCGCGGAGGCGGCCGATGAGCACGCAGGAGACCTCGCGCCGCAACCCGGCGGCCGGCCCACCCGGGTCGGGGCGTCGTGCGTTCGGCGGCATGCTGGTCGTGGTCAGCCTCTTCGTGGTGTTCTTCGCGATCCTGTCCCACCGCGACATCGGCGACTACGACCCGAACGGCCCGACGATGTGCGGCGAGGATGTGATGACGCCCCGGGACCGGTGCATGTTCGGCGCGGGCGACGGCTCCTACGAGGCGCAGAAGGCCGAGGCGGAGAAGCAGCACGACATCGACCTGATGATCCGGGACATCGGCTTCGTCGCCGGTCCGGCGCTGTTCGTGGCCGGAGTCCTGCTGATCGTGTGGGGCACGCGCCGGATCCGGGCCACGCGGCAGCCGGCCGAAGCCTGAGCCGGCACGGCACGGCGACGGGACGCGCGATCGTCAGTCGCCCTCGAACCGGATCTCGGTGTCTCGGCGCTCCGCGCAGCGGCGGGCCAGCCGGGCCAGCCGGCGGATGTGGTCGGCCTCCGCCGGCGTCCCGGCCACCTCGGCCAAACACCGCAGGTCGGCGAGCAGCTGCGACATCCGATCGGTGTCGACGGTCAGCTCGCCGAGGGGATCGACGCGATCCAGCAGCGGCGTCCGGCCGCCGCCGCGGACCCGCGCCAGCAGACCGAGCAGCACGTCCTGCGGATCCGCGACGACCTCGATCGAGACGTACGCGGGCCGGCGACGACTGCTGCCCGCCGATATCTGTCGGTAGAGGACCGCGTCCACTCCCACTGTCGGCCCCTTTTCGTACCGGGCGTCACCGTCGCGGGACGCGGCTGTCCGATCGCGGCCGGATCGGCCACCCGTGGGGCGCGCCGGCTCAGCCACGCTGCCGTCCGGTTGCCGCCCTGTGCCTGGCCGCAGCATGAGTTTCCTCTGTCCAGGCCCGGTTTAGCCACCCTGCTCGGCGCGGCGCGATCGTCACGCCGGAAGGCACTGGCGCGGCGGCGCACGGCACACCGCGGCCACGGCGGCGCCGACGGCCCGGCCGGCGCGGTGAAGGCGTGCGGCGGCTCAGCGCGCGGCGGCGCTCCGGCCGTACGCTGGACCGGTGATCGCTGTCCGCCTCTGTTACGACCGCGTGCGCCAGGTCGGGGTGCCGCGGTGAGCAAGCGGCAGCGCGGCACCCGGGACGCGCACGAGGAGCTGCCCGCGTCGATGCGTGAGGCGGTGGACGACTTCGCCGACCACCTGTCGCGGGTGCGCAACCGGTCCGTCCACACCGTTCGCGCGTACGTCACGGATCTCGTGTCGCTGCTCGACCACGCGGTCCGGATGGGCTGCGCCGAGCTGCCGGAGCTGGACCTCGCCGTGCTGCGCAGCTGGCTGGCGAAGCAGCGGACCATGGGCGCGGCCCGGACGACGATGGCCCGCCGCGCCGCCGCGGCCCGGACGTTCAGCGCCTGGGCGCACCGCGCCGGCCTGCTCGCCGACGACATCGCCGCGCCGCTGGCGAGCCCTCGGGCCCGGCGGGAACTGCCCACCGTGCTGCGGGCCGACCAGGCCGCCGCCCTGATGGAGGCGGCCCGGCCCGCCGACGCCCCGCAACCCGGGGAAGCACCGGGCGCGGATACGCCCGAGGCCGTGCTGCTGCGTGACCGGCTGCTGCTCGAACTGCTCTACGGCACCGGGGTACGGATCAGCGAGGCGTGCGGCCTGGACGTGACCGACGTCGACCAGGGCCGCCGGGTGGTGCGCGTACTCGGCAAGGGCGGCCGGGAGCGGTCGGTGCCCTACGGGGTGCCGGCGCAGCGGGCGCTCGATGCGTGGCTGAGCGTCGGGCGGCCGACGCTGGCGACGCCCGGCTCGGGCCGGGCGCTGCTGCTCGGGGCGCGGGGCGGGCGGCTCAACCCGACCACCGCGCGGCGGATCGTGGCCGACTGGACCGAGGCCGCCGGGGTGCCCCGGGTGACGCCGCACGGGCTGCGTCACTCGGCCGCCACCCACCTGCTCGAAGGCGGCGCGGACCTGCGGGCGGTGCAGGAGTTGCTCGGGCACTCGTCGCTGGCGAGCACGCAGATCTACACGCACGTGTCGGTGGAGCGGCTGCGCGCGGCGTACCGGCAGGCGCACCCCCGCGCCTGACCGGCGGAATCCGGCCGGGTGATGATCCATCTCGGGCTAGGATCGACGGATGACGGTGCCGCAGCCGCCCGAGCCGATTCCCGGTGCTCGGCTGCTCTTCTCCCTCGATCCCTCCGTCAGCCACCTCAACCACGGCTCGTTCGGCGCCGTGCCGATCGCCGTGCAGCGCGCCCAGCAGCGCCTGCGCGACGAGATGGAGGCCGACCCGCTGCGGTTCTTCACCCAGGGCCTGGTCGACCGGATCGCCCACGCCCGCCGACACCTGGCCGCGTTCCTCGGCGCGGACCCGGACGGCACCGCGCTGGTCGGCAACGTCACCGCCGGCGCGGCGGTCGTGTTGCAGTCGCTGGCGCTGCGCCCCGGCGACGAGATCCTGACCACCGACCACGGGTACGGGGCGGTGGCCCTCTCGATCGCGCGGGAGTGCGCCCGCACCGGGGCGGTGTCGCGCACCCTGCCGGTGCCGTTGACCGCCACCGACGAGGAGGTGGTCGAGATCGTCCGCGCCGGGTTGCGCCCCGGGCGTACCCGGCTGCTCATCGTCGACCAGCTGACCTCGCCGACCGCCCGGCTGTTTCCGGCCGCCGCGCTCGTCGCGGTGGCCCGGGAGCAGGGCGTGCCGGTGCTGGTGGACGCCGCGCACGCGCCGGGCATGCTGCCGGCTACCGTCGCGTCGATCGGCGCCGACTTCTGGGTGGGCAACCTGCACAAGTGGGCGTACGCGCCGCGCGGCACCGCCGCGCTCGTGGTGGCGCCGTCGTGGCGGGAGAAGATCCAGCCGCTCGTCGTCTCGTGGGAGCAGGACAGCGGCTTCCCGACCCGGGTGGAATGGCAGGCGACGCTCGACTACACCGGCTGGCTGGCCGCCCCGGTGGGCCTGTTCACACTGCGCAGCCTCGGCATCGACCGGGTACGGGCGCACAACGCGGCGCTGGCCGCGTACGGGCAACGGGTCGTCGGGGACGCGCTGGGGGTGGCGCCCGAGCGGCTGCCGGAGCCCGGCGGACCGGCGGTCGCCATGCGTCTGGTGCCGCTGCCGCCGGGCGTCGCGACGACACTGGACGCGGCCCGGGAGCTGCGGGCCCGGATCGCCGACCGGCTCTCCGCCGAGGTGTCGGTGGCCGGCTGGAACGGGCGCGGCTACCTGCGGCTGTGCGGCCAGGTCTACAACACCCCCGACGAGTACGACCGGCTGGCCGTCCGGCTGCCCACGCTGCTCGCCCAGCGCTGAGCGGCGAGAGCCGGCGGCGGCGCCACGACTCAGGGGACCGGCGTCGGCTCCTGGGTCGAGCGGCAGCAGCCGGACCCGGCCGAGCCCGAGCAGCGCCAGCGGATCCAGGTACTCGGCGCCGCGTCGCAGCCCCCAGTGCAGGCAGGCCGCCTCGGCGCAGCCGGGATGCCCGGCGAGCAGGTCACCGATCGGGGTGCCGGCGTCGACCCGGGTGCCGGCGGTGACCCGGGACCGGACCGGCTCGTAGGTGGTGCGCAGCCCGTCGTGGTGGCCGACGGTGAGGACCGGCCGGCCGGCGACCGAGCCGGCGAACAGGACGGTCCCGGCGCCGGCCGAGCGGACCTGCGCGCCGGGCGCGTCTGCCAGGTCCACGCCCCGGTGCCCGGACATCCACGGCTGCGGCGGCGGGTCGAACCCGCGTGCCACGCGGGGTGGACCGGGCAGCGGCCACCGGAACCGTCCGGCGGTCGCCGGCCCGCCGGGCGCGCCCCGGTATCCCGTCGTGACGTCCGGCCCGTCAAGGACCGCCGCCGAGCCGCCCGCTGCCACCGGCCTGTCAAGGCTCGCCGCGGGGACGCCCGGCAACCAGAAGGCGAGCACGAGCACAAGCAGCAGGCCCCTGCCGGCCCGACCGATGGGGATACGCACACCGCGTACCCTGACCTGTCCCGTGCTCCCCCGCGCGCACCGCGCGGTCGCCCTGTGGACGGCGCCCCCACTGTGGACGAGCGCCGAAATCGGGGCGGATCTGCTACGGCCGGGACGCCTATGCTGGCCGGGTGACGAAGGACTGGTACGCCTGGCACCGCGACTACGACCAGCCCGAGTCCGCACTGGCCCGGCGGCTCGCCGAGGTGCGGCGGCGTGTCGCCGACGCCCTCGACGCCGCGCCGCCCGGTCCGCTGCGCGCGCTGAGTCTCTGCGCCGGTCAGGGCCGTGACCTGATCCCGGTGCTGGCCGCCCACCCCCGGGGCGCCGACGTGACCGCCCGCCTGGTCGAGCTGGACCCGCGCAACGCCGATCTGGCCCGCCGCGCCACCGCCGAGGCGGGGCTCACCGGCGTGCAGGTGGTGACCGGGGACGCCGCGCTGACCGACGGCTACGCCGATCTGGCCCCGGCCGATCTGGTGCTGGTCTGCGGCATCTTCGGCAACATCACCGACGACGACATTCGGGCGACGGTGCGGCACTGCGCCTCGCTCTGCGCCACCGACGGCATGGTGCTGTGGACGCGGCACCGGCGCGAGCCGGATCTGGTGCCGGTGATCTGCGAGTGGTTCGCCGAGGAGGGCTTCGAGCCGGTCGCGGTGGGCAGCCCGGCCGACGGTGTGGGGGTCGGCGCGCACCGCTTCACCGGCACCCCGCGCCCGCTGGTGCCGGGTGCACGGATGTTCACGTTCGTGGGCTACGACGTGCTGGAGCGGACGGAGCAGGCATGACCACAGTGGACGACGCGAGCCGGCCCGCCCGGGTCGCCGGACCGGACGAGGCGATCAGCGCCGAGGAGCTCCAGCTCGCCGCGCGCAACCACGGCATCCCGCTGGAGGCGCTGCGCTACGACGTGACCCCGGCGGGCCTGCACTACCTGCTCATCCACTACGACATCCCGGACGTCGACCCGGCCGCGTACGCGCTGAGCGTGTCCGGCGCGGTGCAGCGTCCACTGCGGCTGGACCTGGCGGCGCTGCGTGACCGGCCCCGGGTGACCCACCGGGTCACGCTGGAGTGCGCGGGCAACGGCCGGGCGCTGCTGCGGCCCCGCCCGGTGAGCCAGCCCTGGCTGGTGGAGGCGGTGGGCAACGCCGAGTGGACCGGTACCCCGCTGGCGCCGCTGCTGCGCGAGGCCGGGCTGTCCGGCGACGCGGTGGACGTGGTGTTCACCGGGGCGGACCACGGGATCGAGCGCGGCGTCGAGCAGGACTACCAGCGGGCGCTGCCGGTGGCCGACGCGCTGCGCGAGGAGGTGCTGCTGGCGTACGAGATGAACGGCGCTCCCCTGCTGCCGCAGCACGGCGCGCCGCTGCGGCTGATCGTGCCCGGCTGGTACGGCATGGCGCACGTGAAGTGGCTGCGCGACATCACGGTGACGACCGAGCCGTTCGACGGCTACCAGAACGCGGTGGCCTACCGGTTGCGGCGCGACGCCGACGACCCGGGCGTGCCGGTGACCCGGATCGAACCGCGTGCCCTGGTGCGCCCGCCCGGGTTCCCGGACTTCATGTCCCGGACCCGGGTGGTGCGGCCGGGGCCGTGCACGGTGGACGGCCGGGCCTGGTCCGGGCACGCGCCGGTGACGTCGGTCGAGGTGACGATGGACGGTGGCGGCACGTGGACGCCGGCGGTCCTGGACGAGCCGGCCGGCGGCGAGTGGGCGTGGCGTCGATGGTCGGTGAACTGGACGGCGACCCCGGGGCGGTACGTGCTGGGCGCCCGGGCGACCGACGCCTCGGGGCGCACTCAGCCGGTCGAGCAGCCGTGGAACCGGGGCGGGTTCGCGAACAACCTGGTGCAGCGGGTCGAAGTGGTCGTGCCGGAGCGGTGATCCGGGCGGCGGGCCGCCCGGGGATCAGCTCCCGAATCCGGAATCTGCGGGAAGCGAGATGTCGGGCTTTTCGAGCTCTTCCACATTGACGTCCTTGAACGTCATTACTCGGACGTTCTTGACGAAACGGGCAGGCCGGTACATGTCCCACACCCAGGCGTCGTGCATCTCGACCTCGAAGTAGACCTCACCGTCCGAGTTGCGGACGTGCAGGTCGACCTGGTTCGCCAGATAGAAACGGCGCTCGGTCTCCACCACGTAGGAGAACTGGCGGACAATGTCGCGGTACTCCCGGTAGAGCTGCAGCTCCATCTCGGTCTCGTACTTCTCGAGATCTTCCGCGCTCATCGCACTCCGCCTTCCATGACCACATCTTCCCCCACCGACGCCGGAGGTCGCGGCTGCTCGCCCAACGCCACGCCGACGGTACCCCCTGGCGCGCCGGAGCGCCCCATCGGCTCGTCCGGGCGCCCGGCGAACGCGCCGGCCCCGAGTCCCGGCAGCCCGGCCACGGGCTCGGGCGACACCACGTCGGCGCCCGCCGGGCGGCGGGCGCGGGGAGGCCGGCCGTCCCGTCCGGAGACGGCGGCCACGTTCACGTACGAGAAGCGGTGCTCCCGGCAGGGCCCGAGCGCGCGCAGCGCGGCGCTGTGCTCGGCGGTGATGTAGCCCTTGTGTTCGGCGAAGCCGTAGCCGGGGAACCGCCCGTCCAGTTCCACCATGATCCGGTCCCGGGTGACCTTGGCGAGCACACTGGCCGCAGCCACGCAGGCGGCCACCCGGTCGCCCTTCCAGACCGCCAGCCCCGGCACGTCGAGCCCGTCGACGCCGAAGCCGTCGGTCAGCACGTACTCCGGGCGGGTGGTCAGCGAGGCGAGCGCCCGGCGCATCGCGGCGAGGTTGCACACGTGCAACCCGCGGGCGTCCACCTCCTCGGCCGGGATGACCACCACGGCGTACGCCAGGGCCCGCGCCACCACCTCGTCGTGGACGCGCTCCCGGGCGGCCGGGGTGAGCAGCTTGGAGTCGGCCAGCTCGTCGATCTCGCCGCGACGGCCCTCGGGCAGGATCGCGGCGGCGGCCACCAGCGGCCCGGCGCAGGCGCCCCGGCCCGCCTCGTCGGCGCCCGCGACGTAGCGGAAGCCCCGCCGTTGCAGGGCCCGCTCCAGCGCGTAGAGGCCGCCGTCGCGGCGCACCACCGTGCGCGGCGGGGTCAGCATGCGCCGCCTCCCACCAGCGCGGCGCCGAGCCGGCCCGGCAGGTCCGGCGGGTAGTAGCGCTCGGCGGAGGCGGCCAGGTCGGTCACCGTCCACCAGCGGTGCCCGTGCACGCTCGCGCGCTCGACGTCGTTGAAGCCGGTGGTGTCGACCTCCCAGCCCGCTACCCGGACCAGGTAGAACTGCTGCTCCTGGCGGTACCAGACGCCGTCGAACGGGAACTCGACGGTCTCCGACCAGACCGGCGCGCCCAGCTCGGCCGGTGCCAGCCGCAGGCCGGTCTCCTCGGCCAGCTCACGGGCCGCACCGTCGGCCGGGGCCTCCCCCGGGTCCAGCCCGCCGCCGGGAGTGAACCAGTAGCGGTGACCCGGCCGGGCCGGATCACTGCCCTCGAAGAGCAGCACCCGGTCGGACGCGTCGACCAGCAGCACCCGGGCCGCGCGACGAGGGGTGTAGACGGTCACCGCACCAGCCTGCCAGACGGCTGCGACGAACGACCACGCCCTCCCGCCGGCGGCCGGGGGTGGGCGTGGGGGCGCGCGGAAGCCGTCGGGTCAGGGATTGGGGATCCCCTCGAACTGCTTCGGCACGCTGAGCCAGGTGGCGCGGCTGACCGGCCAGAAGATGGTGAAAGCCCGCCCGACGACCTCGCCCTCCGGGATGGTGGCGACGGTGATGTCCTCGCCGGACTGCTGCCAGTGCTCCAGCGAGTCGCCGGAGGCCTCCCGGTGGTCACCCATGACCCACAGCCGGCCCTTCGGCACGGTGATGTCGAAGTCCTGGTCGGCGGGCTTGTTGCCGGGGAAGATGAACGGCTCGTCGACCGGCTTGCCGTTGATGACCAGCCGGTCCTGCCCGCCCGTACGGTCGCAGCAGACCACGTGATCGCCGCCGACGCCGATCACCCGCTTGATGAAGTCCTCACCGTCGGGGTTGCCGCTCCACTCGGTGGGCGCCTTGAAGACGATCACCTCGCCCCGGTGCGGCGAGCGGAAGTCGTAGACCAGCTTGTTGACCAGCACCCGATCGTCGATCTTGAGGGTGTTCTCCATGGACGGCGACGGGATGAAGAAGGTCTGCAGCACGAAGGCGCGAACCAGCACTGCGACCAGGATCGCCACACCCAGGAGGATGGGCAGCTCCTTCCAGAAGGAGTTGCGCGGCTTCTCGGTCTGCTCGTCGATCACGGGAGGAGCCTACGTCCCCCGGTGCGGCGCAGTCGCCCCGAACCCGCGAGAACCGTGAGCGTCGCCACGACCGGCACGATCAGGACGACTCCGCCCACCGGGTCGGGATCCACCGGGACCGGGCCGGAGGCGGCCGCGGCGTCCGCGCGCGGCACGTCCGCGAACGTCTCCGGTACGGGCAGGGTGGTCCACCGCTGCGACGGCCAGACGATCATGAAGGCGCGACCGATCACGTTCTCGATCGGCACCGGCCCCTGACATCGGGCGTCCTGCGAGACCAGCCGGTGGTCACCCATCACGAAGATCTGCCCCGGCGGCACCACCACCTCGGTGAACTGCCGGGACCGGCATTCCTTCGGATTGGGCGGAAGCTCGAGCGGGGAGTCCTCGGAGACGTACGCCTGCTCGTCCAGCGGCACCCCGTTGACCACCACGCGGCCGTCGTCGCAGCACCAGATCTTGTCGCCCGGCACGCCGATGACCCGCTTGATGAAGTCCTTCTCGCCGGGGCGGCTGACGCCCACCAGGTCACCGAGCGTGCGGCTGACCTGGCCGGCGAAGTTGGTGGGCGGCGCGGGCGCCTCCTGGGCGACCCAGCGGTCGGTGCCGCGGAACACCACCACCTCGCCGCGGACGGGGTCGCGGACGTCGTAGACGACCTTGTTGACGAGCACCCGGTCGCCGACGAGCAGCGTGTTCTCCATCGACCCGGAGGGGATGAAGAACGCCTGGAGCAGGAACGTGCGGATCAGCACCGCCAGGCAGAACGCCACGATGAGCAGCAGCGGAAGCTCCTGCCAGAGCGGCATCTGGCGACGCCCGCGCCGGGCCCGCCGGCGCCAGGGATCGACGGCGCCGTCCTCGTCAACCATCTGCACCATGCCACTCTCCGGTCCGCGGAAACGACACTACCGCCCGGGAGTCTCCTTCGAGACCCCACGGGCGGTAGTGGACCGTTTCGCACCGTCCGGCTGCGCCCGTACCGACCAGGGTAATGCGGTCTGGTCGATACGACATCCGCGCAGGCCGGGCGGCGTGGCGAACGCGAATCAGTTCGCCGGCTGCTTCTCCCGCAGCTCCTTGATCTTGGCCTTCTTGCCCCGCAGCTCGCGCAGGTAGTAGAGCTTGGCGCGACGCACGTCACCGCGGGTCACGACCTCGATCCGGTCGATGCCCGGACCGTTGAGCGGGTAGGTCCGCTCCACGCCGACACCGAAGCTGACCTTGCGGACCGAGAAGGTCTCACGCAGGCCGTCACCCTGGCGGCGGATGACGACGCCCTGGAAGATCTGGACCCGGGAGCGGTTGCCCTCGACGACCCGCGCGTGCACCTTGACGGTGTCACCGGCACGGAAGTCGGGCAGGTCGGTACGCTTCGACTGGGCGTCAAGGGCGTCCAGGATGTTCATCGCTGCGTCCTCGTGAGGCTCACGGCGCATCGTCAGTCGATGCGCGGATGGGTGATTCTGACCCCCGGGTGGTGACCGGCGAGACCGGCCCCGGTCGAGGGTCCTCGCAGCCGCCCACGGCGTGGACGGATGCGGCAACCCCTCTACTTTGCCACATGCCCCGGTGGCGGGGAAAATCCGCCCCGGTCCAGCGTCGCCCGGTCCCGCTTGTCGAGCGTCTCCGGGGCCAGCGCGCCGATCATGTCGGGGCGGCGCCCGGCCGTGCGCAGCAGCGCCTCGTCCCGTCGCCAGCGGGCGATCCGGCCGTGGTCGCCGGAGCGCAGCACCTCCGGCACGTCCAGCCCGCGCCAGGTCGCCGGCTTCGTGTAGAGCGGGGCCTCCAGCAGCCCGTGCGCGTGTGACTCCTCGTCCAGCGAGCCGGCGTTGCCCAGCACCCCGGGCAGCAGCCGGGTGACCGCCTCCAGGATCACCAGCACTGCCACCTCGCCGCCGAAGAGCACGTAGTCACCCAGGGAGACCTCGGTCACCGGCATCCGGGTCGCCGCGTGGTCCAGCACCCGCTGGTCGATGCCCTCGTACCGGCCGCAGGCGAACAGCAGGTGCGACTCGGCGGCCAGCTCGTGCGCCAGGGCCTGGGTGAACGGGACGCCGGCCGGGGACGGCACGATCAGCCGGGGCAGCGTGTGCCCGTCCGGACTCAGCTCGCCCGGCGCCAGCGCGTCCAGCGCCTCACCCCACGGCTCCGGCCGCATCACCATGCCGGGACCGCCGCCGTAGGGCGTGTCGTCGACGGTGCGGTGCACGTCGTGGGTCCAGGTCCGCAGATCGTGTACGGCCAGCCGCAGCGTGCCGTTCGCGCGGGCCTTGCCGATCAGCGACAGGTCCAGCGGGGCGAAGTACTCAGGGAAGATCGACACGATGTCGACGCGCATGCGGTGGCTCCAGCCGGAGGTCGAGAGCTAGAGATCGAGCAGGCCGTCGGGCAGGTCGACGACGACGCGACCGCCGGCCAGATCCACCTCGGGCACTATCGCCTTGACGAACGGGACCAGCGCGGTACGCCCCTCGGGCCGCCGCAGCACCAGCATGTCGGACGCGGGCGCGTGGTCGATGCGGGCCACCTCGCCCACGTGCTCGCCGTCGCGGGTGACCACGGCGAGGCCGACCAGCTGGTGGTCGTGGAACTCCTCCGGGTCCTCGGGCGGGGCGACGTCGGCGCTGTCCACGCCGAGCAGCGTGTTGCGCAGCGCCTCGGCGACGTTGCGCTCCAGCACGCCCTCGAACGCGACGAGCAGCCGCCCCTGGTGCCAGCGGGCCGACTCGACGGTGAGCGTCGGCGGCACCCGCCAGGCGCCGGGCTCCGACGGGGTGACCCCCGGCTCGGTGGTCAACACCGAACCGGGGGCGAACCGTGCTTCGGGCTCGTCGGTACGCACCTCCACGGTGACCTCACCGCGGATGCCGTGCGGCTTACCGATCCGGCCGACGACGAGAAGCATCAGTACGAGTCGACGATGTCGACGCGTACCCCACGCCCGCCGATGGACCCGATCACCTGGCGCAGCGCCTTGGCGGTCCGGCCGGACCGCCCGATCACCGTGCCGAGGTCCTCGGGGTGCACGCGGACTTCGAGGCGCTTGCCCCGACGGGAGTCGACCATCCGCACCCGGACGTCGTCCGGGTGGTCGACGATGCCCTTGACCAGGTGCTCCAGAGCGGGACGCAGCGGCATGTCAGGCCTGCTCGCCGGACTCGGCACCGGTCTGCTCCTCGGCCTTGGCCTCGGCCTTCGGCTCCTCCGCCTTGGCGGCGGCCTTCTTGGCCGGCTTGGCCGGGGTGTCCGCCACGCCGGCGGCGGCCTTCGCCTCGGCCTCGTACGCCGCCTTGCGGTCGGCCCGCTCGGGGGCGACCTTCAGCGGCGGCGGGGCCGGCAGGCCCTTGAACTTCTGCCAGTCACCGGTCAGCTCCAGCAGGCGCTGCACGGCCTCGCTCGGCTGAGCGCCGACCGACAGCCAGTACTGGACCCGCTCCGACTTGACCTCGATCACCGAAGGGTCTTCCTTCGGCTGGTACACACCGACGAACTCGATCGCGCGACCGTCACGCTTGGTACGCGAGTCGGCGATGACGATGCGGTACTGCGGGTTGCGGATCTTGCCCATCCGCAGGAGCCGGATCTTTACGGCCACAGTTGTTTCGCTCCTGTTGCGATCTCACCGGCCCGTACGGGGCGGTGTGGCGGGTGAGCGCCGACCGGCACAGTGGGGTTTGGGCCGGAGACTGCTCGGTGAACTGGCGACGCGCCCGGGTTAGAGGGCGCCGGACGCGCGCCGGATACCAGCGAACCATTCTGCCAGATCCGCCCCGGAACTCTCACACCGGACCCGGACACCACGCCCGCGGCGGGTCGGGCCGTGACGGACGACACCCGCTCAGCGCACCGGCGGGCGGTCCCACCCCGGCGGAAGTTCGTCCGGTACATCCCATTCCGTGGGCGGGGTGAAGTCGCACCAGGTGCCGTCGAACGGGAACGCGCCCGCCTCGGCGATCCGGATCACCCGCTCACCCTCGGCGCGTACCGCCTTCTCGTCTGTCACCCAGTAGTGCTCCGGGAACGCCAGCCGCTCGGCGAACTCGTCCTCGTCCTTCCACTCCCAGCTCAGGTCCGGGTACACCACCACGTCGAGGTCCTGGTCGACCATGTCGACACCGGCCACCGCGCCGTCGTCCCAGCGGACGCCGGGCTCCTCCAGGTTGACGTACCAGTTCTGGAAGCGCCCGTGCGCGTCGCGGAACCACCAGACCGAGTGGGCCGCGCCGGTGGGCAGGAACTTCAGCACCGGCGGACCGTTCCACCGGCCCTGCGCGAGCCGGTAGGACGACGTCACCCACTCGGCGAACGGCACGGCCCGCATGCCCAGGCCGGCGGCGTTCACCTCGTGCGCGACGGGCGCCGTCCGCGCCACCCAGAGCAGCAGGCCGCGCTCGTCGTCGGAGACCACGCGGGCCGACCGGACCCACCCGATCCGGCCATGCCGCACGTTCCGGTGCATGATCAGCCGCCCCGGCTCGAACCGCACGCTCACCCCCGCCGTCGTGTTAACAAGGGCCCCCGCCTATGCAGAATGCGTTAAGAAGGGGCCCTTCCTTACACCCTCAGTAGGCGCGGGCGAGGATCGCCACCAGGTCGGGCTCGTCCTCCGAGTCCGGCACCGAGCCGTCGGCGCGCACCAGGCAGCGAACCGTCACGCCCTGCCCGTTCGCCTCGGCCTCGCCCTCGACGCCGACCGCCGACCACGGCACCCGCGCCCAGCCGGTGGCGGACGCCTCGATCGCCTCGGCCAGCGTCGACACCTCGACGGTGCGGGACCGGCGGAACTCCAGCGCCTGGTCGTGCAGCGCCCGCTGGTCGGCCTCCAGCGCGGCGAGGACCGCGCCGACCACGTCGGCCACCGGGGTCGGGGCCTTCGACCCGTCCGTACGCCGGACCACCACCGCGTTGCCGGCGGCCAGGTCACGCGGGCCGACCTCGACGCGTACCGGGTAGCCGCGCAGCTCGGCGTCGACGGCGCGGCGGCCGAACGCGGTGTCGGTCCGGTCGTCGAGCGCCACCCGCACCCCGGCGTCGCGCAGCGCGTCGCACAGCTTGGCCGCCGCCTGGCTCACGCCGTCGCCGTCCTTGACGACCATCACGTACGCCTGGACCGGCGCCAGCTTCGGCGGCACCCGCAGCCCGTTGTCGTCGCCGTGGCACATGATCAGGCCGCCGAGCATCCGGGTGGACGTGCCCCAGGAGGTGGTCCACGCGTGCTCCCGGCCACCCTCGGCCGAGGAGTAGCTGATGTCGAACGCCTTGGCGAAGTTCTGGCCCAGCTCGTGGCTGGTGCCCAGCTGCAGCGCCTTGCCGTCGCCCATCATGCCCTCGCACGTGTACGTGGCGGTGGCGCCGGCGAAGCGCTCCCGGGCGGTCTTCAGGCCGACCACGACCGGGATGCCTAGCACGTTGACCATCAGGTCCTCGTACGCCTCGTGCAGGATCCGCCGCGCGTAGGCCCGGGCGTCCTCACGGGTCGCGTGCGCGGTGTGCCCCTCCTGCCAGAGGAACTCGCTGGTGCGGAGGAAGATCCGCGGGCGCAGCTCCCACCGGACCACGTTCGCCCACTGGTTGAGCAGCAGCGGCAGGTCGCGGTACGAGTCGATCCACTTGGCCATGAACTCGCCGATGACCGTCTCGCTGGTGGGGCGCACCACCACCGGCTCGGCGAGCTGCTTGCCGCCGCCGTGCGTGACCACCGCCAGCTCCGGCGAGAAGCCCTCGACGTGCTCGGCCTCCCGCTTGAGGTAGCTCTCCGGGATGAACAGCGGGAAGTATGCGTTCTCCGCGCCGGCCGCCTTGATCCGGGCGTCCATCTCGGCCTGCATCCGCTCCCAGATGGCGTAGCCGGCCGGTCGGATCACCATGGTCCCCCGGACCGGGCCGTTGTCGGCCAGCTTCGCCTTGGCGATCAGGTCCTGGTACCAGCGGGGAAAGTCCTCCGCACGGGGAGTGAGCACGCGTGCCATGACCGCACATCCTATGCGCCGTGCGGGGCGGGGGTTCGCCGGGGAGCCGGGCCGCGCCGTGTCGCCCGGCGCGGCCGTAGACTTCGACGGCGATGGGTGAGACACGGGACGCGATCGTGGAGGCCGCCCGGGCGCAGACCGTGGCCCTCGGGTGGGACCGTGTCCGGATGGGCGCGGTGGCCGCCGCCGCCGGGGTGAGCCGGCAGACGGTCTACAACGAGTTCGGCACCAAGGCGGGCCTGGGCGAGGCGCTGGCCCGGCACGAGGTGGACCGGTTCGTCGGCCAGGTCCGGTCCGCGCTCGGCGAGCACGACTCCGACGTGCGGGCGGCGGCGTACGCGGCGATCCATCGCACGCTCGCCTCAGCCGCCGAGAACCCGCTGGTCCGGGCGGTGCTGACCAGCACGCGGGGCGGCTCGGAGGAGTTGCTGCCGTACCTGACCACCCGGTCCGAGCTGGTGCTCGCCGAGGCCGCGGCGGCGCTGCTGGAGTGGACGGGTGACCGCCTGCCCGACGCCGATCCGGCGGCCCTGGCGTTCGCGGCGGACAGCGTCGTACGCCTGGTGGTGAGCCACATCGTGCTGCCCGGCGGCCCGGTCGACGAGACCGCCGACCGGCTGGCCGACCTGGCGGTGCGCCTGTTCCTGATGGCGGCGACGGCGCGCTAGCGACGACGGCGGCCGGTCACGGCCCGTCAGCGGACGACCCGGCCGCGCAGGACGATCCGGCTGGGCGTCCGGACCACGCGCAGGTCACGGCGCGGATCTTCGGGGTAGACCACCAGGTCGGCGAGGCCGCCCTCGACCAGCCCGGGGAAGCCGAGCCACTCCCGGGCCCGCCAGGAGGCGGCGGCCAGCACGTCCGGCGCGGACATGCCGGCCTGCTCGTGCAGCAGGAGCATCTCCTCGGCCACGAGCCCGTGGTCGATGCCGCCGCCCGCGTCGGTGCCGACGTAGATCGGCACACCGGCCTCGTGCGCGGCGCGCACCACCTCGGGGAAGCGGTCGCGCAGGGCGAGCATGTGGTCGGCGTACCCGGGGAACTTGGGCCGGGCCTGCTCCGCGATGTGGCCGAAGGTCCGGATGTTGATCATCGTGGGGACCAGCGCGGTGCCCTGCCGGGCCATCAGGTCGATCAGGTCGAGGCTCAGCCCGGTGCCGTGCTCCACCGAGTCCACCCCGGCCCGCACCATGATCTCCACCGCCGACTCGGAGAACGTGTGCACCGCCGCGCGTACCCCGGCGGCGTGCGCGGCGGCGACCGCCGCGGTCATGGTGTCGGCGTCCCAGGCCGGCGCCAGGTCGCCCACTCCCCGCTCGATCCAGTCGCCGACCAGCTTGACCCAGCCGTTGCCGGCCGCGGCCTGCGCGGCCACCGTCTCGGCGACCTCCGCCGCGCCGACCTCCACGCCGATGTCGCGCAGGTACCGCTTGGGCGGCGCGACGTGCCGGCCCGCGCGGGCCAGTCGCGGCAGGTCCGGCTCGTCCTCCAGTTCGGGGTACGGGTACGGCGACCCGGCGTCGCGGATCGCCAGCACGCCCGCGTCCCGGTCGATCCGGGCCAGTTCCCGCGCCTGGTCGAGCGAGGTGATCGGGCTGCCGCCGCGGGCGATGCCGATGTGGCAGTGCGCGTCGGTCAAGCCGGGCAGCACGAAGCCGCCGTCGGCCACCGTCTCGGCGCCGGGCACCGGTTCGAAGGTGACCCGGTCGCCGACCAGCCAGACGTCCCGGACCTCGTCGTCGGGAAGGAACACACCGCGCACGTGCAGAGCCATGTGCACAGTCCTACCCGATCAGTCCTCCTCGACGGCGAGCAGGTCGTTGCGCCGCGCGGTCAGCGCCGGCAGATCGACCGAGACCTTCCAGGGCCGTTCGGTGACGAACAGGTCCTCGGTGTGTGCCAGTTGCTCGTACTCGCGGGCGGCGCCGTCGAGCGTGTACTCGGTCAGCGCGATCCGCTCGTGCTGCGGATCCACCACCCAGTAGGAGCGGACCCCGGAGCGGGCGTAGACCTTCGCCTTGTCGTACAGGTCGCGGAAGTGCGACGTCGGCGAGACGACCTCGACGGCGAGCAGCGCGTCCTCGACCGGGACCGGCGACYGGCCGGCGTGCTTGCGCCGGATCACCACCACATCCGGGCGCGGCTCGTTGCGGCGGTCCACCCGCATGGACAGGTCGATGCTCACCAGGAACTCAGGCGGGCAGTTGACCTCAAGCGCGAGTAGGAGACGGACACACAGATCCTGGTGCAGGGCGGTGGGCGACGGCACGATCAACCTTCCGTTGATCAGTTCGTACGGAAGGTCCTTGGGCAGGTCGCCCAGGTCGTCGACCGTCCACTCGTGCCGCTCGGGCAGGATCGGCGCCGCGGTCATGACATCTCCTTCCAGGGGGCGAACCGACCCTAGGTGATGATCACATCGCCCACCGTCACCGACACGCTAGCGGGGGCCCTTGTCGCCGCCCTTGCCCAGCTTGTTGAAGTCGATCTTCGGAAGCTTGAAGCCCGGCGGCAGGCCCTGCCCACCCGCCAGGTCACCCGGGTCCAGGCCCGGCGGCAGCTGCGGCATCCCGCCCGGGAAGCCACCCGGCATCCCGGCGCCGGTACGCGGCCGCCCGCCGCCCTTGGTGCCCTTGCGCTTGTTCTTCGGCGACTTGGTCGCCTTGCGCCGGCCACCGCCGGGCAGGCCCATCATGCCGCCCATCTGCTTCATCATCTTCTGCGCGTCGGTGAAGCGGTTGAGCAGCTGGTTGACGTCCATGACGGTGACGCCGGAGCCGTTGGCGATCCGGGCCCGGCGGGAGCCGTTGATGATCTTCGGGTTGGTGCGCTCGGCCGGGGTCATCGACCTGATGATCGCGGTCACCCGGTCGAAGTGCTTGTCGTCCAACTCGGCGAGCTGGTCCTTCATCTGGCCCATGCCCGGCATCATGGCCAGCACGTTGGCGATCGGGCCCATCCGCCGGACCGCGATGAGCTGATCGAGGAAGTCCTCCAGCGTGAAGGTCTCCCCGCCCATCAGCTTGGCGGTCATCTTGTCCTTCTGATCGGAGTCGAAGGCCGCCTCGGCCTGCTCGATCAGAGTGAGGACGTCGCCCATGCCGAGGATCCGGCTGGCCATCCGGTCGGGGTGGAAGACGTCGAAGTCCTCCAGCTTCTCGCCGGTGGAGGCGAACAGGATGGGCTGGCCGGTGACCTCGCGGACGGAGAGCGCGGCGCCGCCGCGGGCGTCGCCGTCGAGCTTGGACAGCACCACGCCGGTGATGCCCACGCCGTCGCGGAACGCCTCTGCGGTACGGACCGCGTCCTGGCCGACCATCGCGTCGATGACGAAGATGACCTCGTCGGGCTGGACCGCGTCGCGGATGTTCGCGGCCTGCTGCATCATCTCGGCGTCGATACCGAGCCGGCCGGCGGTGTCGACGATGACGATGTCGCGGGCGGCGCGGCGGGCGTGCTCGATCGAGTCGCGGGCCACCTGCACCGGGTCGCCGACGCCGTTGCCGGGCGCCGGGGCGTACACCTCGACGCCGGCCCGGCCACCGAGCACCTGGAGCTGCCCGACGGCGTTGGGACGCTGGAGGTCGGCGGCGACCAGCAGCGGCTGGTGGCCCTGGCTCTTGAGCCAGCGGGCCAGCTTGCCGGCGAGGGTCGTCTTACCGGAGCCCTGGAGGCCGGCCAGCATGATCACGGTCGGCGGGTGCTTGGCGAACTGGAGCCGCCGCCCCTCGCCGCCGAGGACGTTGATCAGCTCCTCGTTGACGATCTTGATGATCTGCTGGGCCGGGTTCAGCGCCTGGGAGACCTCGGCGCTGCGCGCCCGCTCCTTGACGTTCGCGATGAAGCCCTTGACCACCGGCAGGGCGACGTCGGCCTCCAGCAACGCCATCCGGATCTCGCGCGCGGTGGCGTCGATGTCGGCGTCGGTGAGCCGGCCCTTGCCGCGGAGCTTGGTGAAGATCCCGGACAGGCGGTCACTCAAGGTGTCAAACACGCGAACATCCCGTTTGTCGTTTTCGGCGGGCACATGCTGGCGGGCCGATGGTCCAGCCCACCGTTAGGGTAGCCCGCCGCCCGCACCCTCGCTCCGGCCCGGCCGTCCACGGGCCCGCGCCGCTCGTCGGCCGGGTGTTAACAGGGGTCCCTTCCTCTACCGGAGGCGTTAACAAGGGGCCCTTCCTTACACGGCGGCGAGCACGGCGGCCTCGATGCGCGCTCGTTCCTCGTCCGAGGGCCAGCCGCCGACCAGGTAGAAGGCGTCCACCACGTCGCCGCCCAGCGTGGAGATCCGGGCCGCCCGCACCTGGGCGCCGGCCTCGTCGAGCGCGCAGGTGACCCGGTAGAGCAGCCCGGCCGCGTCCGCGGCGCGCAGTTCCAGCAGCACCGCGTCGGTGGCCGCCTCCCGGTGCCAGACCACCCGGGGCGCGGCGCCCTGGCTGCGGGCGGCGAGCGCCCGGCCACGCAGCCGCTGGATCACCGAGACGTCGCCGCCGACCGCGCGGCGCAGGTCGGCGCTGAGCGCGATGGGGTTCGGCGCCAGCCCGTAGCGCGGCTGCACGCGGCACTGCACCAGGGCGCGGCCGTCCACGGTGGCGGCGTCCGCGGAGATCACCTCGAGGCGGTGCAGGGCCAGGCAACCGGCGACCGTGGCGAGCAGTCCGCGCCGGTCCGCCGCGGCCACCGACACCCGGTCCTCCCCCAGGTGTACGACAGGCAGCGGCCCGGCCACGAGCGCCGGGTCGGGGGCCGGCGGGGCGGGCACCACGCCGGTGTCCAGGGTGGTGCGTACCCGGGCCACCAGCTCGGCGATCAGCCGGCCCTTCCAGGCGGACCAGGCGGCCGGGCCGGTGGCGGCGGCGTCGGCGCGCACCAGGGCGTGCAGCAGTTCCAGCGTGGCGGTGTCGCCGACCCGTTCGGCGACACCGGCGACCGTCTTCGGGTCGGACAGGTCGCGGCGGGTCGCCACGTCGGGTAGCAGCAGATGCAGCCGGACCAGCGTGCCGATCAGCTCCGCCTCGGCCGGTGGCAGCCCGACCCGGGTGGCCACCGCCTCGGCCAGCGGCGCGCCGACGGTCGAGTGGTCTCCTTCCAGCCCTTTGCCGATGTCGTGCAGGAACGCGCCGAGCAGCAGCAGGTCGGGGCGTTCCACGTCGCGGGTGTGCCGGCTCGCCTCGTACGCGGTCTGCACCAGGTGCCGGTCGAGCGTGAACCGGTGCACCGGGTTGTGCTGGGGCAGGCTGCGCATCCGGGTCCACTCGGGCAGCCAGCGGTCGATCAGCCCGTACCGGTCGCAGGTCTCCCAGGCGGGCACCAGGCCGGGACCGGCGCCGAGCAGCGTGATCAGCGCGGCCCGTGCCGCCGGCGGCCAGGGCGCGGGCAGCGGCGGGCAGTACGCGGCCAGCCACTCGCAGGTGGCCCGCGCGATGGGCAGCCGGGTGGTGGCGGCCGCGGCGGCCACCCGCAGCGACAGGCTCGGGTCGGGGCGGGCCCCGATGGCGGTACGGGCGAGCACCAGTTCCCCGTCCTGCTCGACCACGTCCCGCGCGACCGGGCGGCGCAGCGGCCGGCCGGGGGCGGCCCGGTGGCGGCCGGAGCGGAGCCGGTCGGCGGCCCGCCAGGCGTCGTCCAGGGCGTGGCTGACGGTGCGGGCGTCGCCGGCCACGAGCCGCAGCAGCGCGTCGCCGTCCTCGGCGCCGAGCAGCCGCGCCACGCCGTCGCGTTCCTGGGCGACCAGGCGGTCGACCCGGCGGCCCACCTGCTGGTGCAGCGCGTCGCGGGTGTCCAGCAGCCGCCGGTGCGCCGCGTACACGGCCGGGCGGAGCGCGTCGGTGACCCCGGCGGTGGCGATGGCCCGCAGGATGCCCACGTCGCGCAGCCCGCCGGCCGCCTCCTTGAGGTCCCCTTCGAGCAGGAACGCCAGTTCGCCGTGCGCCTCCCAGCGGGCGGCGGTGATCTCGCGCAGGCCGGGGAGCTGGCGGATCGCGGTCCGCCGCCAGTGGTCGGTGGCGGTACGCGCGAGCTGGTCGGTGAGCGCCGGGTCGCCGGCCACGTGCCGGGCGTCGAGCAGGCCGAGGGCGACCTTGACGTCGTCCTGGGCCACCGACAGCGCCTCGGCGACGGTGCGTACCGAGTGGTCGAGCCGCAGTCCGGCGTCCCAGATCGGGTACCAGAGCGACGCGGCCAGCTCGTCGATGCCGGGCACCCCGGCGTGCAGCAGCACCAGGTCGAGGTCGCCGTAGGGGGCGCACTGGCGGCGGCCCAGTCCGCCCACCGCGACGAGCGCCACCCCGTCCCGGTCCGGGAAGGCCCGGCGCAGCCAGGCGTCGAGCGCCTCGGCCCGCGCGTTCCGGGCCGGCTCACCGATGCCCCCGGGTACGCCGACGACCTCGTTGACCACGGGCACGCCGTCCCCGGTGGGGGTGGCAGCCGTGGTCAACGAGGTCACGTCGGCAGGTCCGGCCGTCAGAGGGCGTCGAGCCCGCGCTCGCCGGTACGCACCCGGACGACCTCTTCGACGCCGGTCACCCAGACCTTGCCGTCGCCGATCTTGCCGGTCCGGGCGGCGCCGACGATCGCGTCCACGATCTTGTCGACGTCGATCTCGTCGGTGAGTACCTCGACCCGGATCTTGGGCAGGAACTCGACCGTGTACTCGGCACCCCGGTAGACCTCGGTGTGCCCCTTCTGCCGGCCGTAGCCCTGGACCTCGCTGACCGTCAGCCCGGCCACGCCGAGGGCGTGCAGAGCCTCCTTCACCGCGTCCAGCTGGTACGGCTTGATGACCGCGGTCACCAGCTTCATGTCCAACCCCTCCATCCCAGGAACGTTAACCGGCGACCTTCTCGCTGACCGGCGCGGACTCGTCCGACTCGGCGGCGGGCTCCGCGCCGGGCTTGCCGGCTCCGATCCCGGCCATCGCGAACGCGCCACCGCCGCTGCCCGTGGTGGGCGACAGGTCGTAGCCGCTCTCCGCGTGCTCGGCGATGTCGATGCCGTCGACCTCGGCCTCGGCGGAGACCCGGAGGCCGATCGTCTTGTCGATCACGAAGCCGAGAGCGTAGGCGACGACGAAGGAGTAGACGCTGACGATCAGCGCGCTGATCGCCTGCTTGCCGAGCAGGCTGGCGTCGCCGCCGACGAACAGGCCGTCGGTCTCCACCAGCGAGCTCACCGAGGCGGTGCCGAACAGGCCGATCCAGAGGCAGCCGATCCAGCCGCCGACGAAGTGCACGCCGACCACGTCGAGGGAGTCGTCGTAGCCGAGCCGGTACTTCAGACCGACCGCGAGGGCGCAGACCGCGCCGGCCACCACGCCCAGCAGCACCGCTGCGGCCGGGGTGATGAAGGCACAGGCCGGGGTGATGGCGACCAGACCGGCGATGGCGCCGGACGAGGCGCCGACCAGGGTCGGCTTGCCGTCACGCACCCACTCCACCACGATCCAGCCGAGCAGCGCCGCGGCGGTGGCGACCTGGGTGTTGATGAACGCCAGCGCGGTGACCCCGTCGGCGGTCAGCTCGGAGCCGGCGTTGAAGCCGAACCAGCCGAACCACAGCAGCGCGGCGCCGAGGGCGACCATCGGGACGTTGTGCGGCTTCATGCTCTCGCGCGGCCAGCCGACCCGCTTGCCGAGCACGAGCACCAGCGCGAGCGCCGCGGCGCCGGCGTTGATGTGCACGGCGGTACCACCGGCGAAGTCCAGCGCGCCGATGTCGCCGCCGATCAGCCCGCCGCCCCAGACCATGTGGGCGACCGGGAAGTAGACCAGGGTCGCCCAGCCGAACGCGAACAGCAGCCAGCCGGCGAACTTCACCCGGTCGGAGAGCGCGCCGCTGATCAGCGCCACGGTGATGACCGCGAACATCATCTGGAAGGCGATGAAGACGTAGATCGGGATTCCGGTCTCGCCCCACAGGTCGTTCTCGCCGACGAACGTCTTGGTGCCCAGGTACTGACCGAGGTCACCCCAGAACTTGCCGCCCTCGCCGAAGGCGACGGTGAAGCCGTAGAAAAGCCACAGGATGCTGACGAGCCCGATGGACGAGAAGCTCATCATCATCATGTTCAGAACGCCCTTGGACCGGTTCAGGCCGCCGTAGAACAGCGCGAGACCGGGGGTCATGAGCAGCACGAGGGCAGTCGAGACAAGCAACCAGGCAGTGTTCCCGGTGTCGATCTCCACGCTGCCTCCTCTCGTTGTCGTATTCCTCCCTCCGACTGAAGACCTGGCAGCATCGCCCGTCAGCCGGTTGCGCGGAAGCTTTGTCGCCGGCTGTTTCCTTCAGCGACACCCCGCGATTTCCGACACGTGACGGGTTGTTTCCGGCGTGTGAAGAACGCCGATCTTGCTCAGCGGAGCGCGTACTCCAACTGGTGCCGCTCGTAGTCGAGCAGCCGCAGGTCGCGCATGGGGCGACGCAGGTGGCCCTTGTGGACGATCCGGACGAAGGCCGGCTCACCGGCGGCGGCCATCCGCCGGATGCCCTCGACGTGGTCGACGATGCGCTTGCGGATGGTGCGGATGAGCCGGTGCCGGTCGCGCGGGATCAGCCCGTACGCGTCGGCGAACAGGCGCAGCCGGCGCGGCCGGTCGGGGCGCTTCCAACCCAGCGTCACCGAGTCGCGGTCGGAGAAGATCGGCACCCAGGTCCAGGCCGCGTACGCCACGTCGTAGATGCGGGCGCCGGGCGAGGCGAGGTCGAAGTCGATCAGCCCGAGCGTGCCGTCCGGGCGCCAGATCACGTTGTGCGGCGCGGCGTCGTGGTGACAGATCACCTCGGTGTCCGGCGGGGGCGGCCCGAACGAGCGCCAGACCGCGCCGGGCGGCGGGGTGAAGCCGTACTGCGCGTCGTGGAACATCCGCAGCATGGTGGCCACCGTGACCAGGGCCTCGTCGGTGACCCAGTGCGGGGCCAGCGGGTACTCCCCGCACTCCCCCTCCAGGTACGACAGGACCTCGCGGTTGCGCTCGTCCATGCCGAGCGCGCGGGGCGCGCCGGTGAAGCCGACGTATTCCAGGTGGCGCAACAGCGCGTGCACGGAGGGCGTCCACGGGCCGGCGTTGCGCCGGACCGTGTCTCCGACACGGACCACTGTGCTCACGTTCCCGCCGTGCAGCGGGATCTCCTGCGAAGTCACGTACGGTCTCCCGAGGCGTGGCGACGGGTGGCTGGGGTCGCGCCACCCCGCGTAGGCGCGATCGTCAGTCGTCACGGGAGAGGTTACGCGTCCCGGGCGAGCGGCTCGGTGCCGAGCAGCGCGTCGACGAACTGGGCCGGGTCGAACGGGGCCAGGTCGTCCTTGCCCTCGCCGAGGCCGACCAGCTTGACCGGGATGCCGAGCTTGCGCTGCACGGAGATCACGATGCCACCCTTGGCCGTCCCGTCGAGCTTGGTCAGCACCACGCCCGTCACGTTGACCACCTCGGTGAAGACCCGCGCCTGCTCCAGCCCGTTCTGGCCGGTGGTGGCGTCGAGGATCAGCAGCGTCTCGTCGATCGGGCCGTGCTTCTCCACGACGCGCTTGACCTTGCCCAGCTCGTCCATCAGGCCGATCTTGTTCTGCAGCCGGCCGGCGGTGTCGATGAGCACGGTGTCCACGCCGGTGTCGATGCCGCGCTTGACGGCGTCGAACGCGACGCTGGCCGGGTCGGCGGCCTCGGGCCCGCGGACCGTCTCGGCGCCCACCCGGCCGCCCCAGGTCTCCAGCTGGTCGGCGGCGGCGGCCCGGAACGTGTCGGCCGCGCCGAGCAGCACGCTGCGGCCGTCCGCGACCAGCACCCGGGCGATCTTGCCGCAGGTGGTGGTCTTGCCGGCGCCGTTCACGCCGACCACCAGCACGACCGCCGGGACGCCCTCCTTCGGGGCGGTCCGCAGCGAGCGGTCCAGGCTCGGGTCGAGCGCGTTCACCAGCTCGGCGGCGAGCAGCGCGCGCAGTTCCTCCCCGGTGCGGGTGCCGAGCACCCGGGTCCGCTCGCGCAGCCGGTCGACGATCTCCCGGGTGGAGTCGATGCCGACGTCCGCGGTGATCAGGCTGTCCTCGATTTCCTCCCAGGTGTCCTCGTCCAGCCGGTCGCGGCTGAGCAGGCCGAGCAGGCCCTTGCCGAAGACGTTCTGCGAGCGGGACAGCCGGGAGCGCAGCCGGACCAGCCGGCCGGCGGTCGGCTCCGGCACCTCGACCGGGGGCGCCTCCACCGGGGGCGCCTCGACCACCACGCCGGTGGTGAGGTCCGCCTCCGGGGCCTCGACCGGCGGGCCGGCCAGATCCTCCTCGGCCCGGGTGTCGACCTCCGTGCGCGGCAGCGGAGGCTCCGGCCGCCGGCGCAGCCGGGGCACCACGAGGCTCAGGCCGCCGATGATCAGCACGCCGAGCAGGGCGAGAGCGACGAGGAGGTATTCCGTCATGCCCGAAATCCTGTCAGATGCCGGCGACGGCGTCCCACTCACCGCCTCGGCACGCGAACAACCTGCGGGTACGCTCACACCGGAAGGCGTACCGCAACCGCCGGCCGGGTAGGGAACAGCCGAAACGATCTTGTCGGAGGTGGATGTCGTGCCCGGTTCCCGCCTGCTCATCGGCCCGTTGCTGCGCCGGGTCGTCGACACGCGGGCGACCGTCTGGGTGGAGACCAGCTCGCCCGCCGTGGTCACCGTCCGCACGGCCGACGGCGCCACCGGCAGCGCGCCCACCTTCTCCGCGTACGACCACCACTACGCGATCGTGGTGGTGACCGGGCTCACCCCGGACAGCGCCACCACCTACGAGGTGCTGATCGACGACGAGGTGGCGTGGCCGCTGCCGGACTCGTCGTTCCCGCCCAGCGTGATCCGGACCCGCGCGCTCGACGACGCCGACCAGCCGGTGCGGCTGCTGTTCGGCTCCTGCCGGGAGACCACCCAGCACTCCACCGCGCGCAAGCTGCCGCCGGACGCGCTCGACGCGTACGCCCGGCGGGTGATGGCCGCGCCCGAGCAGGCCGTGCTGCCCGACCTGCTGGTGCTGCTCGGCGACCAGGTGTACGCGGACGAGACCTCGCCGACCGTGCGGCGGCTGCTCAAGCGCCGCCGCAAGCGGCCGAAGGACGCCCCGGCGACGCAGGTGGTGAGCTTCGACGAGTACACGAAGCTCTACCTGGAGTCGTGGCGTGACCCGGAGATCCGCTGGCTGCTCTCCACCGTGCCGAGCGTGATGATCTTCGACGACCACGAGGTGATCGACGACTGGAACACCTCGCAGTCGTGGCGCGCGGACATGCGCGAGCAGCCGTGGTGGGCCGAGCGGATCCGCAGCGGCCTCGCCTCCTACTGGGTCTACCAGCACCTGGGCAACCTGAGCCCGGACGAGATCGCCGCCGACCCGGTGTACGCGAAGGTCATCGCCGCCGAGGACGCCACCGGCGTGCTGCACGAGTTCGGCGAGCGGGTCGACAAGGAGGCCGACCTGGCGCACGACACCGAGCGCTGGCGGGCCGTGCAGTACCAGTGGAGCTACGCGCTGGACCTGGGCCGCACCCGCCTGGTGATGCTGGACAACCGGTCCAGCCGGGTGCTCCTGCCGGGCAGCCGGGCGATGCTGCCGCCGGGCGAGTGGTCGTGGTTCCTCGACCAGGCGCACGGCGAGTACGACCACCTGGTGGTGGGCAGCTCGCTGCCGTGGCTGCTGCCACCGGGCATCCACCACGTCGAGGCGTGGAACGAGCGCCTGGCCGACTCCGGCCGGCCCTGGGTGGCCCGGATCTCCGAGCAGATCCGCCGGGCCCTGGACCTGGAGCACTGGGCGGCGTTCCGGCGCTCGTTCGAGGCGCTGGGCGAGCTGTTCGCGCGGCTGGGCAGCGGCACCGCGCCGCGCACCGGTGCGCGGGTGGGCGCCGGGCCGGCGTACGCCCGACCGGCGTCGATCAGCGTGCTCTCCGGGGACGTGCACCACTCGTACGTGGCGCGGGCCCGGTTCGCCGACCGTGACGTCCGCACGCCGGTGCACCAGCTCACCTGTTCACCGATCCACAACCAGGTGCCCGCCGGCATGCGCCCGCTGATGACGCTGGGCTGGAATCCCGGCCCGGCCGGGGCGACCCGGGCGCTGGCCCGTGCGGCCGGGGTACGCCGCCCCCCGGTGCGCTGGCGGAAGCTGGCCGGGCCCTACTTCGGCAACGCGGTGGCCACGCTCACCCACCGGGGCCGTGAGGCCGCCGTGGTGATCGAGGGCACGACCAGCGACGGCGAGCTGCGCCCGGTGGCGCAACAGCAACTCAGCGACGGGGACTGAGTACCCTCTGAGCGTGGACGAGACGCTGCGCGCCGTGGAGCACGAGTTGACCGCGTTGCTGCGCAGGGGCCGGGCGCTGTCCTGGGAGATCGCCCGCGAGGTCCACCCGAACCTGGAGCCCAACGCGTACGGCCTGCTGCTCTGGCTGCGGCGGTCGGGGTCGATCCGGCTCACCGACCTGGCCGTCAAGCTGGGCATCGGCAAGGGCACGCTGAGCCGGCAGATCGGCGGGCTGGAGGCGCTGGGCCTGGTACGCCGCGACCCGGACCCCACCGACCGCCGGGCGGCCCAGCTGAGCCTGACCGAGGAGGGCACCCGGCGGTTCGACGCGGCCCGGGCGGCGCGACTCGGACAGATCAGGCGTTCGCTGGAGAGCTGGCCGAAAGAGGACGTGGCGGACCTCGCCCGGCTGATGCACCGCTTCAACGAGTCGTTCTGATCTTCCGGCGAGGGGGAACAAACCCGACCCGGCAAGAGTTGTTGCTCAAGGCAACGGCTTCTACGGTTGCCCAAGGCAACCTTTCTCCCCCGCTCCGGAGGCAATCCACGATGACCCAGGCGACTGCGCCCGCGCGGGCGACCGCCGTCGACATGTCCCACCGCCAGATCCTGGAGGCGCTCTCCGGCCTGCTGCTGGGCATGTTCGTCGCGATCCTCTCCTCCACGGTCGTCTCCAACGCGCTGCCGCGGATCATCACGGACCTGCGCGGCGGCCAGTCCGCGTACACCTGGGTGGTCACCTCGACGCTGCTGGCGACCACCGCGACCACGCCCATCTGGGGCAAGCTGTCCGACCTGTTCAGCAAGAAGCTGCTGGTCCAGATCTCCCTGGTGGTCTTCGTGCTGGGCTCGGTGCTCGCCGGGCAGGCCCAGACCACCGGCGAGCTGATCGCCTGCCGGGTGGTGCAGGGCGTCGGCGCGGGCGGCCTCACCGCCCTCGCCCAGGTGATCATGGCGACGATGATCGCCCCGCGCGAGCGCGGCCGGTACAGCGGTTACCTCGGCGCAGTGATGGCAGTCGGCACCATCGGCGGCCCGCTGATCGGCGGCGTGATCGTGGACACCTCCTGGCTCGGCTGGCGCTGGTGCTTCTACGTCGGCGTGCCGTTCGCCGTACTCGCCCTGATCGTGCTCCAGCGGACGCTGCGCCTGCCGGTGGTCAAGCGCGACGTGAAGATCGACTGGTGGGGCGCCACCCTCATCACCGCCGCCGTCTCGCTGCTGCTGGTCTGGATCACCCTGGCCGGCGACAAGTACGACTGGATCTCCTGGACCAGCGGCGCCATGGTGGCCGGCGCCGCGCTGCTCGGCGCGCTCGCCGTCCGGGTCGAGAAGCGCGCCGCAGACCCGATGATCCCGCCGCGGCTGTTCCGCAACCGCACCATCACGCTCGCCGTGATCGCCAGCATCGCCGTCGGCGTCGGCATGTTCGGCGCCTCGGTGTTCCTCGGGCAGTACTTCCAGATCAGCCGCGGCGCCAGCCCCACCATGTCCGGCCTGATGACGCTGCCCATGATCGGCGGCCTGCTGGTCTCCTCGACGGTGGTCGGCCGGATCATCACCAGCACCGGCCGCTGGAAGAGCTGGCTGGTCATCGGCTCGGTGCTGCTCACCGCCGGCTTCGCGCTGATGGGCACCATGCGGGCCGACACGCCGTACTGGCGCCTGGCCGTGTTCATGGCGCTGATCGGTCTCGGCGTCGGCATGAGCATGCAGAACCTGGTGCTCGCCGTGCAGAACACGGTCCGCCCGGACGAACTCGGCGCGGCCAGCTCGGTGGTGTCCTTCTTCCGCAGCCTCGGCGGCGCGATCGGCGTGAGCGCGCTCGGCGCGATCCTCGGGCACCGGGTCACCGGCTACCTGGCCGACGGTCTGAGCCGCCTCGGCGTCCCCGCCTCCGGCTCGGGTGGCGGCGGCCTGCCCGACGTGCACACGCTGCCCGGGCCGATCCGGGACGTGGTCGAGGCCGCGTACGGGCACGCCGCCGGTGACATCTTCCTGGCCGCCGCCCCGTTCGGGCTGCTCGCCCTGATCGCGGTGGTCCTCATCCGGGAGGTCCCGCTGCGCCGCTCCAACGCCGAGCCGGTCCCCGCCGGGCCCGAGAAGGCCGCGGCGATCCCGGCCGGAACGCGGGACTGACCATGGACGCCGCGGAACGTGAACGGTACGGCCCGCGGACCCGGCCGTCGCCCTACGAGCGGGGTACGGACGGGCCGCGGGTGGTGCTCGTCGGCGTGGACGGCAGCCGCACCTCGATGCGTGCCGCCGCGTACGCCGCCGGACTGGCCCGGCGGCAGGGCGCCACGCTGGTGGCGGTGTTCGTCAGCTCGCCGGCCTCGTACAGCGCGATGCTCTCCGGCGTGGTGGCCGGCGCGGTCCAGCAGACCCACGACGAGCTGGCCGCCGAACTGCGCGCGGAGTGCCGGCGCGGGGCCGAGGAACTGGACCTGCCGGTGACGTTCCTGTGCCGGCGCGGCGACGCCTACACCGAGCTGTGCCGGGCCGCCGACGAGCACCGCGCCGACATGGTGGTGGTCGGCTCGTCCGAGCAGGCCGGGCACAAGCTGGTCGGCTCGGTCGCCACCCGGCTGGTCCGTACCGGCCGGTGGCCCGTCGTCGTGGTGCCCTGAAAGGAAGGGCCCCCTGTTAACGCCTCGCGTTGTGCAGGGGGCCCCTCTTAACATCTGCGCCCATGACCTGGACCGTGCCTGAGATCGACCGCCGCCACGAGCCCTACGTCGCCGACGAGCGCACCATGCTCGAAGGCTGGCTCGACCACCATCGCGACACCCTGGTGCACAAGTGCGCCGGACTCACCGCCGAGCAACTGCGTACCCGCAGTGTCGAGCCCTCCGGGCTGACGCTGCTCGGCCTGGTCCGGCACATGGCCGACGTGGAGCGGTGGTGGTTCCGCATCCGCGCCGCCGGCCAGGACGTGCCGACGCTCTACGACTACAGCGTGGACCCGGACGCCGACCACAACGACGTCGCCGACGCCGACCCGGCCGAGGCGTTCGCCACGCTGCGCGCGGAGATCGAGGCGGCCCGGGAGGCGGTCGCCGGCCTGCCGCTGGAACACACCTTCCGCCATCGCCGGGGCGACACCGTCAACGACGTCAGCCTCCGCTGGGTGTACGTCCACATGATCGAGGAGTACGCCCGGCACAACGGCCACGCCGACCTGATCCGGGAACGCATCGACGGCGTCACCGGCGCCTGAGCCGGGTCAGTACGCCAGCGCCGCCCGCAGGTAGCGCAGGTCGGCCGGGCCGCTCCAGCGGTGGGCGGACAGCCCGGCCACCCGGGCGCCGGCCACCGAGCGGTCCTCGTCGTCGACGAACAGCACCCGCCCCGGTGGCGTCTCCAGCGCCTCGCAGGCGGCCTGGAAGTACTCCTTCGCCGGCTTGTGCACGCCGACGACAGAGGAGTTGACGATCACGTCCAGCTCGTCGGTCAGGTCGAGCGCGGCCAGGTCGGCGTCGAGCAGGTCGGTGGCGTTCGTGCCCAGACCCACCCGGATGCCCGCGGCCCGCACCTCGCGGACGAACGCCAGCACCTCCGGGTCCACCTCGCCGCGGTAGCTCTGCCACTCCTGGACCGCCGCGCGGGCCCGGTCCGCGCCGACCGCGGGGGTCAGCGCGTCGGCCACGCTCACCATCCACTGGGCGTGGCTGACCTGGCCGGTCAGCACCGGCTGGAGCAGACCCCAGGACATCGCGATCTCACCGAGGACGCCCTCGGTCAGCCCGTACTCCCGCTCGACGCCGGCGGCCACCGCCGGATCCCAGCGGCGCAGTACGCCGTCGAAGTCCACCAGGAGCGCCGTGGCGCGTTCCCGACTCACTCGCTCGTCACCTGTTCCTCGTCGTCGGCCCGGTTGAGCCGCTGGCTGATCACCTGGGTCACACCGGCGCGCATGGTCACGCCGTACAGCGCGTCGGCGATCTCCATGGTCCGCTTCTGGTGCGTGATCACGATCAGCTGGCTCTTCTCCCGCAACTGTGCCAGCAGCGTGATCAGGCGGCCCAGGTTCACGTCGTCGAGCGCCGCCTCCACCTCGTCCATGATGTAGAACGGGCTGGGCCGGGCGCGGAAGATCGCCACGAGCATCGCCACGGCGGTCAGCGACCGCTCCCCGCCGGAGAGCAGCGACAGCCGCTTGATCTTCTTGCCCGGCGGCCGGGCCTCGACCTCGACGCCTGTGGTGAGCAGGTCCTCCGGGTCGGTGAGTACGAGCCGGCCCTCGCCGCCGGGGAACAGCACCGTGAAGACCTGCTCGAACTCCCGCGCGGTGTCTTCGAACGCGCTGGCGAAGACCTCCAGGATCCGGTCGTCCACGTCCTTGACCACGGTGAGCAGGTCGCGCCGGGTGGCCTTGAGGTCCTCCAGCTGCTCGGAGAGGAACTTGAAGCGCTCCTCCAGCGCGGCGAACTCCTCCAGCGCGAGCGGGTTCACCTTGCCCAGCAGGGCCAGTTCCCGTTCCGCCTTGGCGGCCCGCTTCTCCTGCACCGGCCGCTCGTAGCGGACCGGCTCCGGCACCGGCCGGCCGTCGTTGGTGGCCAGCGCCACGTCCGCGTCGGTGGGCGGGACGAGCCGGTCCGGGCCGTACTCGGCGACGAGCGTGGCCACGTCCAGGCCGAAGTCCTCGGCCGCCTTGGCCTCCAGCTGCTCGATGCGCATCCGCTGCTCGGCGCGGGCCACCTCGTCGCGGTGCACCTGGCTGGTGAGCCGTTCCAGCTCGGCGGCGAGGCGCTTGGCCGCGCCGCGTACCTCGGACAGCTCGGCCTCGCGGGCGGCGCGTTCGCGGGCGACGGCGTCGCGGTGCTCCTCGGCCCGGGCGATCGAGACGGTGAGCCGGGTGAGCGCCTCGCGGGCGCCGCCGACCACGGCCCGGGCGATCTGGGCGCCGCGGGCGCGGGCCGCGCGCCGGGCCGCGGCGCGCTCCCGCGCCGCGCGTTCGGCGGTGGCCTGCCGGGCCAGCGAGTCGGCCCGCCCGGCGATCGAGGCCACCCGCTCCTCGGCGGTACGCACCGCGAGCCGGACCTCCATCTCGTTCTGCCGTGCCTGCGGCACCATGGCGGCGAGCTGGTCGCGTTCCTCGGTGGACGGTTCGGCGTCGATCGGGGTCGCCTCGGCCAGCCGCAGCCGTTCCTCCAGCTCAGACAGCGCCGCGAGGTCCCGTTCCCGGGCCGCCTCGGCGCGTGCCCGGGACTCGCCGAGCCGGTCGGTCTCCGCCTTCGCCGACCGGGCGGCCGCGCCCAGTTCGGCGAGGCGGCGCGCGGCGGCGTTGCGGTGGCTCTCCGCCTCCCGCTTGGCGGCGGCGGCGTGCTGCACGGCCTCCTTGGCGGCGGCCACCTCGGCGCGCGCCTCGGCGAGCTGTTCACGCAGCTCGGCGGCGGTCCGTTCGGCGGTGGCGCGGTTGGCCCGCGCCTCCTCGACGGCGGCCTGCACCTCGATGAAGCTGGGCGCCTTGGCCGACCCGCCCGCCGCCGCGTACGCCCCGACCACGTCGCCGTCGGGGGTGACCGCGCGCAGCTCCGGGTTCGCAACGACGAGCGCGGACGCGGCGGCCAGGTCGTCGACGAGCGCGACGTCGCGCAGCGCCCGGTGCACGGCCGGCCGGATCTCGGCCGAGCACTCCACCAGGTCGGGCGCCCAGCGGGCGCCCTCGGGCAGCTTCGGGCGCAGCGCGTCCGCGGAGCCGTCCATGCCCGGCCCGGCGGGGCTGCCGACGAGCAGCCCGGCCCGGCCGGCGTCGGAGATCTTGAGCAGCCGCATCGCCTCGACCGCTTCGTCCACGCCGCTGACCGCCACCGCGTCGGCGAGCCCGCCCAGCGCGGCGGCGAGCGCCGCCTCGTCACCGGGCGCGACGGTGAGCAGCCCGGCGAGGCTGCCGAGCAGGCCGGGAACCTGGTCGGCGCGGGCCAGCAGCTCGCCGGCGCCGTCCTTGCGGCGCAGGCCCATCGCGAGCGCCTCCTCGCGGGCCTTCCAGGTGGCGGCGTCCTTCTCCGCGGCGCGCTCCCCGTCGGTCAGGCTGCGCACCGCCGCCTGGGCCCGCTCGTGTACGGCCACCGCCTCGTCGTGCCGGGCGTCCAGGTCGGCGTTGTCCCGGTCCGCCTCGGTCGACTGCTCGGCGACCGCGTCCAGGTCGGCCTGAGCCTTCTCGGCCCGGCCCATCGCGTCGGTGTGCGCGGCGGCGAGCCGTTCGATCTCCTCGCCGGCGCTCGTGGTCCGGGCCCGGGCGGAGTTCACCTGGCCGGTGAGGCGGGCCAGTCCCTCGCGCCGGTCGGCGATCGCCTTGGCGGCGGCGACCAGTTCCCGCTCGGCGGCGGCGAGCTGGCGTTCCAGCTCCTGGCGGTGCTCGACCGCCTCGGCCAGCCGGATCTGGTCCTCGGTGAGCGCGGCGCGCAGCTCCTCCTCCTGCTCGCGGACGCGCCGCGACTCCGCCTCCAGCTGTTCCGGGTCGCGGCCGGGGCGCTCGTCGTCACCGGCGGCGCTGAGGTGACGCAGCCGTTCCCGGGCCAGTTGCTCGATCGAGCGGAACCGTTCCTGGAGCGCGGAGAGGCGGTACCAGGTGTCCTGCGCCGCCGCGAGCAGCGGGGCGTCCTCGGCCAGCGCCGCCTCCAGCTCGCCGAGGCGGCCCTGCACCTCGCCGTGCTCTGCCTCGATCAGCTCGCGCCGCTCGCGCAGCGCGGTCTCGTCGGCGATCTCCTTGTCCAGTGTGGTCCGCAGCGTGTGCAGGTCGTCGGCGAGCAGCCGCAGCCGGGCGTCGCGCAGGTTGGCCTGGATCGCGGCGGCGCGGCGGGCCACCTCGGCCTGCCGGCCCAGCGGCTTGAGCTGGCGGCGCAGCTCGGCGGTGAGGTCGGTCAGGCGGTTGAGGTTGGTCTGCATCGCGTCGAGCTTCCGCAGCGCCTTCTCCTTGCGCTTGCGGTGCTTGAGGACGCCGGCCGCCTCCTCGATGAACGCCCGTCGGTCCTCCGGCTTGGCGTGCAGCATGCCGTCGAGCCGGCCCTGCCCGACGATGATGTGCATCTCGCGGCCGATGCCCGAGTCGGAGAGCAGCTCCTGGATGTCGAGCAGGCGGCAGGAGTCGCCGTTGATCTCGTACTCGCTCTCGCCGGAGCGGAACATCCGGCGGGTGATGGAGACCTCGGTGTACTCGATCGGCAGCGCGCCGTCGGTGTTGTCGATGGTGAGGGTGACCTCGGCCCGGCCCAGCGGCGCGCGTCCGGCGGTGCCGGCGAAGATGACGTCCTCCATCTTGCCGCCGCGCAGCGCCTTGGCGCCCTGCTCGCCGAGCACCCAGGCGATGGCGTCGACGACGTTGGACTTGCCGGAGCCGTTCGGGCCCACCACGCAGGTGATCCCGGGCTCCAGCTTCAACGTCGTGGCGGAGGCGAAGGACTTGAACCCCTTCACCGTCAGGCTCTTGAGATGCACCTTCTCGATCCTCGTCCGGTGGCCGCCGTACCGTCGCCGGCTGCGCGGACCTGGTGAACCCGCAGACTAACCCGGGACCGCGACGTCGCCGCCACGCGACCCACCCGGCACCTGCGGTGTCCGCTTTCCGCCCGGCCGTCGCGGTGGGAACGGAAATGCATGATCACAATTACCGGACGCAATTCCGGGCGGTTTCGCAAGATCGAGAATCACGGCGGGAACGGCGAAAAGGGGTACGCACATGGCTGCGCGCCGGCACTTGAGTGTCGGCGCGCTTTTCGGTGTGGTGCGATTCAGTTTTCCGGCGACTGGAGATCAGGTCAGCGCGGGCTCGGCCAGACGGAGGAGGTCGTCGGCCTCCGCCGCTGCCGCCGCGAGCCGATCGTTGTCGGCACGCAGACGCGTGATCTCGAACTCCAGTGCCTGAACCCTGGCACGCAGACGGGTGACCTCGTCGAGCAGGCGCCGGTCGGGCGCTGCGCTTACGTGGCCGTAGAGGGCCTTCGCCATGCTGAACTCCTTGATGTGCGCTGCCGGAAAGGCCGGCCAACGCGCGCCCATGATGTTCGCGGCTACCATTCCCGCTGTATCGGGGCATGGCTGGGCGCGACTGGCGACACCACTATATTGAGCCGAAACCCCCTCCTTCGTCAAGTTGACCAAGGCCGTAGATCATCTCCACGTCGGCCGGGCCACTCGCCGGGGGGCTGCCACAAGGCGCGGACACGCTCTGTCCGGACGCCTTTACTGTACGCCGGAAATGTGTGAACGCCTCACCCCCGGCGGCTGCTTCGCCTTAACTCTTTCTTAGCCACGTTGCCGCAGCTCCGAGCGCGCCCGTAGCGTCACCCCGGCCCGTAACCAACCCGTGGAGGGGACAGGCGTGTACCGCTGGAACGACCCGATCGAACCGGAGGGCGCCCGCCGGCGTCCCGAGCCGTCGACCGACGAGGGTCCGGCGTGGCTCAGCGACCGGCCCGAGCCGCGGTCGTCGTACCTCTTCGGCGACGGAGGGCAGCAGCAGCAGCCCGCCGGCTACGGCCCCGCCGGCTACGGCCCCGCCGGCTACGGCCCCGCCGGCTACGGCCCCGCCGGCTACGGCCCCGCCGGTTACGGCCCCGCCGGTTACGGCGCCGAGCCGGCCGGCTCCTACCCGCCGCCCCGCGACCGGTGGAACGGCGAGGAACAGCCCACCGCCGCCTGGCACGGCCAGGAGCAGGCGTGGCACGGCCAGGAGCAGCCGGCCGGTGGCTGGGAGCAGCCCGCGGCGACCTGGCAGCCGGCGGACGACATCCCGGCCGACGAGCCGCGACGCCGCAAGCGGCGCCTGTCCCGGCCGCTCGTGATCGGCGGGGCCGCCGCCGCGGCGACACTCGTGGTGAGTCTCGGCGTGGGCGCCGTCCTGCTGCCCGGCGACGAGCAGGGCACGAAGCGCACCTCCGCCGACGCTCCGGTGGCCGCCGCGCCGCAGGCGCCAGAGGACGCCGGGGACACCCCGGCGGACACGCTCGCTGCTGAGTCGGCCAGCCCGTCGGCCGTACCGACCACCGCCGCGCCGAGCCCGTCCAAGAAGGCCACCCCGAAGCCGAGCCGCAGCACCGCGCCGTCGCGGCAGCAGGAGCGCAGCAGCGCCCCGAGCGGCGGCGGCACCGCGGCCACCAAGGCCACCGCCACGACCGCGCTGAGCGCGGAACTCCAGAAGGTCGTCACGCTGGTGAACCAGGAGCGGGCGAAGGCCGGCTGCAAGGCGCTGACCGTGAACGCCAAGCTGAACCTGGCCGCCCAGCGGCACAGCCAGGACCAGGCGGACCACAAGAAGATGGACCACAACGGCAGCGACGGCAGCGAGCCCAAGGACCGGGTGGAGCGCGCCGGCTACAGCTGGAGCATGGTGGGCGAGAACGTCGCCTGGGGCTACCAGAGCGCGGCCGAGGTGATGGACGGCTGGATGAAATCCGAGGGGCACCGGAAGAACATCCTCAACTGCGGGTACACCCAGATCGGAATGGGTCTGGCGCGCAGCAACGGGCCGTACTGGACGCAGGTCTTCGGCACGCCGCGCTGACCGCGCGTCGTGACCGGCCCGGCGCTCGTTGACCGGTCGGGGGCGGCGTCGGGCCGCCCGCGTCCGGGGAGTCGTCGATGCGGATCCGGCCGGGGTGGGCCGTGCCGCGCGCCCGGCCGGCCCGCGTCCGCCGACGTGGCCCGCGCCGGGGCGTGGCGCTCGCGCTGACCGCGGCGCTGCTCGTCCCGGCGCCGGCCTGCCGGCGGCCGATCACCCCGCCCGGCGCGCCCACGCCCTGGCCGGTCGCGCAGGCCGACAGGTGGCGGTGGCAGTGGCAGCTCACCACCCCGGTGGACGTCACCGTCGACGCCGACGTCTTCCTCCTCGACCCGGTGGCGACCACCTCGACCGAGACCGCCGCGCTGCGCGAGCGGGGCCGCAGGCTGGTCTGCCACGTCCGGGTCGGCACGTACGCCGCCGACGATCCGGACGCCACCCGCTTCCCCGCCGCCGTACGCGGCGCTGCCGTGCCCGGGCGGCCGGGCAGCCACTTCCTGGACGTACGGCGCTGGGACGCGCTGTCACCGGTGCTGGCCGACCGGCTCCGGCTGTGCCGGGGCAAGGGCTTCGGCGCGGTGGCGCTGGCCGACGCGGACGGCTACCGGTACCGCTCCGGTTTCCCGCTGGGCTTCGACGACCAGTTGCTGTTCAACCGGCGGCTGGCCGGGCTGGCCCGCAAGCTCGACCTCTCCCCCGGCCTGGTCGACGACGTGGCGCAGGTGGCCGCGCTGGCGCCCGATTTCGACTTCGCTGTCAACCAGGAGTGCGTACGCCGCCGCGAGTGCGCGAAGCTGCTGCCGTTCGTCGATGCCGGCAAGCCGGTCTTCCACGTCGAGTACACGGGTGAGCCGGCGGACTTCTGCGTCACCTCGGTCGGCTACGGCTTCGCCTCGATCCGCAAGGACCGGCAACTGGACGCCTGGCGGGACCCCTGCGTACTGCCGTGACGCCCCCGTCCCCGGCCACCTGGGCCGATACGGCCACGGAGGTGCCGACACTCTGCGTGACGCCATGGCTCAAGAGACGTACGCAAAAGCGATATACCTGAGAGTCATAATTATGGGTCTTGTGACGTGTCTGTGGGTGGTTGGGCGCGTCGTTGATGGCGCACGCCGTTGTCCTGCCTAGGTTCTGGCTTGTCGAAGGTCAGAA
>NZ_LYXF01000027.1:0-54773 GCF_001709195.1 Micromonospora sp. II | reverse complement strand
CATCGCCGCGCTGGTGCTCGCCGTGCCCGCCCTGCTGGCCCTGCGCGGCAAGTGGTCGGTGCTGCGGCGCAACGGCGTCACGGTGCTGCTGTTCGGGCTGCTCGGCGTCGCCACCGCGCAGGCGTGCTTCTTCAACGCGGTCCGCTACCTCCCGGTCGGTGTGGCGCTGCTGCTGGAATACCTCGGCATCGTGCTGGTGGTCGGATGGATGTGGCTGGTCCACGGGCAGCGCCCGCGAGCGCTGACGGTGGCCGGCTCGGTTACCGCCCTGTGCGGGCTGGCGCTCGTCCTCGACCTCACCGGCGCCGGCCGCCTGGATCCGGTGGGCGTGCTGTGGGGTCTCGGCGCGGGCGTCGGGCTGGCCGGATACTTCGTCATCGCCGGCCGGATCGACGCCGAACTGCCGTCGGTGGTGATGGCCAGCGGCGGCATGGCTGTCGGCGCGGTGGCGCTGCTCCTGCTCGGCGGCATCGGCGCGCTGCCGCTCGCCGCCGGCACCGCCGACGTCACCTTCGCCGGGCACCAGGTGAGCTGGCTGGTGCCGATCGCCGGGCTGTCGCTGATCGCCGCCGTGGTCGCGTACCTGGCCGGGGTCGCCGGCACCCGGCTGCTCGGGGCCCGGCTGTCCTCCTTCGTGGGGCTGACCGAGGTGATGTTCGCGGTGCTGATCGCCTGGCTGGTGCTCGACGAACTGCCCAGCCTGATCCAGCTGGCCGGCGGGGTGCTCATCCTCGGCGGCGTCGCCCTGGTCCGGGCGGACGAACTGCGCGGCACACCTTCGGCGTCCACGTCCGCCGAGCCGGTGCTGGCAGGCGACCGGTGAGCGGGCCGCGCAGCGCTGTCGTCTTCGACGCCGACGAGACACTCGTCGACCTGCGCCCGGCGATCACCGGCGCGCTCGTCGCCGTACTGGAGGAGATGCGGCGGCGGACCCCGGCGGCGGCCACGGTGTCGCTCGCGGACCTGGAGGAGGACTGGGGTGCGGTCTTCGGCGCGCTCAGCGCCGCCCCGGTGCAGGAGATCCGGCGGGCCGCGCTGGCCCGCTCGCTGGCCCGGGCCGGGCTGGAGACGGAGCTGGACGAGTTGGCGGAGTTGTTCTTCGCCCGCCGGTACGCGCTGAGCCGGCCCTTCCCCGACGCGCTGCCCGCGTTGGCGGCACTGCGCCCGCACCACGTGCTGGGCTTCGCCACGAACGGCAACAGCCGCGCCGAACGCTGCGGCCTCGCCGGGCAGTTCGCCTTCGAGCTGTACGCCCACGAGGGCGGCCTGCCGAAGAAGCCGGCCGGGGAGTTCTTCGCGGCCGTGGTGGCGGCCGCCGGACTGCCCGCCGCGCGGATCGTGCACGTGGGCGACTCGCCGGAGCACGACGTGGTCGCCGCCCAGCGGGCCGGACTGCGTGCCGTCTGGCTCAACCGGGGCGGGCTTCCCCGGCCTCGGGGCCTCGAACCGGACGCCGAAGTGTCCACGCTCGCCGGACTGTCCACGGTGCTCAACACCTTGACAAGCGCGAATGCCTAGTTGCGGCCGATAACGGACGTCGATCTGGCGGAACCCGCTCCCGTGATGTGGGATGACACCACGTCCCTCAACGAGAGGATCTGATGTGGTGAGCAAGCGCTTCACCGTCGGCGCGGTCGCGGCTGCGGCTTCGCTGGCACTCACGGTGACCGGCCTGGGGATCCCGGCGAACGCCGCGCCGTCGGACACCCGGACCTTCACCGTGCTGGCCGAGAGCGGTGTGTCCACCGACGCCGCGATCGCCGCGATCACCGCCGCCGGCGGCACTGTCGTCGCCCGTACCGACGATGTCGGCCTCTTCCAGGTCACGAGCGACCGGGCGGACTTCGCCAGCCGGGCCACCGCCGCCGGCGCCCTGGTCGGCGCGGCCGAGGAGAAGGCGATCGGCCGCAAGCCGAAGCTGGACCGGGTCGAGCAGGAGCACCTGCTGGCCGCCGCGGCGACCAAGGGCAAGGCCGCCAAGAACAACGGCAAGAAGATGGACCCGCTCGACGACAAGCTCTGGGGTCTGGACATGATCCGGGCCGACAAGGCCCGCAAGATCGAGCCGGGTGACCGCCGGGTGACCGTCGGCATCCTGGACACCGGCGTCGACGCCAGCCAGCCCGACCTGGCACCGAACTTCAACTGGGCACTGTCGCGCAACTTCGCCCCGGACATCCCCGAGGTCGACGGCCCGTGCGAGGTGGCCAGCTGCCTCGACCCGGTCGGCACCGACGACGGCGGGCACGGCACCCACGTGGCCGGCACCATCGGCGCCGCCGCCAACGGCTTCGGCCTGTCCGGCGTGGCCCCGAACGTCTCCCTGGTCGAGCTGAAGGGTGGCCAGGACAGCGGCTACTTCTTCCTCAACCCGGTGGTCAACGCCCTGGTGCACGCGGGCCGCTCCGGCCTGGACGTGGTCAACATGTCCTTCTACGTCGACCCGTGGCTCTACAACTGCACCGCCAACCCGGCCGACTCGCCGGAGGCGCAGGCCGAGCAGCGCACCGTCATCGAGGCCATGAAGCGGGCGCTCAACTTCGCGCACCGCAAGGGCGTCACGCTCGTCGGCTCGCTCGGCAACAACCACGAGGACCTGGGCGCGCCGCGCACCGACGTGAGCAGCCCGGACTACGGCGCCGACCCGTACCCGCGCCCGATCGACAACGCGACCTGCTGGGACCTGCCGGTCGAGGGCCCGCACGTGATCGGCGTGTCGGCGGTCGGGCCGTCCGGCAAGAAGTCCGACTACTCGAACTACGGCACCGAGCAGATCTCGGTGGCGGCGCCGGGTGGCTGGTTCCGGGACGGCTTCGGCACCGACACGTACCGCACCGACGCCAACATGATTCTCTCCACGTACCCGAAGAAGGTGCTCCAGGAGGAGGGGTCGGTCGACGAGAACGGCAACATCGTCGCCGGCTTCGAGAACTCGGTGTTCAAGCAGTGCACCGCGAAGGGTGAGTGTGGCTACTACACCTACCTGCAGGGCACCTCGATGGCGTCCCCGCACGTCTCGGGCGTGGCGGCGCTGATCGTCAGCAAGCACGGCAAGAAGGAGGGCCGCAACGGCTACGGCATGGCGCCGAACCTGGTCGAGCAGCACCTCTACCGGACGGCGGCCGAGCACGCCTGCCCGGAGCCGCGGCTGCAGAGCTACACCAACGAGGGCCGGAGCGCCGAGTTCGACGCGTACTGCGCGGGCTCGCTGAACTTCAACGGCTTCTACGGCTACGGCATCGTCGACGCCTACGCCGCGGTGAAGACCCCGGTCAAGCCGAACGTACGACCGTAACGACCGTTTCCCCGAGGTGGCGGTGTCCGGATCACCCGGACGCCGCCACCTCGGCGTTCCGGCGGGTGTCACGGGCGCCACCCCCGGGCCACCAGTGCGGCGCGGATCTCACGCACCAGGTCGGGGAACTCCTTGCGCAGGCGGCGGCCGGTCACGTGCAGCACCAGCCAGCCGGCCGCGACGAGCTGGTTGAGCCGCCGCCGGTCGAGGTGCATCCGGTCCGCGTCGGAGTGCCACTGACCGTCGTACTCGACCGCGACCCGGAACTCCGGCCAGGCCAGGTCGGGGTGCAGGATCAGGCCGGTCGACACCCGCACCGGATACTGGGCCACCGCGCGGGGCAGGCCGGCGAGGGCGAGACGGACCCGCAGGTGGGACTCGGGCGGGGACTGGGCCAGCCCGTCGGTCAGGCCGAACACCCACGCCGCCCGCCGCCCACCGGGTCGGCAGGCGTTCCGGGCCGCCTCGCTCGCCAGCGCCGACCGGTTCACCGAACCGGTACGCAGCAGCCCGTCGATGATGCCGACCGCCTTCACCGGATCGGCCCAGACCGCTGTCTCCCAGGCACAGGCGGCCGGCTCGGTGCGTGGCGGCGGCCCGGCCAGGGTCAACGCCGCGCCGGGGGACGACTCTGCGAACGGGCTCGATGCGGCTGAGTTCTGCGGGTCGGTCGGGCCGGGCGGTCCGGGGCGGTTGTGGGGGTGGGCCGGATCCGGCGATCTGGTCCGGCCCGGTGTGCCCGGGAGGCGGCCCGCCGCAGGCGGTGCTGCTACGGGCGACCTGGTGCCGGTGGCAGGGCGTGTGCCTGCGGATGGGCTCGTGCCGTCGGGTGGGCTCGTGCGCGCGGGTGTGGCGGCGCCGACGGGGACCAGGAGGCCGCTGCGGGTGCTCGACATCGGGGCGTGGTGCACCCGGACACCCGGCTGGGAGTCGGCCCGGACCGTGGCCGGCAGCAGGACGTGCACGTCGTCGGTGAAGCCTGCGGCGTGCTCGACCCCGTGCAGATAGGCCGCCGAAGGGCCGGCGATTGCCGCGCCGGGTGGCAGGCGCAGCAGCGCCGCGCGGCAGGCCAGCGCGTGGTCGCGGTCGAGCCGCGCGTCGGCGTAGACGTCCTGCCGGAGCCGGACCCAGGACGCGCCGCGCAGATGATGCCGGGACAGCAGCCCGTGCCGGATCGCTTCCGAGCCCCGGAAGACCTGCCAGGCCAGCTCCGGTGGGCGATGAGGATGAGGTGGCATGTGACGAGCGTGGCGGCGCACGGGTCGAGATCGATACCCCTGTGGACAGCCGCAGCCGTGCCGCCCTTCGCGCCCTGTGGACAACCCCCGCGCGGCCTGTCCGCGTGCTATGACCCTTGGCCTGTGGATGATCCACTCCACCTCGGGGAGGTGGTGGTGTCCGGGCCGCTTGATGCAGCCACCTCGCGCCGAGCTGGCGTAAAGGGCGCGCGCGGGTCAGGAGAGCGCGGTGGCGACCGCCTCGGCGGCGGCCGTCACCTGGGCGCCGATGTCCGCCACGTCGAGCGGGGTCAGCGACACCACCCCGACGCTGCCCTCCAGGCCGGGCACACCCAGCACCGGCGCCGCCACCCCGTACGCGCCTGATTGAAGCTCACCGCTGGTGCTCACCGGCCCCGGATCGCCGGCCCGCCCGGCCAGCACGGCCCGGCCGGCGGCGCCCCGCTCCAGGGGGTGCCGGGTGCCGGTCCGGTACGCCACGTGGAAGGACGTCCAGCTCGGCTCGACCACCGCGAGCGCCACCCCCTCGCCGCCCTCGACCACGGTCAGGTGGGCCGTCGCCCCGGTGCCCTCGGCGAGGCGGCGCAGCGCCGGCAGCGCGCCCTCGGCGAGCAGCGGCTGGGCGCGGCGGGCCAGGTGCAGCACGCCCACGCCGATGCGCAGTCGGCCCTCGCCGTCGCGCCGGAGCATGCCGTGGCCGGTCAGCGCGCCGACCAGCCGGTAGACAGCGGCGCGTCCGATGCCCAGCCGGTGCGCCGCCTCGGTGACGGTGAGCCCGCCCGGCGCGTCCGCGACGAGGTGCAGCAGGCGCAGACCCCGGTCCAGGGTCTGTGCGGTCTCTCCCGTGCGCGCCGCCGTGTCCACAGCACGCAGCGTACGACCCGGCTCCGGCCAACCTCGAAATGTGCGGACGGCTACCCTTGTGAGGTGACGCTACGCCTGTATGACACCGCCACCCGATCGGTGCGGGACTTCGTCCCGCGGGAAGCCGGCAAGGTGGGGGTCTACCTGTGTGGTCTCACGCTCCAGGCCCCGCCACACATCGGCCACCTTCGCTCCGGCGTCAACTATGACGTGCTGCGCCGCTGGCTGCTCGACAAGGGCTTCGAGGTCACGTTCATCCGCAACCTGACCGACATCGACGACAAGGTCCTGGCCAAGGCGATGGAGCAGGACCGGCCGTTCTGGTCGATCGCGTACACCAACGAGCAGATCCTCGCCGCCTCCTACCGGGCGCTCAACGTGCTCCCGCCGACGTACGAGCCGCGGGCCACCGGGCACGTCCCGGAGATGCACGAGCTGATCGCCCGGTTGATCGAGACCGGTCACGCCTACCCGGCCACCGACGGCTCCGGCGACGTCTACTTCGACGTGGCCTCCTGGCCGGCGTACGGCTCGCTGTCGGGCCAGTCCCCGGCGGACATGCAGCCGGCCGGTGACGCCCCCGACCGGGGCAAGCGGGACCCGCGAGACTTCGCGCTCTGGAAGGGCGTCAAGCCGGACGAGCCGGCCGACGCCTCGTGGCCGTCGCCGTGGGGTCGTGGCCGGCCCGGCTGGCACATCGAGTGCTCGGCCATGTGCTGGCGTTACCTGGGCCCCGAGTTCGACATCCATGGCGGCGGGCTCGACCTGACGTTCCCGCACCACGAGAACGAGATCGCCCAGTCGCAGGCCGCCGACCTGCCGTTCGCGCGTTACTGGGTGCACCACGGCCTGCTCGGCATCGGTGGCACCAAGATGGGCAAGTCGCTGGGCAACACGCTCGACCTCGACTACGTGGCTTCGCTCGGGGTGCGCCCGGTGGAGCTGCGCTACTACTACGTCGCCGCGCACTACCGGTCCCGCATCGACTACTCCGAGGACGCGCTGCGCGAGGCCGCCGTCGCGTACCGGCGGGTCGAGGGCTTCGTGCAGCGGGCGGCCGAGCGGGTCGGCGGCGGCCGGCCCGGCGACCTGCCGGCCGCTTTCGTCGCCGCGATGGACGACGACCTCAACACCTCGGCGGCGCTCGCGGCGCTGCACGAGGTGGTCCGCGACGGCAACACCGCGCTGACCGCCGGTGACGATGTGACCGTCCGCACGACGCTCGCCTCCACCCGGGCGATGCTGGATATCCTCGGCGTCGACCCCCTGGACCCGGCCTGGACCGGCGGCGGCCGCACGGACGACCTGCGCGGCGTGGTGGACTCCCTGATCGCGCTGGCCCTGGAGCAGCGCGCGCAGGCCCGCGGCCGCAAGGACTGGGCCGCCGCCGACGCCGTACGCGACCAGCTCAAGCAGGCCGGCGTGGTCGTCGAGGACACCCCCCAGGGCCCGCGTTGGACTATTGGAGAGCAGGACTGATGGCCGGCAACTCACAGCGCCGAGGCCGGCGACTGGCACCGAAGGCGGGCGCCCCCAAGGGCACCGGCGGCAAGAACAAGGACTCCCTCGCCGGGCGTGGGCGCACGCTGCCCGCCGACGAGCGGCCGTGGCACAAGGCGTACTCGGGCACCGAGAAGCTGCCCCAGCGCACCGCCTGGAAGCAGGAGAAGGAGCGCCGCGCCGCCGCCGAGGAGGGCCGCGCCCCCAAGATCGGCCAGCCCGGCACCAAGGACACCACCTGGGGCAAGGGCGGTGGCCGGGGCACGCCCACGACGAAGGGGCGGGGCGGAAAGCCGGCCGGCCGGGGCGGCCCCCGGGTCGCGCCGGGCCGCAAGGCCAACCCGGCGAAGGACAGCCCCGAGCTGCTGGTCGGGCGCAACCCGGTGCTGGAGTCGCTGCGCACCCAGGTGCCGGCGACCGCCCTCTACACCGCGCAGGGCATCGACGTCGACGACCGGGTCAAGGAGATCGTCCGTACCGCCGCCGACCGGGGCATCGCGATCCTGGAGGTCAGCCGCGCCGAGCTGGACCGGATGACCGGCGGGGTGCTGCACCAGGGCGTCGGCCTCCAGGTGCCGCCGTTCGCCTACGAGCCGTTCGACGACCTGGTGGCCGCCGCGCTGGAACAGGCCGCCCCGCTGCTCGTCGCGCTGGACGGCGTCACCGACCCGCGCAACCTCGGCGCGGTCATCCGGTCGGCCGCCGCGTTCGGCGCGCAGGGTGTGTTCGTACCCGAAAGGCGTGCCGCCGGGATCACCGCGACCGCCTGGCGGACCAGCGCCGGCGCGGCCGCGCGCGTGCCCGTCGCCCAGGTCACCAACCTGACCCGGTCGCTCAAGGCGTGCAAGGACGCCGGCTTCGTCGTGGTCGGCCTGGACGCCGACGGGCAGACCGACCTGTACGACCTGGAGGCCGCCGTCGGCCCGCTCGTCGTGGTGGTCGGCTCGGAGGGGCGCGGCCTGTCCCGCCTGGTCGGCGAGACCTGCGACCTGACCGTCAGCATCCCGATGGTCTCCGACGTGGAGTCGCTCAACGCGAGCGTCGCCGCCGCCGTCACGCTGGCCGAGGTCGCGCGCCGCCGGTCCGTCGAGGTTTGATCGAGAGTACGAAAAAGGGGCGGTCCGCCGTGGCGGGCCGCCCCTTTTCTCGGGTACGTCAGATCCGCTGGCCGGTGGCGGAGTGGAAGACGTGGCTGCGGCCGGTACGCGGCTTGACGAACACGGTGTCACCCATGTTCGGCATGCTGCGCCGGTCGGTACGGACCACGAACCGCTCGTTGTGGCCCTCCAGCGCGGCGTGGCCGTAGACGTTGGCGTCGGAGCCCAGGTCCTCGACCAGCTCGACCACCACCGGCATGCCGCCCTCGGACGGGCTGACCAGGTCGCAGTCCTCCGGCCGGAAGCCGACGGTGACCTTGCCGTCGCCGCCCTCGGCGCTGGCCGCCTGGACCTGCTCGCGGGTCAGCGGCACGATCATCTCGGCGAACGCGCCGCCCTGCTCGGTCAGCTTCACCGTCTTGATGTTCATGGCCGGGGAGCCCATGAAGCCGGCGACGAAGACGTTGGCCGGGGTGTCGTAGAGCGCCCGCGGGGTGTCCACCTGCTGGAGCACGCCGTCGAGCATGACCGCCACCCGGTGACCCATGGTCATGGCCTCGACCTGGTCGTGGGTGACGTACACGGTGGTGACGCCCAGCTTCGCCTGCAGCGAGGCGATCTGGGTACGGGTCTGGACACGCAGCTTGGCGTCGAGGTTCGACAGCGGCTCGTCCATGAGGAAGACCTGCGGCTCGCGGACGATCGCGCGGCCCATGGCGACACGCTGGCGCTGACCACCGGAGAGCGCCTTCGGCTTGCGGCTGAGGAACTCCTCCAGCTGGAGCAGCCCGGCCGCCTCCTTGACCCGCCGGTCGATCTCCGACTTCGAGGTCTTGCGCAGCTTGAGCGCGAACGCCATGTTCTCGTACACCGTCATGTGCGGGTAGAGGGCGTAGTTCTGGAAGACCATCGCGATGTCGCGGGCCTTCGGGGGGAGGTGCGTGACGTCGCGGTCGTCGATGTAGATCGCGCCGTCGTCGACGTCCTCCAGGCCGGCGAGCATCCGGAGGCTGGTGGACTTGCCGCAGCCGGACGGACCGACCAGGACGAGGAACTCCCCGTCACCGATCTGGAGGTCGAGCTGGTTGACGGCGGGGCGCTCGGTGCCCGGGTAGATCCGGGACGCCTTCGCGTAGGTGACCGTAGCCATGATGGAGCGCTTCCTTTCACCGGCAGGAACGTGCCGGACGATCCGAGTGAAGGAGCGACCGGCGCCCAAGGCACCGGCCAACGGGGTCGTCGCTCAGGCAGCCGAAGCCCGCCGGAGTGTCGTCCGTGTCACTGCACGGTAAACGGCTTTCGCGATCGTGCCAAGACGTGGTTCTCCGGATGGGATGGACGGCATACGCATAACGGTCAGCAGGGCACTGCGAGGCATCAATCTCCCCGCTGGGAGCGCGCCCGGGCGATGATCCATCGGCCGCACCGGTCGGGATGCCGACGTTTTCCGTGCTCGGGAGCCCTGCGAGGCGGGATTTCCGGGGCTCAGTCGCTATGCTGAGCCCGACGCACGCGCCCCTGTAGCTCAGCTGGCCAGAGCACTCGCCTTGTAAGCGAGATGTCGCCGGTTCGATCCCGGCCGGGGGCTCCAATTCCATCAGGCATTTCGCGGCGGCAGCCGCTGCGATCTGGCCTGATGACAGCAACGAGGGTCACGACCGCCCGTCACAGGCCCTAGCCTGACGGCCATGACTCTTGATCTCATCCTGCTAACCGAGCCCGTCGGACAGCCCTCGCTGAAGGCGTCGGACGGCGAACGGAAGGGTGCGGGTGAGCCGTCCGACTCGCAGGCATGGGACGCCATCGTTTCCGGCGTACGGGACGTCGTCGGCGAGGTGGTTCTGGGCGAGGACGGCCCGAGCCGCACGCTGACGCACCAGCCCAGCGGCATTACGGTGCGCTACCGGTCCGGTGAGACGGCCATCAATCTGCCGTTCTGGCACAGTGGCAGTGACGTGGATGCTGAAGGGCTCGTCCGGACCATGTATCGGATCGGGCACGTGGTAGCGGACGCGACGGGCCTGGTCGCCCATGTTTCGCAACTGGGTGTGCCGCTGACCGAAGCTGAGTCCAGGATCGACGCCGCGGTCGATCTGCTGTTGGACGATCCCGTTTCGTCTCACCTCTGGCCGCGCGATGGGTTCCGGGTCTACTTCACCGGGTCCCTCACCCTTGCCGACGCCGTGCAGCGCCTGAAGTCGATGGTGGTGGCCGAGGAGAGCGACCGATTCACCGTCCAATGGTCCGATGGTCCCCAGCTGGAGGTGACCTTCGACGCGGGGCCACGGATTGTCGCTGAGGCCGCTGAGGTCGCCGAGGACTATGGCATCCCCGAGATGGCCGCCTACGACCGCCGGTTCCAGGTCACGTTCGACGATCTCGACGAGGTGCTCCAGGAAATCAACACCCTGATCGAGGTCAACCTACGGCTCCAAGATCTCACCGGCGGTTACGTGAAACGTTCCTGGAACGACGAGGTGTCGCCGCCGTACGACGACCCGGTGGACGGCAGCTAACGGACCTGTACCTCGCACTCCGGACAAGATGCCGACAACACCGCAGGTCAGCTGACCTGCCCTGGTCCGTGAGGAACATGCCGGTCACGCCCACCACGGTCAGGGCCACGGCGACCGTCACGCCGCCGCTGCCCTGAGTGACGCCGGCGGAGTCGGCGCGTCGGCGGTGCGGGGCGGCTCGATGCTCGACAACCGGACAGCTGTACTTTACAGGGACGATGATCGATGGACATGATCGTCAGGGAAGGTTGCTGTCACTTTCCTCGACGAAAGGTCGCCGTCATGCCGATCACGCCCGTCACCCTCACCCCGCGTGCCTGGCGCCGTGCCGCCGCGATCACTGTCGCCGCCCTCGCGGGCGCTGTTCTCGCCGCCGTGAACGGCCAGCCGGCCTCGGCCACCCCGCCCGGCATCCCCTCCCAGGCGACGGCGCAGTCGCAGCTCAACGCGCTGACAGTGGCCGCACAGGGCTCAATGTCCGGCTACTCGCGGGACCTGTTCCCCCACTGGATCACCATCACCGGAACCTGCAACACCCGCGAGCAGGTCCTCAAGCGGGACGGCTCGTCCGTCGTGGTCAGCAGCTCCTGCGCCGCCACCTCAGGCCGCTGGTACAGCCCCTATGACGGTGCGACCTGGTACGCCGCCTCCGACGTCGACATCGACCACGTCGTGCCCCTGGCGGAGGCGTGGCGGTCAGGAGCCAACTCCTGGACGACGAGCCGCCGGCAGAGCTTCGCCAACGATCTGACCCGCCCGCAACTGATCGCGGTCACCGACAACGTCAACCAGGCCAAGGGCGATCAGGACCCCTCGACGTGGCAGCCGCCCCTGACGTCGTACCGCTGCACCTACAGCAAGATGTGGATCACCGTGAAGTACAACTGGGGCCTGACGCTCCAGTCATCCGAGAAGTCCGCGCTGCAGAGCATGCTCAACACCTGCGCCTCGTGATCGCAGGAGCCGTCGCTCGGGCCGGATGACAGCAGCGCGCACACCAGGGCCGCCCCGGACGGTGTCTTCCACCGGGCGGGGCGGCCGACAACGGGTGGCACGGGTCAGGGCGCCTCGGCCGTGCTGACGATCGACGTCTCGGTACGCTGGCCAGCGGGGGGACGGCGTGAGCAGAGCGGTCGAGGAGTCCAATCGGGCGATGCTGCGGGCCCGGGACGCGATGGACCGGGCGTACGCGCAGCCGCTGGACATCGCCGCGCTGGCCCGGATCGCCCACGTGTCCGAGGCGCACTTCATCCGTACCTTCCGGGCCACCTTCGGCGAGACCCCGCACCGCTACCTGCAACGCCGCCGGGTCGAGCGGGCCATGGCCCTGCTGCTGGAGACCGACCGCGACGTCACCGACATCTGCCTCGCCGTCGGCTTCAACAGCCTCGGCACGTTCAGCCGGACGTTCCACGGCATCGTCGGTGCGTCGCCCTCGGCCTTCCGGCGTCGCCGGGCCGCGCTGCCGGACGTGCCGAGCTGCTTCGCCAAGTCCTGGACCAGACCGAGCAGTTTTGGATAAGCAGCAGGTCAGGCCGCTGCTCTAGCGTCGTCGGCATGACGATGACTTCGACTTCCCGCTCGCAGATCTACGTGCTCGACCAGGACGAGGCGCTCGACTTCTACGTCGGGAAGCTGGGCCTGGAGGTCAGCACCGACCAGGACCTCGGCTTCATGCGCTGGCTCACCGTGAACGTGCCGGGGGACCCGGGCCGGGAGATCCTGCTGGAGAAGCCGGGCCCGCCGGCGCTGGACCCGAAGACCGCCGAGCAGGTCCGGGAGCTGCTGACCAAGGGCGCCGCGGGCGGGTTCCTCTTCTTCACCACCGACGACGCGCACAAGACGTACGCGGATCTGGTCGCGAAGGGTGTGGAGGTGACCGACGAGCCGACCGACCGGCCGTACGGGATCGACTTCGGCATCCGCGACCCGTTCGGCAACCGGATCCGGATCGGGCAGATGCGCCAGGGGCAGTGAACGGCGCGGCGGCGGGCTAGTCTCGCGGTCCCCGACCGTGGAGGCGCCGATGCCCAGCCGCCTGCTCTACCTGGTCCGCCACGGCGAGCAGGACCGCGCGGAGGAGGAGGCCGACACCGGCCTGTCCGAGCGCGGCCGGCGGCAGGCGACGCTGCTGGGTGAACGGCTGCGCGGCACGCGCTTCGCCGCCGTACACCATGGGCCGGCCCGCCGGGCCGCGGAGACCGCCGCGTTGGTCGCGGCGTCGCTGCCGGGTGTTCCGGTACGCGAGGACGACCGCGCCGGCGACCACGTGCCGCACGACACCGACCCGGCCGGCCTGCCCGAGCGGTACGCGGAGTTCCTGGCCGGGTTCACCGAGCGGGAGCGGCGCGACGGACCGCGTGTGACCGCGGAGGCGGTGGCGCGGTTCGCCGCCGCCCCCGCGGAGGGTGACGTACGCGAGTTGGTCGTCACCCACAACTTCCTGGTCGCCTGGCTGGTGCTGCACGCGCTGGAGGCGCCGCCGCACCGCTGGATCGGGCTCAACCACCAGAACTGCGGGCTCACCGTGATCCGCTACAGCTCGGGTGGCCCGCCGACGCTCGTCGCGCTGAACGACGTCGCCCACCTGCCACCCGAGCTGCGCGCCACCGGCCTGCCCGACGACTACCGGTTCTGATCCGGCGCTCAGGCGATCAGCTTCACCACGGCGTCGGCGACGGCGCGGGCGGACTGCGGGTTCTGGCCGGTGACCAGCCGCTCGTCGACCACCACGTGCTCGGTGAAGTCAGGCGCCGGCACGTGCTGCGCGCCCGCCTCGGTGAGCTTGTCGGCGAGCAGGAACGGCACCTCGTCGGTGAGGCCGACGGCCGCCTCCTCGCTGTTGGTGAACCCGGCGACCCGCTTGCCGGCGACGAGCCGTGAGCCGTCGGTGAGCGTGAGGTTCACCAGCGCCGACGGGCCGTGGCAGACGGCGGCCACCACACCGCCGCGCTCGTAGACCGAGCGGGCGATCCGGGCCAGGTCGGGGTCGTCGGGGAAGTCCCACATGGTGCCGTGACCGCCGGCGAAGAGGATCACGTCGTACCCGGCCGGGTCGACGTCGGCGGCCTTCGGGGTGTCGGTGACGCCGGCGGTGGCGAGGAAGTCGTTCTGGGTGCTGTCGTTCTCGTCCCGCCCGTCGACCGGCGGCTCGCCGCCGGCCACGGAGACCAGGTCGACGTCGTAGCCGGCGGCCCGGAACACCTCCCACGGCTCGGCGGCCTCGCCGACGTAGTAGCCGGTCGAGCGGCCGGTGCGGCCCAGCTCGGAGTGACTGGTCAGGGCGATGAGTGCGCGAGTCATGCCTTCCATGCTGGCCCCGCCGCCGGCCGGCCGGCCATAGGCCGATGTCACAGCCGGAACGGGTTTGAAGTCGGCGCCGGTCAGCCTGTGGCGCCGTTGAGCAGGTCCACCACCTGCGCGGTGACGGCGGGCGGCGTGGCCTGCGGCGGGCAGTCCACGTAGCTGACCTGGTTGGGCCCGACGGTGAGCCGGTAGCTGAACGCGTCGGCGCACATGGTCGCCGGCGCGGTGACGGCGGCTTCGGCGGCCAGCCGGGGGTCGGCCGCGAGTTGCCGCAGCCGGGTGAGCTTCTCCGCGGCGAGCTGCCCCTCTCGGGAGGCGCCGGCGCGGTCGGTGCGGGTCCAGTGGCCGTCCGGCCCGACCCGGACGGTGTCGGTCAGCCCGGCGATGCCGCCCGACTTCACGAGCACGACCTCGGTGGCCAGCGGCGAGGGCCCGTCCGTGACGACGGGTGGCGCGTCGGTGCGGGCGCAGCCGGCGAGCGGGACGAGAAGGGCGGCGACGGCCGCCACGGCGGGGGCAGCTCTCATACCGGTTCGGACGCGCGACGGGACCACCCGGTTCCGGTCCACCGGTCCTCCTCATCCGTTCGGTCAGTGTCTCCGGCGGGTTCCCGCCAGCCTCTTTCACGTTCGTCGATGTATCGCTATATCTACATCAGTGACTACCCCCGTCACAACATTCGCCTTCCAGGAGGGCCCGTGAAAAGATCCGTCGCCGCCGTCAGCGCAGCGCTGCTCACCAGCAGCGTGCTGGCCTGCGTCACCACCTCGGCGCAAGCGGCAGCGCCAACCGCCCCCAGCCCCGAGACCTCGGCCGCGGCCAAGGCCGCGAGCCTGCTGCGCGCCAACCCCGGCGTCGTCAAGGGCGCCGGCGGTGAGGCCTATCAGGCCGTCCGCACCAAGGTCGACCCCTCCGGGGCGGCGCACACCCGGTACAGCCGGACCTATCAGGGTCTCCGGGTGTACGGCGGTGACTTCGTCATCCACACCGCCCCCAACGGCACCATGACCAGCGCGTCGGTCAGCCTCGACGCCCCGCTGACCCTGAGCACCACCGCGAAGGTCGGCGCGGAGGCGGCCAAGGCCAGCGCCCGCAAGACGTTCTCCGGCTCGCTCACCTCGGTCGGCACGCCGGAGCTGTTCATCGACGCCAGCAGCGGCAAGGGCCGCCTCGCCTGGGAGACCGTCGCGACGGGCTGGAAGGCGGACAAGCAGACCCCGTCGAAGCTGCACGTCGTCACCGACGCCACCACCGGCAAGGTGATCGGCTCGTACGACGAGATCGAGACGGTGGCCGGCACCGGCCAGGGCATCTACACCGGCTCGGTCACCATCGACACCACGCTCTCCGGCAGCACGTACCAGATGATCGACCCGGTACGCGGCAACGGCCGTACCTGCGACATGAACAACGGGACCTCCRCCTGCACCACGTTCACCGACGCGGACAACGCGTGGGGCAACGGCGCCACCTCGAACCGGCAGTCGGCCGCCGTGGACGCCCACTTCGGCGCCGCCAAGACGTTCGACTACTTCAAGAACGTGCACGGCCGCAACGGCATCTTCGGCAACGGCCAGGGCGTGCCGAGCCGGGTCCACTACGGCAACAACTACGTCAACGCCTTCTGGGACGGGGCCCAGATGACCTACGGCGACGGCTCGGGCAACTCCCGCCCGCTGGTCTCGCTGGACGTCGCCGGCCACGAGATGAGCCACGGCGTCACCGAGGCGCTGGCCGGGCTGGTCTACTCCGGTGAGTCCGGTGGCCTGAACGAGTCCACCAGCGACATCTTCGGCAACATGGTGGAGTTCTACGCCGCCGCGCCGAGCGACCCGGGCGACTACCAGGTCGGCGAGAAGATCAACATCAACGGCAACGGTACGCCGCTGCGCTACATGTACAACCCGTCGCTGGACGGCTCGTCCGACTCCTGCTGGTCCACCAGCACGAAGAACAAGGACGTGCACTACTCCTCCGGCGTCGGCAACCACTTCTTCTTCAACCTCGCCGAGGGCACCGGCGCCACCGCGTACGGCACCTCGCCGGTCTGCGGCTCGGCCCCGGCGGTCACCGGCATCGGCCGCACCAAGGCGGAGAAGATCTGGTACCGGGCGCTCGACGTGTACTTCACCTCGAACACCTCGTACGTCAACACCAGCAACCCGGCCAACACCGCCCGCGCGTACACCCTGCGGGCCGCCACCGACCTGTACGGCAACTGCTCCACCGAGTACAAGACCGTCCAGGCCGCCTGGACCGCGGTGAACGTCGCCGGTAACGACGCGCCGTGCAGCTCCACCGGCAACGACTTCTCCGTCTCGCTCTCGCCGACCGCCGGGTCGGTCACCGCGGGCGGTTCGGTCACCGCCACCGTCGCCACGGCCACCACCAACGGCAGCGCGCAGACCGTGACGTTCTCCGCGTCCGGCCTGCCGACCGGCGCCACCGCGTCGTTCAGCCCCTCCTCGGTGACCTCGGGCGGCTCGTCCACGCTCACCATCTCCACCAGCTCCAGCACGCCGACCGGCACCTACTCGGTGACCGTCACCGGCAGCGCGGCGTCCGGCACGAAGACCGCCACGTTCTCGCTGACGGTGAACGGCACCGGCGGCGGCTGCACCGGCGCGGGCCAGAAGCTCGGCAACCCGGGCTTCGAGTCCGGCAACACGGTCTGGACCTCCACCTCCGGCGTGATCGGCCAGTACGGCTCGCAGGGCCAGCCGACCCGCACCGGTACGTGGAACGCCTGGCTCAACGGCTACGGCACCACCCGCACCGACTCGCTGTCGCAGTCGGTCAGCCTGCCGAGCGGCTGCTCCACGTACACCTTCTCGTTCTGGCTGCACATCGACTCGGCCGAGACCACCAGCAGCGTCCAGTACGACAAGCTGAACGTGCAGGTGCTCAACTCCTCCGGTTCGGTGCTGGCCACGCTGGCGACCTACTCGAACCTGAACAAGGCCAGCGGCTACAGCCAGAAGTCGTTCTCCCTGGCGTCGTACGCCGGGCAGACCGTCACGCTGAAGTTCACCGGCACCGAGGACGTCTCCCTGCAGACGTCGTTCGTGCTCGACGACACCGCTGTCAACGTCTCCTGACCTGACCTGACCGCCCGACCCCGGGGCCCGGCGGCCACCCCACGCGGGTGGCCGCCGGGCCCCGCCCGTTACGGTCGCACCATGTCCGACGCGGAACTCACGGTCAGGGTGGACGGCCCGGTGGCAACCGTGGTCATCCACAACCCGGCCCGGCGCAACGCCATGACCCCGGCCATGTGGCGGCAGCTCCCGGTGCTGCTCGACGGCCTGGAGGCCGACCCGGCGGTACGGGTGCTGGTGCTCACCGGCGCGGCCGGCACGTTCTGCGCCGGGGCCGACCTCGGCGACCTGGACGAGCTGCTGGCCGCCGGAGACGGCAGCATCGCGGTGGCCGCCGAGGAACGGCTCGCCGCGTTCGGCCGTCCCACTGTGGCCGCGATCGAGGGTGCCTGCGTGGGCGGCGGCTGCCAGCTCGCCGTCGCCTGCGATCTGCGGCTGGCCTCGGCGGAGGCCCGGTTCGGCGTACCCCCGGCCCGGCTCGGCCTGGTCTACCCGGCGCCGACCACGCGGCGGCTGGCCGCGCTCGTCGGTCCGTCCGCCGCCAAGCACCTGCTGTTCAGCAGCGAGCTGGTCGACGCCGAGCGGGCGTTGCGGATCGGCCTGGTGGACGAGGTGCTGCCGGCCGGGGAGCTGGCCGGGCGGGTGACAACGCTGACCGCCACCATCGCCGAGCGTTCCCGGCTCACGGTGGCCGCCGCGAAGGAGATCGTCGACGGGCGCGCCGACGCCGACCGGCTGGCCTGGTGGCACGGCCAGGTGCGGGACAGCGGCGAGGCCCGCGAGGGGGTGGCGGCCATGAACGAGCGCCGCCCGCCGCGCTTCGGCTGGACCCCGCCGACCGCCCACTGACCGCCGTTTGCCCGGCACCCCTCGGCGGGTACGTCCCGACCGGCGATCCAGCGGTCACCGCGCCGACCGGCTCCGGCTGACCTGGGCCAGCAGTTCGTCCACCGACCACTGGTCGGAGGCGTGTTCGCCGTACTTCTCGGCGAGCACCCGCCCGTCCGGCGCGATCAGGAAGTCGGCCGGCAGCCCGAAGCGGCCGCCGTGCGGCGTAAGGGACGGCGACCGCTCCCGTCCGCGCAGGATGTACCAGGTGCTGATCGCCACGCCGCGCAGGATCGGCAGCCAGGCGCGCGGGTCGAGCAGCGACCGCCGCGCCGACTCCACCCCGAACTCCCGGTAGAGCCGCCGGTCCGGATCGGCCACCACGGCGAACGGCAGGTCGGCGACGTGCTCGCGCAACTCGTCGGCGGGGGAGTGGAAGAGCACCACCTCGCGTACGCCCGCCGCCTCGATCTCGGCGTGCCGGCGGACGATCGAGCGCAGGTGGAGGTTGCAGACCGGGCAGCCGGCGAAGCGACGGAACTGGAGGTGGACCAGGCGGTCCGGGTCCGGCAGGGCGACCTGGGCACCGGTCACGCTGGTGAGATGGCGAGGGGTGACGACGTCCATGCGCGCTCCCGTTGTAGGCGTACGACGTACTCCTACAACCGTAGGCGTATCTTGTACGCTGTCAAGGCCATGCCCCGTCCCCGTTCCCTGACCCCGGCCCAGCTCGCCGACGCGGCGCTCGCGGTGCTCGACCGGGACGGCCTCGCCGGCCTCACCATGCGCGCGGTCGGCGCGCAGCTCGGCACCAGCACGATGGGCCTCTACCGCTACGTCGCCGACCGCGACGAGTTGGAAGCGCTCGTCGTCGAGCGGGTCCTCGAACCGGTCGACACCCGCCCGCCGCCCGACGTCCCGTGGGCGGACGGCATCCGGGACCTGGCCGAGCGGGTACGCCGCGCGGTCGGTCTCCACCCGGCAGTGGTGCCGTTGCTCCCTGCGTACCGGCACCGCTCGCCGACGATCCTGCGCTGGGGCGAGGCGGTGCTCGCGGTGCTGACCGGGGCCGGCTTCACCGGCACCGGACGGGTGATCGCGTTCCGCGCCCTGCTCGGCTACGTGGTCGGCGCGATCCAGATGGAACACCTCGGCGCGCTGGCCGGGCCCGGCACGACTGTCATCGCGGCGCTGCCCCGCGACGAGTTCCCCCTGCTCGCCGCGACCGCGCGCGACGCCGGCGTGGTCGTACCGGAGGACGAGTTCGGCGGCGGGCTGGACCTCCTGCTCGACGGGCTGGCCCGGCGTCTCGACAGGTAGGCGCACTGGTGGGACCGGCGGGCGCGGCGCCGGGGCGTACCCCCGACACCGCCCCCTGTGCCCGCCGGCCGTCCGTCACCGCGCCAGCGCGGCCCAGCTCGGCGTCACCGGAGCCCGCCGCAGCGGCATGCCCGCCTCGGCCGGGGTCCGGTCACCCTTGCGCTGGTTGCACGCGTAGCAGGCGGCGGTGGTGTTCCCCCAGGTGTTCCGGCCACCGCGCGAGCGGGGCAGGACGTGGTCGATCGTGCTGGCCGCGCCGTCGCAGTAGGCGCACCGCCGCCGGTCGCGCGCCAGCACCCCGGCCCGCGACCAGGCCGGGCCGGCGCTGAACCGCCAGCGGGTCACCACGTACCGGACGAGGCGGACCACCCGCGGCAGCGGGAAGACGCCGATCACCCGGTCCGGCTCGGCCTCGTGGATCTCGGCGACTCGGCGGCAGAGCATCCGGATCGCGTGCTTGACGGTGACCCGGTGCAGCGGGCCGAGGTCGGCGTTTATGACGAGGACGGCGTCCACCGGGCTCTCCCTTCACGATCGGCGGTACGGCGACGAAAAAGCCGCCCGGTCCACGGGACCGGGCGGCGACGACGGGGACGCGCGACGCGCGTCAGTCGTGCCCTCCGGGCCAGGGACCGTGTTCCCGGCAGCCGTCGCCGAGCAGCCACGACGTCATCGTGGTGGCGTATCGCAGCGACATCGACGGCTCCTGGAACGGTGGTTGACCTTGCTCGCTCACGGTAGATCGATTCGGGAATCGTGGCCAACGTATTTCGATCCGTCCTCGGTGGGTCGCCGCTGCCGTCCGGCCCGGCCGGCGCTTCGCGCGGCGGCGAGCGGCCGGTCGATCCGGGCGGTCATCTGCACCACCAGCTCGCTGTCCAGCAGCGGACGGTTCACCTCGGCGGCCACCGACAGCGTCGGCGTGGAGATCGACCGCCAGATCGCGGTGAGCCCGGCGCCGAGGCCGACGAGCGCCACCGCCGCCCGGGTGGTGGGGGAGCCGGCCGCCGCGGCGGCGCTGACGCCCACCACCGCCAGCAGCACCACAAGCAGTGGTGCCAGCACCGGCCAGAAGATGCCCCGGGCCGCCTGCGCCACCAGCTTCCGGTCCCGGATGACGACGTTGCGGGCGATCACCGCCCAGTTCTCCTCGTCCAGCAGGTCGCGCGGATGCAGCCCACCGGTGAGCACGTCCTGCCACAGGTCGCCCTGGTTGCGCAGCTCCCGGGCCAGGTCGGCGAGTCCGGCCTCGCCCGGGTCGCCGACGGTGGCCCGGCCGACAGCCGTGGCCCAGGCGGCGAGCGAGCGGCGCACCACGGCGGCCGAGTACGGCGGCAGCACGCTCGCCAGCTCGTCCAGCCACCTGCTGATCTGGAGGTGCCGGCCACCGAACCGGCCCGGGAGCCGGTCGGCGTCGCCGCGCCGTACGGTGTCGGCGAGCGAGCGCCCGAGCCGGTACGCCACACCCACCCGGTGGTCCGTCGCCATCGTCCAGCGCAGCACGTCGATGTTGAGGTCGTCGAGCGCCCGCAGCAACGGGTCCCGGTCGGCGCCGGTGGCGCGGCGGGCGGCGGCGGTGGACGGCACGGTACGGCCCGCCGGGGTCAGCGGCGCGATCTGGGCCAGCGCCACGTCCACGCCGTCCAGGTACATGCCGAGCCGGTGCCACCCGGCCAGCTCGGTCAGGTTCGACAGCTTCGGCGGCGCGACCGTCGGCCGGTCCCCGCCGTCGGTCAGGTCGGCGGTCTGCGCGTGGTGGTAGGCGTCCGCCATCGACCAGCCGAGTCGCAGCGCGGTGACCACCGCGGTCCGCTCGTCCCGTGGTGTCCCGTGCTCCTCGTCGCGCCGCTCGCGCGTCGCGGTGCTCACCGCCCGACCTCCCGTGTCACCGGATCAGTCGAGCGTAGAGGCGATTTTGCCCGCCTATGACCGTTTCGGGTTCACCCTGCCGGCCAGCAGGCCGCGCGGACGGATCGAGCGGACCGGCTCGGCCGCCGCCCCCTCGGCACGCAGGATGTGGTTCGCCGCGATGATCCCGGTGGCCGCCGACCGTTCCATCAACGCGCTCGGGAACTCCGTGCGGATGCCGTCCCCGGCCAGGTAGAGGCCCGGCGCGTCGGTCTCCACCCCCGGCCGCCCGGCGTGGCTACCAGGCGTGAACGCCGGGGCCAGCGCCTCGACCCGGGCGCGCAACTCGCGTACCCGCAGATCGGCCACCTCCGGCCAGAGCGCGGTCAGCTCCCGCAGCATCCGGGCGGCCAGCTCGTCGGCCGGCACGTCCGGCTCGCAGGCGTACGCGTGCAGCTCCACCACCGAGCCGCCGGTCCGCTCGGCCCAGCGGCGGGGCTCGTCCTCCAGCCGGTGGTAGAGCGTCACCGAGTCCAGCGTGGGCTGCCGGGAGACGCCACTGAACACCGCCCGGTCCGGGCGGACGTCCCCGTCCATCCAGTACCGCGCCACCGCGTACGGCGGCCCGGGTGTGCCGAACGCGGGCATCCGCGCCACCAGCTCGGGTGCCGCCGCGACCAGGCCGGGCGAGGCGGCGACCAGCGCGGCGAGCGCGGGCGGGTCCACCGCGAGCACCACGTGCGGCGCCTCCCAGACGTCGCCGTCCGCGCCGGTGACGCGCCAGCCCTCCGGGGTACGGTCCAGCCGGGCCGCCGGAGCGCCGGTCAGCACCCGGCCGCTGTGCTTCTCCACGTGCCGGGTCAGCGGCTCCCAGATCGCCGTCGCGTAGTCCCGGTCCGGGCAGTCGAACGCCAGCCCCTCCGGGTTGCCGAGCAGATAGAAGTGGAACTGCGCGATCATCTCGGCGGCCGACATCTCCGCCTCGTGGTTGAAGAACGAGTGCGAGAAGACCTCGAAGAGCATGGCCCGCGCCCGGTCCGGCAGGCGCAGCGAGGTGAGCAGCTCGTCGGCAGTGCGCTCGTCGAACTCCTCGTAGGTGCGCACCGGGTCGTAGGTGAGCAGCGGCAGCGCGGCGTCCCGATCCATCGTGCGCAGGTCCGCCAGGCGCAGGCTCGGACTGCGCAGCAGCAGCGCCAGCAGGTTCGCCGGCGGCGCGGGCGGCAGCTTGCCGAACTCCTCCGTGGGCCACTGCTCGGACAGGATCGGGTACCCCGGGATCGGCTTGAGGAAGCCCAGCGCCGGGTCGACGCGGCGCAGGATCGACCGCCAGTTCCAGTACTGCCGGAAGAACGCGTGGAAGCCGTGCTCGTTGCGCTGGACGCCGTCGGGCAGCTCCTCCGGCCAGGCGCCGAGCCGGCCGCCGAGGTGCGGCGCGGCCTCCAGCACGGTCACCGCAACTCCGCGCTCGGCCAGCACCACCGCCGCCGACATGCCGGCGATGCCGCCGCCGACCACCAGCGCCGCGACCGGTCGCGGCGCGCGGGGAGCGCCACCGCCGCCCGGGTCCACCACGTGCTCGCGTACGCCGATCAGGCGACCTACCACTTGCGACAGACTCACGGGGGCATCCTTCAGTCGGTGGTCCCCCCAGTCTGCCCGAGGTGAAAGGAAGGGGCCCTTTTTAACGCATACGGATGTGCGGGGGCCCTTCTTAACGCCGGGCGGCCCGGTTACGTCCGCGCCGCGCGCCGGTCGCCCGCGCGCCGAGTGCGCCGCGCGGCGGCGTGGGGGAGGTGTTAACAAGGGGCYCTTCCTCTACCGGAGGCGTTAAAAAGGGGCCCTTCCTTTCACTCCAGGCAGCGGCGGGGGCGGTCGGAGGGGGGCCAGACGTACTCCAGGTCAGGGGAGACGTCGGTGAACAGCCGCGCATAGTGGACCGGGTCCTTGCGCAGCAGCGACGACCGGTGGCTGCGGTGTAGGTCGTCGCGGCCCAGCCAGGGCGGCAGCTCACCGGCGGCGGCCAGCTCGTCCTGGGTGCGGATCACGGCGATGCCGCAGGCGGTGGCGAGGTCGGTGGCGAGCGTGYCGGCGCAGGTGTCGGCCCGGCCCGGCTCGCACCACACCGCGCACATGTCCAGCCCGTACCGGGTCAGCGCCTCCTCGTACCCGGCCCACATCTTCACGGCGGGATGGTTGCGCCAGCCGTAGTCCGGCCGGGTCAGGCCGCGCAGCACCTGGATCGTCTCCACGCGCTGCTTGCCCAGCCGCTTCTGGTCCAGCGTCCGGGCGCTGGCCAGGAAGTCCGGATACGGCAGGAACGTCTGCATGCCGGTGCTCTACCCGTACCCGGCCACGCCATGCGTTCATGATCGAGGGGGCTGCGCGTACCGAGAGCGGCTGACTACCATCCGGACATGGCCGAGCCCCTGCGTGACCGCGCACGCCGCGCGACCGGCTGGCGGCTCCGGATGAACGGGGACGAACGCCCCCACTTCGTGGTCTGCGGCTCCGATCCGCTCGCCTACTGGGTGGTCCGGTCGCTGCTCGCCACCGACAGCGCCGACGGGCGGGTGCGGGTCACGCTCGTGGTGCCGGCCCGCCGCCGGTCCGAGGGCCCGGACGGGCGGGACGTGCCGGGGGTACGGGTCGTCACCGCCGAACGCCTCGACGAGGCGGCGTTCCGCCGGGCCGGGCTGGCCGGCGCGGCCGGGCTGGCGCTGCTGAACCAGGACGACGTGGGCAACATGCACGCCGCGCTCTGCGCCCAGGAGGTCGAGTCCCGGCTGCGCCTGGTGGTGCGCATGTTCAACACCAACCTGGCGGACGGGCTGCGCCAGCTCTTCCCCGACTCGGCGGTGCTCTCCGACGCCTCGATGGCCGCGCCCGCCTTCGTCGCCGCAGCGCTGGGCGAGGTGGCGCCGACCCACTTCCGGCACGCCGGGCGCACGCTGTACGTGGCGCGGCGCGACGACGTACGCCCGCAGGACGTGGTCTGCGGCCTGGCCGTCACCACGGACCCGGACCTGGTCCGGGTGCTGCCCGCCGACGAGGCCGCGGCCGACGTGGTGCTGGCCGAGGCGACCGGCCGGCCGGCGGGCACGGAGGTGGCCGCGCGGCGGCTGGTGCGGGCGCGGCGGCGACGGCAGCCGGCGGCGGTGCTGCTGCGCGCGGTCCGCCACTTCGCCACCCGCAAGATCGGCATCGCGGTGCTGGCGCTGCTCGGGGTGATCGCGGTGCTGGGCTGGCTCAACGCGCGGGCCGCCGACGTCAGCTGGAGCGAGGCGGTCTACCTGACGCTGGTCACCACGCTCACCGGCCAGGACCCGGACGTCAACAAGCCGGTCGCCGCCCAGGTCATGCAGGTGGTGCTCAACCTGGCCGGGCTGGCGCTGATCCCGCTGATCACGGCCGCCGTGGTCGACGGCGTCGTAAACGCCCGGCTGGCCCTGCACGCCGGCCGGGTCCAGCCGGACCGCTCCGGGCACGTGGTGCTGGTCGGGCTGGGCAACATCGGCACCCGGGTGATGGCCCAGCTGCACGACTTCGGCGTCGAGGTGGTGGCGATCGACAAGAACGCGGACGCGCGGGGCGCCGCGCTGGCGCACCGGCTGGGGGTGCCGCTGATCGTCGGCGACGCGGGCCGGGAGGAGACGCTGCGGTCCGCGTCCGTCGACACGTGCCAGGCGCTGGTGGTGGTCTCCACCGACGACGGGACGAACCTGCGTGCCGCGCTGATCGCCCGGTCGCTCGACCCGGACCTGCGCGTGGTGCTGCGGCTGTTCGACGGCGACTTCGCCGAGCGGATCCAGCAGGCGTTCGGCATCGGCATCTCGCGCAGTGTGTCCTATCTGGCCGCGCCGTCGTTCGCGGCGGCGCTGCTGGACCGCGCGGTCGTCGCCACCATCCCGGTCGACCGGCACGCGCTGCTGGTCACCGAGGTGCCGGTGGTGGCGGGCTCACCGCTGGACGGGCGTCCGCTGAGCGCGGTGGCCCGGCCCGGCGAGGTACGCCTGCTCGCGTACACCCGGCCGAACCAAAAGGCCGACTGGACGGCCGATCCGCGGATGGTGATCCAGGCCGGTGACCGGTTGACGGTGGTGGCCCGGCGGGCCGGGCTGACCGCGCTGCTGCGGGAGACCACGCCCGCGCCGCCGCCGGCGCCCGCCGGTCCACCCGCCGCGCGCCGGCCGGAGGAGTGACCGGCCGCGTCAGGCAGGTCGCCGACGGCGGCGGACCGTGTATCCGAGTGCGCCGAGCGCGAGCACGCCGAACCCGGCGAGCACGCTCGGCAGCGGCAGGTTGACCGCCAGCACCAGGCAGCCGACCAGCCCCAGCGCGGCGAGCACCCGGGCTGGTACGCGGCGGGCCGGGTCCGGGCCGAGCGTCAGCGCCGACGCGTTGGTGATCGCGTAGTAGACCAGCACGGTGCAGCTGGAGAAGCCGATCGCGCCCCGGACGTCGCCGACCGCGACGACGGCGATCACCACGGCGGCCACGGCCAGCTCGGCGCGGTGCGGCACCCGGTGGCGCGGGTGCACCGCCGCCAGCGCGCGCGGCAGGTCCCGGCGGCGGGCCATCGCCAGCGAGGTGCGGCCGACGCCCGCGAGCAGCGACAGCAGCACCCCGGTCACCGCTACCGCCGCGCCGGCCCGGACCAGCCAGGCCAGCCCCGGGTGCCCGGTGGCGGTCACCACCTCGACCAGCGGCGCGTCGGTGGACGCCAGCCGGTCGGCGCCCAGCACGCCGAGCGCGACTACCGCCAGCGTCAGGTAGATCGCCAGCACCGCGCCGAGCGCCAGCGGCACCGCGCGGGGGATGGTGCGCTCCGGGTCGCGTACCTCCTCGCCCAGCGTGGCGATACGCGCGTACCCGGCGAACGCGAAGAAGAGGAGCCCGGCGGCGGTGAGCACACCGCGTACCCCGAGGTCGGCGGGGGCGGTGAGCCGGTCGGCCGCCACCTGCGGCGCGCCGGTCACCGCCACCACGGCGAGCACCGTGAGCACCACCGCGACCAGCACCCGGGTGGCGGCGGCGGTCTTGCCGATGCCGCGCAGGTTCACCACCGTCACCGCCACCACCGCGAGGACGGCGACGAGCCGCGCCCGCCCCGGCCACAGGTACGCCCCGACGGTCAGCGCCATGGCCGCGCAGCTCGCGGTCTTGCCGACCACGAATCCCCAGCCGGCCAGGAAGCCGGCGAACGGGTGCAGCCGTTCCCGGCCGTAGACGTAGGTGCCGCCGGACTCGGGGTAGCGGGCGGCGAGCCGGGCCGAGCTGGTGGCGTTGCAGTAGGCGATGAAGCCGGCGACCGCCAGCGCGACCAGCAGACCGACGCCGCCGGCTGCCGCCGCGGCGGGGGCGAAGACCACGAAGACGCCCGCGCCGAGCATCGAGCCGAGACCGATGACGACCGCGTCGGGTACGCCGAGTCGCCGCGCCAGTTGTTCCACACCGGCAGCCTAGGAGCGTGCGGTGAACAGCGGGTGCGGTCGCCCGGTCAGCCCGGCGCGGACCAGTCGACCGGCCGCCGCCAGTCGCCGAGCCGGCGCGGCAGCGGCAGGTCGTCCCAGGGCACCCGGCGCAGCAGCCGGTCCAGCAGCAGGCCGAGCAGCAGACCGGCGATCGAGTCGGTGAGCCAGTGCCAGCCCAGGTAGACGGTGGTGCAGAAGACCACCGCCGGGGGCACCACCCGGACCACGGTGACCAGCCGGGGCGGCACGGTCCGGCCGACCGTGCGCACGAGCGGGGCCAGTAGCAGGGCCAGCACGCCGTACCAGACGATCGCGTTGGCGACGTGCCCGGACGGGTACGACTGGGCGAAGCGGACCGGCAGGTCGTGCTGGAACAGCGGCAGCGTCTGCTCGGGCGACAGGAACGGCTCCTTGACCGAGGCGCTCGGCGCCGGCCGGGCCGTCCACACCTTCAGCGGGCCGATCGTGAAGAACGTCAGCACGAACGCGACCACCGGCGGCAGGATCGGCCGCACCGAGCGCAGCCGCAGCGCCAGCAGCACGCCCAGCCCGGCCGCGAGCAGCGTCAGCGGGGTGCCCTGGCCGAGCAGGTTGAGCGTCATCGCCACCCAGCGGGCGGCGGTCGGGCGGTGCTCGTCGGACCAGTCGGCGACCGCCCGGTCGAGCCCGAACAGGTGCCCGGAGGCGAGCGCCACGGTGATCGCCACCACTGACGCGAGCAGCAGCCCGTCGAACCACCACCCGGCCGGCCGGACCGGCCGCAGCCGCAGGTCACCGCGTACCCCTGAGGTCTGACGCACGCGACCACGCTACCGGCCGCCGACGGCGCCGGGGCGGCGCGGGCATCGGCGGCTGTGTGCCGAGCCACGAAGGGAAGCGCGGCGCGGGGGTGAGCGGTCACACTGGTTGCCGTGCGGATCACCTCGGCTCTCGTCGACCCGGCGCTGCTCGACCTCCCCTGGTCGACCCCGCTGGAGCAGTGGCCTGCCGAGCACCTGGTGGCGCTGCCGCAGGGCATCTCCCGGCACATCGTGCGGTTCGTCCGGCTCGGCGGGTACGTCTACGCGGTGAAGGAGACCGGCGAGCGGGTCGCCGAGCGCGAGTACGACCTGCTGCGGGCGCTGGAGCGGATCGACTTCCCGTCGGTGGAGGCCGTCGCCATCGTGGCCGACCGGCAGAGCGACGACGGCGAGCCGCTGGACCCGGTGCTGATCACCCGCCACCTCCAGTTCTCCCTGCCCTACCGGGCGCTGTTCTCCCGCACGCTGCGGCCGGAGACCATGAACCGTCTGCTCGACGCGCTCGCGGTGCTGCTGGTCCGGATGCACCTGACCGGTTTCTTCTGGGGCGACTGCTCGCTGTCCAACACGCTGTTCCGGCGGGACGCGGGCGCGTTCGCCGCCTACCTGGTGGACGCGGAGACCGGCGCGCTGCACCCGTCGCTGTCCAACGGGCAGCGCGGCGAGGACCTGGRGATCGCCCGGGTCAACATCTTCGGCGAGGCGCTCGACCTGCAGGCCGCCGGCCTGCTGCACGAGTCGATCGACCCGGAGGTGGTCTGCGAGGAGGTCGTACGGCGCTACGAGCAGCTCTGGCACGAGATCACCTACGAGCAGCAGGTCGAGCGCGCCGCCCGGCACGACATCGAGCGCCGCATCCGCCGCCTCAACGAGCTGGGCTTCGACGTGGCCGAGGTGGCGATGTCCACTGTCGACAACGGGCGTTACCTGGTGCGGCCGAAGGTGGTCGACGTCGGCTACCACACCCGGCGGCTGCTGCGCCTCACCGGCCTGGACGCGGAGGAGAACCAGGCCCGCCGGCTCCTCAACGACCTGGACGCCTACCGGGTGGAGAGCGACCTGACCGACGAGCAGCAGGCGGCGCACCGCTGGCTGACCGAGGTCTTCGAGCCGGTGGTCCGGGCGGTGCCCGCGCACCTGCGCCGCAAGCTGGAGCCGCAGGAGCTGTTCGCCCAGATCATCGAGCACAAGTGGCTGCTCTCCGAGCAGGCCGGGCGGGACGTGGGGATGCGCCGGGCGGTGCAGTCGTACCTGGCGGACGTGCTGGTGCACCGGCCGGACGAGCAGGCGGTGCTCGGCGTCGAGGTGCCCACCGCCTGACCGCCGGGCGGGTCACTCCACCCAGTTACCGCCGCGCATCACCCGCACCACGTTCAGGTCGTCGTCAAGCACCACCAGGTCGGCGCGCAGCCCGGCGACCAGCGCGCCGACCCGGTCGCCCAGGCCGATCGCGCGGGCCGGGGTGGTGGCGACCATGCGGCAGGCGTCCGGCAGGGCCACGCCCGCGCCGACCGCGTGCCGCAGCGCGGCGTCCATGGTGAGCGTGCTGCCGGCGATCGCGCCGTTGTGGGCGAGCCGGGCCTCCCCGCCGGCCACGGTGACCGCCTGGCCGCCCAGCTCGTACTCGCCGTCGGGCATGCCGGCGGCGGCCATCGCGTCGGTGATCAGCGCGGCCCGCTCCGGGCCGGCCACCGAGGTGGCGAAACCGAGCATCCCGTCGTGCAGGTGCACCCCGTCGGCGACCAGCTCGCACACCACGTTCGGGGCCTCCAGCAGCGCCACCACCGGGCCGGGCTCACGGTGGTGCACCGGGCGCATCCCGTTGAACAGGTGGGTGCCGACCGTCGCGCCCGCGGCCACCGCCGCGCGGGTCTGCTCCCAGGTCGCGTCGGTGTGCCCGACCGCCGCCACCACGCCCTGCGACACCAGCAGCTCGATCGCCTTGGTGGCGCCGTCGCGTTCCGGCGCGAGCGTGACCATGCGTACCGCGCCGCCGCCCAGCTCGATCAGCTCGGTCAGCTCGGCCGTGGACGGGTCCCGCAGGAACTCCGGGTTCTGCGCGCCGCAGCGGTCGGCAGACAGGTACGGGCCCTCGAAGTGGACGCCGGCGAGCACGCCGGACTCGACCAGCGGGCGGTAGGCGGCGGTGGCGTCGCGCATCAGCTCGAACGGGGAACTGACCAGGCTGGCCAGCAGCGTGGTGGTGCCGTGCCCGAGATGGAACGCGGCGGCCTGCCGCGCCGCCTCCGGGTCGCCGGTGGTGAACGTGTGCCCGCCGCCGCCGTGGGTGTGCATGTCCACGAAGCCCGGCACGATCCAGTGCCCGTCGCGCACCGACGGATACTCGGCGACGGCGGTGATCCGCCCGTCCGCGATCTCCACGCAGCCCTGCCGGATGACGCCGGTCGGGGTCACCACCTTGCCGGTCACACGCCGGGTCATCGACTCTCCTTCACCAGGGTGTCCAGGGCCAGCAGGGCGGCGCCGAGGCAGCCGGCCTCGTCGCCGAGGTCGGCCGCGACCAGGCGCGGTTCGCGATGGAACGTCAGCCGCTCGCGCAGCGCCGCCCGCAGCGGGTCGAACAGCCGGGCACCGGCCTGGGCCAGCCCGCCGCCGAGCACCACTGTCGACACATCGTAGAGCGCCTGCCCGGTGGCCAGTCCGTCGGCGAGCGCCTCGACCGCGTCCTGCCACACCTCCACGGCGAGCGGTTCACCGGCCGCCGCGCGCTCGGCCACCTGGGCGGCGGTGGTGGGCGCGCCGGACAGCTCCGCGTACCGGCGTCCGATCGCCGAGGCCGACGACACCGCCTCCAGGCAGCCGGTCCGCCCGCAGCCGCAGCGCGGCCCGCCGGGCCGTACCAGGATGTGGCCGATCTCCCCGGCGGCGCCGTGCGCGCCGGTGGCGGCCGACCCGTCGACCACGTGGGCGGCGGCGATGCCGGTGCCGATGGCGACGAACAGGACGTGGCCGGCGTCCCGCCCGGCCCCGAGGCGCGCCTCGGCCAGGCCTCCGGCACGCACGTCGTGGCCGAGCGCCGCGGGCAGTCCCAGCCGTGTGCGGGCCAGCTCCCGCAGGGGTACGTCCCGGAAGCCCACGTTCGCCGACCAGACCGCCACGCCGCGCGCCTCGTCGACCACTCCGGGTACGGCGATGCCGCAGGCCACCGGCGCACGGCCGTCGGCGCGGGCCTTGCCGGCCAGCCCTTCGGCCACGTCGAGGATCGTGCCGACCACCGCCTCCGGGCCGCGCTGCGCGCCGGTGTCGTGCCGTTCGGTGTGCACTGTCGTGCCGTCCGGCCGGACCAGGGCGCACTTCATCCCGGTGCCGCCCACGTCCAGCGCGACGACGACCTCGTCGCCTCCACTCACGCCGTGGGCTCGCTTCGCTCGCTCACGCCGTGCTGACTGGGCATGCGCTCACGGCCCTCGCTGCGCTCGGTGCGTTCGCTCATGCCAGGACCACGGACCGGGTCAGGTGACGCGGCGCGTCCGGGTCGAGGCCACGGGTGGTCGCGAGCGCGACCGCGAAACGCTGGGCCAGGATCAGGTCGGCCATCGGGTCGACCGGGTTGCGCCCGGCCGCCCAGCTCGTCAGCACCGTGCGCCAGCCGTGCGTGCGGCTGTGCACGAACGCGGCGCCGGTGGCGGCCACGTCCTCCGGCAGGCCGTCCGGGATCTCGCCGAGCGCCCACACCAGCCGGCCGGGGGCGGCGACCGAGATCGGGCCGTGCCGGTAGTCCATCGCCGGGTACGCCTCGGCCCAGAACGTGGCCGCCTCGCGGCACTTCAGCGCGGCCTCCTGGGCCAGCCCGACGGTCCAGCCGCGGCCGAGGAAGGTGACCTGCTCGATGCCGGCCGGGTCGATCGGCAGCGGGGCCCGGACGGCCACCTCCGCGTCGGCGGCGAGCCGGCTGAGGTCCTCGCCGAGGTGGGCGCGCAGCAGCGCGAGCGCGGTGGTGGCGAAGCGGGTCTGCACCACCGACCGCTCGTCGGCGAAGGGGAGCGCGACAGTGGCGTCCGCGGACGCGACGGCGGCCGAGTCCGGGTCGCCGACGAGGACCGTGGTGGGGATCCGCCCGCGCAGCGCGGCGAGCAGGTCGAGCACCTCGGTGGTGGTGCCGGAGCGGGTGATCGCGATGAGCCGGTCGTAGTGGCGGCCGGTGGGGAACTCGCTGGCCTGGAAGGCGTCGGTCTCGCCGTGGCCGGCGGCCTCGCGCAGCCCGGCGTACGCCATGGCCATGAACCACGACGTGCCGCAACCGACCACCGCGACCCGCTCGCCGGGGCGCGGCAGGCGCTCGGCGACGGTCGGAGCGAGTCGCGCCGCCTCCCGCCAGCAGTCGGGCTGGCTCGCGATCTCCGCGTGCACGTACGCCATGACAACTCCTCGCCGGGAAAAACCCTTGCGCAATACGGCGCGATACTGCCGTCTTTCGCGCGTCATTCTGCGCGAAGCGGCGTGGTTGTGGCAACTGTCTCCAAGTTCGCGCAGCGAAGGCTTTTGCGCGGACTGAGTTTCGCGCACTAGTGTGCACGCAACCGATCACCGTTCACGCATAGTCAGGGAGGCCCCAGCGGTGGACCGCTACGCGCGCTGGAACGCGCTGCTGGAGATGCTGACCGACAGCGGCCGGGTCACCGTCGAGGAGGCGGCCGACCGGCTGGACGTCTCCCAGGCCACCATCCGGCGTGACTTCGACCAGCTCGCCCAGCAGCAGATGATCACCCGCACCCGGGGTGGCGCGGTCGCCAACGGCGTCTCCTACGACCTGCCGCTGCGCTACAAGACCGCGAAGCACTCGGCCGAGAAGCAGCGGATCGGCACGGCCGCCGCCGCCCTCGTCTCCCCGGGAACGGTGGTCGGCCTCAACGGCGGCACCACGAGCACCGAGGTCGCGCGGGCGCTGGCCGTACGCCCCGACCTCAACACCAGCGCGGAGGGCGCCCAGCTCACCGTGGTCACCAACGCGCTGAACATCGCCAACGAGCTGCTGGTGCGCTCGCGGATGAAGGTGGTGGTGGCCGGCGGCGTGGTCCGGCCCAAGTCGTTCGAGCTGGTCGGGCCGCTGGGCGGGGCGCTGCTGCGTGAGGTCACGCTCGACGTCGCGCTGCTCGGCGTGGACGCGATCGACCCGCAGCTCGGCGCCGCCGCGCACCACGAGGGGGAGGCGGCCATGAACAGTCTCATGGTCGCCCGCGCCAAGCGGGTCGTCGTGATAGCCGATTCCTCGAAGCTCGGTGGGCACGCGTTCGCCCGGATCTGCCCGGTGGACCGGGTCGAGACGCTGGTGACCGACTCCGGCGCGTCCCCGGACGTGGTGGCGGCGTTCCGCGAGGCCGGCGTCCACGTCGTCTGCGCCTGACGGCGCAAGGAAGGGACCCTTCTTAACGCCTGCGGTAGAGGAGGGGCCCCTTTTTAACGCGCCTCGACGCGCCTCGACACGCCGACACTGCATACCGGGTATTGCCATCCGGTGCATACCGCGTATGGTGTCGCTGACGCCTACTTATCGGGGGAGGTCAGCTGTGTCGGCTGTCCTGGAGATCGAAGGTCTCCGCAAGACGTACCGGAGCCGGAAGCGCGGGGTCCGCCACGCGCTCGACGGCTTCGACATGCGAGTGGAAGCCGGCCAGGTGCACGGCTTCCTCGGCCCGAACGGTTCGGGCAAGACCACCACGCTGCGTACGCTGCTCGGCCTGATCAAGCCGAACGGCGGCCGGATGGCGATCCTCGGTCAGGAGCTGCCGCACGCGCTGCCGGCCGTCGCCGGGCAGGTCGGCGCCATCGTGGAGAGTCCGCAGTTCTTCCCGCACTTCAGCGCGCGGGACACGCTGGGCCTGCTCGCCCAGGCGGGTGAGCTGCCCAAGCAGCGCGTGGACGAGGTGCTGGAGCTGGTCGGGCTGCGCGACCGGGCGGGTGAGCGGGTCAAGACCTACTCGCTCGGCATGAAGCAGCGCCTCGCGGTCGCGTCCGCGCTGCTCAAGAACCCCAAGCTGCTGATCCTCGACGAGCCGGCGAACGGCCTCGACCCGGGCGGCATCCGGGAGATGCGCGGGCTGATGCGGGAGCTGTCCGAGGCCGGGATGACTGTGGTGCTCTCCAGCCACATCCTGGGCGAGATCCAACTCATCTGCGACTCGGTCACCATCATCTCGCTCGGCCGCCGGGTCGCGTTCGGACCGGTCGACCAGGTGCTCGCGGCCCACTCCCAGGGCGCCGTGCGGGTACGCCTGGAGGCGGTCGACGACCTGCCCCAGGCCGCCGACGCGCTCAGCCGTGCCGGGGTCGGCGTGACCGCCGAGCCGGACCACCTGATGCTGTCCGGTGTGGACAAGCCGGCCACCGTCAGCCGCCTGCTCGCCGAGCAGGGCCTGTACGTCAGCGAGCTCACCCCGGTCGCCGTCGACCTGGAGAGCGTCTTCCTCGAACTGACCGCCACCGCGCCGGTCCCCGGCCAGCACCGTCAGGTCGATCAGTCCGCCAAGGTCGACCAGACCGGCACCGCAGGAGGTTGGGGCGCATGAGCCTGTTCGTCACCGAGCTGCGCCGGCTCGGCAAGCGCCGGGTGACCCGGCTGATGCTCGTGCTCCTGGTGCTCGGCCTGGCCACCGTCGCGACCGCGTTCAGTTTCTCCAGCGAGAAGCTCTCGCCCGTGGTGGTGGCCGAGGCCGAGGCCAAGGCGAACAACGACTACCAGTCCGCGATGACGGACTGGAAGCGTAACGTCGCGGAGTGCGAGGCGGCCCAGGCGCGCGGCGAGAAGACCGAGGAGCGGTACGGCCCGAACTGCGGCAAGGACTACCAGCCGCAGCCCGACATGTTCGAGGCGAAGTGGTACCTGCCGTACCAGTTCGACTTCCGGGCCGAGTTCCCCATGTTCATCGCCGTGTTCGCCGCCTCCGTGGCGCTGTTCGGCTTCATCGTCGGCGCCTCCTTCGTGGGCGCCGAGTGGAACACCGGCGGGATGATGAACCTGCTGTTGTGGCGACCGAAGCGGCTGACCGTGCTGGGCACGAAGCTGGCCGCCCTGCTGACCACGGTGTTCGGCCTGACCGTGGTGCTCGGCGCGCTCTGGACGGCGGCGTTCTGGCTGATCGCCGGCCAGCGGGGCAGTACCGCGAAGATGACCGCCGGGGTGTGGCAGTCGATCGGGCTGGACGGGCTGCGCGCGCTGGGCATGACGCTCCTCGTGGCGGCGGTCGGGTTCGCGCTGGCCTCGCTGGGCCGGCACACGGCGATGGCGCTCGGCGCGGCGGTGGGCATCTTCGCGGTGAGTGAGATCGGCATCCGGATCGCGGTCGCCGTGCTCGGGGTGCAGTTCGGCGACCGGTACGTGCTCTCCACGTACGCCCAGTCGTGGTTCCTGAAGCAGGCGGAACTGTTCGACTACGACACCTGTCAGTTCTCCCAGGGCGCCTGCGAGCCGGCCACGTACGTGGTCACCTGGCAGCAGTCGGCTGTGGTGTTCGGCGTGGCCCTGGTGGGCGCGGTCGTGGCCGCGTTCTGGACGATGCGGCGGCGGGACATCGCCTGACCTGGTCCGCGCCGCCGGCTCCCCCCGGCGGCGCGGACCCCGCGTCCGATGCGGCCGGGGGCGGCCCTGGTTACGCTGGGGCTCCCCCGGCCGGCGCGCTCCGCGTGCCGGTCACCCGCCGTCGGAGAGGAGCGCCATGTCCGCCGACGCCTCGCAGCGGGCCGCCGTCGACCCGTCCGGCCCGGCAGCGGGTACGCGCCACGCGGGCGGGGCGGTTCCGCCACCGCGCACCGCTCCGCCCGTCGAGTCCACCGCACCGTCGGAGCCGTCGGAGTCCGTCCGGCCCGGGTCGCCGCCCGTCGAGTCCACCGCGCCGGTCGAGCAGCCCGGTCCGGAAGCGGCGGATACGGGCGCCGCGGGCACGACGCCGGCCGGCCTCACCGAGCGGGAGCAGCGGATCCTCGCCTTCGAGGCGCAGTGGTGGAAGCACGCCGGAGCCAAGGAACAGGCCATCCGGGACACGTTCGGGCTCTCCGCGACCCGCTACTACCAGCTGCTCAACGCGCTGCTCGACCACCCGGCCGCGCTCGCCGCCGATCCGGTGCTGATCGGCCGGCTGCGCCGGCTGCGCTCGTCGCGGGCCCGCAACCGGCGGCGCTGACCCGCCTCACTTCTCGTACGTGCGCAGCCCGTTGCCGATGGCGAAGAACGTCGGCGCCCACTCGCCGATGAAGATGCCCCAGCGGTCCGCCCGCGCCACTCCGGCGCGCTCCATGTGCTTGGAGAGGAACCAACTGGTGACCGAGAGGCCGATGCTGACGAACCCGGCGAGGTATGCGTGCTCCGCCCGGATGCCGCCCTCGTGCAACCGCTCCAACATCTCGAATCCCCCTGTCACCGGGACCGACCCGGTCGCGTCCGACGCTACCGAAAGTGCGGGAGTGATGACGCAGGGTTACCGCGATCGGGCCGGTGGCGGATGACCTGGCGCGGGCCGGGTAGGCGGCCGACGACGACGAACGGAGGCGACGATGGGAGCACCGGACCGCCGGTACGCGATCGGCAGCAGGCCGGCCCGCCCGGCCGGGGAGGCGCCGGTGATGCGGGTGCGTTCCGCCTCCGACCCGGCGCCGGGCCGCCCGGAGAACGAGGACGTGGTCTTCCGGATCGGCCCGCTCGTCGGCGTCCTCGACGGGGCCACCGTGCCGGAGGGCTTCGACACCGGATGCGTGCACGGTCCCGCCTGGTACGTCCGGCACCTGGCCGCCCGGATCGGCCTGGCGATCGCGGCCCGGCCCGCCGCCACGCTGATGAGCAGCCTCGCGGCGGCGATCCTCGCGGTCCGGGCCGACCACGGCGGGACGTGCGACCTGGACCATCCCGGCACCTCCTCGTCCACCGTCTGCCTGCTGCGGGAAAGCGGCGACCGGGTCGACTACCTGGTGCTCTGCGACAGCCCGCTGGTGCTCGACACCGACCGCGGGATCGAGGTGGTCACCGACGACCGGCTCGCGGACGCGGTGGCGGACCTGCGGCGCAACGCCGCCGCGCTGCCCGACGGCGAGACCGACCCGGCGACCCGGTTCCGGCGGGCGACGACGGTGCAGCGGACCCGGATGAACCGCACCCACGGCTACTGGGCGGCGGCGAGCGACCCGGACGCGGCGTACCACGCGCTGACCGGCACGCTTCCGCTGCGCGGTCCGGGTGCGCTGCGCCGGGCCGCGCTGCTCAGCGACGGCGCCTCCTGCGCGGTCGACCAGTTCGGCCTGTTCGACTGGGCCGGGCTGCTGGAGGTGCTGACCGTGGCGGGCCCGGAAGGGCTGATCGACCGGGTCCGCGCGGCCGAGCGGGACCACCCGGAGCGGCTGCGGCGGCGCAAGCGCACCGACGACGCCTCGGTGGTGCTGTGCGAGTTCGCTCCTCCGGCGTGAGCACGCTCACGCCGGAACACCCGGTCGGATGACAACGCAGCGTGAGGCGGAACACCCCGGGGGTACGACCGGCCGAGGCGGTCGGCCATAGCGGCAATCCGGGCCCAAAGGGGTGGACGGCCCGGACAGGTAGCGGCAGACTGCGCCTCGTGACGGGTGCGGTACGGCTGGAGCCGGTGGACGAGCGGAACCTGGAACCGTTGCTCTCCGTAGCGGCGGCGGAGGCGGAACCGGAGGACGTGATGCCTCCGGTGCAGGCGCCCGCGGGCTGGTCGCTCGCCCGCCGGGACGCGTTCCGGGAGTTCCACCGGGCGAACCTCGGCGGACTCGACGGCCCGACCCGCACCGCCATGTACGCGATCGTCTCCGGCGGCGAGGTCGTCGGCATGATCCGGATGACCCGCCGGGACGAGCCCGGCACTGTGGAGACGGGCATGTGGCTGGGCCGCTCCGCCCGGGGCCGGGGTCTCGGCGCCGCCGCGCTGCGGCAGCTGCTGCACACCGCCGCGGCGGCCGGGATGCACACAGTGGTCGCGGACACCACGCCGGACAACGCGGGCGCTCTCTCCGTTCTTCGTAAATGCGGTGCGGAATTGCGCGAGGAGGGCGGAGAAGTGCACGCCCGAATGTGCCTCGACTCGGCGCTGCCGATCCGCTGAGACCCGTTCTTGCAGCTCCCTGACGCTTGACGTGAAGTTTCGGCCGCCTTTTCCGTTCCCCTGAGGAAATGTTTTCCCAACGGGGTGACGGGTAGTTCGCGCCCCGGGGAGTGCGGAGGAGAGCGGATGAAAAGCGGAGCACGGGTGGCGCTGGCGGTGGGCTTCGGCTACCTGCTGGGTCGCCGGAGGAAGATGCGTACCGCGTTGACGCTCGCCGCGGCGGTCGCCGCCGGGCGGGCCAGCCAGCGTCCCGGCGGCATCAAGCGGCTCGGCGCGGATCTGATGGGCGCCAGTCCGCAGCTGCGCAACCTCGGCGGGCTGGCGCCGCCGCTGGTGGCGGCCGGGCGGGCCGCGGCGACCGCCGCCGCCGGCAGCGGCATCGACGCGATCGGCGGCCGGCTGCGCGACGGGGCCGACGCGCTGCGCCGCCGGAGCGGCCCGGGCCGGCCGGACGCCGAGCGTTCCGCGCCGGACGAGGAACCGGAGCTGGACGAGCAGCCCGAGGCGCCGGACCGACAGCAGCGGGGGCGGTGACGATGGCGACGACCGATCTGACCGGCCGGGTACGCGACGAGATCGGCGGCGAGCTGCGCAACCTCGCCGCGGCTCTCGGTGAACGGGCCGTCCAGGCGATCAGCGACCGGGTCACCGCCGCGACCGGACGACTCAGCGAGTACGCGCAGCAGGGCGGCGACCCCGGCCTGGTCGCCGCCGCCACCGGCGCGCGGAAGCTCGCCGAGGGCAACTCCCCGGTGAAGGCCATGTTCCATGCCGGCGTGGCCGGCGGTAGGGAGAAGCTGATGGCGGCGTTCGGCCGCAAGGGCGGCGGCGACGGCGGCCGGAAGCTCAAGGTCACCAACATCGTCGAGACCATCGAGGTCGGCGTACCGGTCCGGGTCGCCTACAACCAGTGGACGACGTTCGGCGACTTCCCGAGCTTCATGAAGAAGGTCGAACAGGCCGACTGCGACGACGAGAAGATGACCTGGAAGGCGCAGGTGCTCTGGTCGCACCGGACCTGGGAGTCGACGATCGTGCGGCAGATCCCGGACCGGCTCATCCACTGGCGGTCCACCGGCGAGAAGGGCTCGGTCGACGGCAGCGTCAGCTTCCACGAGGTCGCCCCGGAGCTGACCCGGATCCTGGTCGTGCTGCAGTACCACCCGCAGGGCTTCTTCGAGCACACCGGCAACCTGTGGCGGGCCCAGGGCCGCCGGGTCCGGCTGGAGCTGAAGCACTTCGTCCGGCACGTGATGACCCGGACCGTGCTCGACCCGGACGCGGTCGAGGGCTGGCGCGGCGAGATCGAGGACTCCCAGGTCGTCAAGGACCACGAGACCGCGCTCCGGGAGGAGCGGGGAGAGACCGGGCCGGCCGACGACGAGTACGCCGCCTACGACGAGGGCAACGACTTCGCCGACGACGAGTACGCCGACGAGCCGGTCCTCACGGCACCGGAGCGTGCCCGCCGCCGCGACGAGCGCTGACCGGTCAGGACCGGCCGGCGGCGTACGACTCCAGGTGCGCGAGCTGCACCGGGTCCAGCGACGGCCGGACACGGTCCCGGGCCGCCCCGACGTGCGCGGCAGTCACGGTGCTCGCGTTGAGCGACTCCCGCATGGCGGCGAGCGCCGCCTCCCGTACCAGCGCGGCGCAGTCGGCGGCGGAGAAGCCGTCCAGCTCGGCGCCGAGCGCGTCGAGGTCGACGTCCGGCGCGAGCGGTACGCCCCGGGCGGCGGCGCGGAGGATCTCCGCGCGGGCCGGCCCGTCCGGCGGCGGCACGTAGACCAGACGTTCCAGCCGGCCGGGACGCAGCAGCGCCGGGTCGACCAGCTCCGGCCGGTTCGTCGCGCCGACCACCACCACGTTGCGCAGCGCCTCCACCCCGTCCAGCTCGGTGAGCAGCGCCGCCACCACCCGGTCGGTGGTGCCGCCGTCGCTGGCCTGCCCGCGTACCGGGGCCAGCGCGTCCACCTCGTCCAGGAACACCAGCGTGGGCGCGGCCTGGCGGGCCCGGCGGAACAGCTCCCGCACCGCCCGCTCGCTCTCACCCACCCACTTGGAGAGCAGCTCCGCGCCCTTCACCGACAACACGTTCGCCCGCCCGGACCCGGCCAGCGCGGTGACCAGGTAGGTCTTGCCGCAGCCGGGCGGCCCGTAGAGCAGCACCCCGCGCGGCGGCGTCACGCCCAGCCGGGCGAACGTGTCCGGGTAGGTGAGCGGCCAGAGCACCGACTCGGTGAGCGTCTGCTTGACGTCGTGCAGTCCGCCCACGTCGTCGAGCGTCACCGACGCCAGCTCCAGCGTGGACGCGGACATCGTCGTCGGCCGGACCACCTCCAGCGCCTCGGTGAAGTCCGTCATCGCCACCGTCGGCGTCTCCGCCGTCTTCTGCCGCAGCGCCGCGCGTACCCCGGCCTCGCGGACGAGCGCCGCCAGGTCCGCCGCGACGAACCCGGGGGTACGGCCGGCCACCTCGTCCAGCCGTACGTCGCCGGCCAGCGGCACCTGCCGGGTGAGCACTGTCAGCTGTTCCCGGCGCAGCGCCGCGTCGGGCAGCGGCACGGTGATCCGCAGCGCCAGCAGATCCGGGCCGCGCAGTCCCGGGTCCACCGCCTCCGGTCGCCCGCTGGTGCAGACCACCGCCACGCCGGCCCGCAGCGCCTCGGCGACCACCTGGCGGAACACGGTGGCCAGCGGACCCGGCTCGTCGGCCGGGGCGATCGCCTCCACGTCGGTGACCAGCAGCACGGCCGGTCCGCCGGCGCGTACCGCCGACGCCGCCTCGCGGAGCCTGCGGGCCGCCGCGTCGTTCGTGAGCGCGGCCAGCTCCGGCGCCCAGAGCGGGCGCAGACCCGCGCCGACCCGGGCCGCGACGGCGCGCACGAGCGCTGACTTGCCTGAGCCCGCCGGTCCCTCCACCAGCACGCCGAGCGAGACGGTGGTGCCGAGCCGGCCCAGCACCTCACGGTGGTGGAAGCCCAGGTCCAGCAGCTCGGTCAGCTCCTCGGCCTGGGCGCGCAGGCCGGGCAGCTCGTCGACGTCCGGGGCGTCCTCCGGGCCGAGCAGGCCCTCGGCCCGTTCCGTCCCGGCCGGCGCGGCCGAGGGGGCGGAGACGGGCGCGCCCGGGGACACCGGGCCGGAGCCCCGGGTGGCCGGACCGTGCTCCCAGCCCACCACCGTGTCCATGGTGACGAGCGCGCCGGCCGCCGGCTCGACGGACACGACGTTGAGCAGCGTGCTGGTCCAGGCGTACCCGACGGAGCTGGCGAGACTGCGCCGCGCGGCCTCGATCAGGCCGCGCACGGCGGCGTCCGGGAGCACGTCCTGCGGCAGCAGCGAGACGTCGTCGCCGGGCGTGACGACCTTGCCGAGCAGCGCGAGCCGCAGCATCTCCGGCGGGACCGCGGCGACCACCGCGGCCGGGCCGGCCAGCGTGAGCCGGCGCGCCGGGGTGGCCGGCAGCGGGCTCACCGTCACCTGGCCGCCGGCCCGCAGCCCCAGGTTGCCGAGCAGCAGGTCGTCGGCGTGCAGCAGGACGCCGCTGGTGCCCGGGTCGGCGGCGGCCGCGATGCCGGCGGTCGTCCGGCGGCCGGTCAGCCGCACCGGATCGCCGGGGCGCAGCGCCAGCGCGGTGAGCACCTCGGGGTGCAGGCGTACCACGCCGCGGCGGGCGTCGAGCGCGGCCGGCCGCAGCGTCGCGGTCAGGGTCAGATCGGGTTCCGCCACCCGCCGACAGTAGCCGCCGTGACCACGAGGTGCCGCCTCAGCGCGGGTCCGGGCCGTCCAGCAGCGAGGGATCCCGCCGGATCATCTCCGCCAGCCGGGCCGCCGGGTCCGACTCGACCGAGTCCTGCCCGGGGGCGGGCACCGTCTTCACCGACATGGGCCACGCCGGCGGGGGCGTCGGCGCCGAGGCCGGGCCCACCGTGACCGCGGGGCCCGACCAGGAGACCCGCAGCGGGTACGCCTGGTCGCCCACTTCCACCCGCAGCGTGACGGCGACCCCGGGGTGGTCGGCCACGACCCGCCGGACCGCGTCGGCGACCTCCTCGACCGGGTCACGCCGCGCCGGCGCCGCGCCGCCCCGCAGCCGGTACGCGCCGTGGCCCGCCCGCCCGTTGCCCGGCTCGGCCGGCAGTTCCTCCGGGACCACGTCCTGGTCGGTCCCGCCGGCCGGTTCGCCGGGCGCCCGGCGGCGCATCGCCTCCTCGCGCCGCGCCATCCGGGCCAGTGTCTCGTCCAGATCACCTCTCATGGCGTCCACCCCTTCGCCAGACAACGGATCGAAACGACTGTCGGTGTTCAGCCCGCCCGTGGCTGCGGGGCGGGCCCGTCGCCGCGCCGCCCCGAACGGGTCGCCCGGTCCAGCGCCCGGTCCAGGACGACCAGCAGGGCGTCCCGGACGGAGAGCCGGTCCCGGGCGTCGAACTGCACGAGCGGCACGTGCTCCGCGATCGCCAGCGCCCAGCGGATCGACGGCAGGTCGAGGGCCAGCCGCCCGTCGAAGGCGTTGACGCCGACGGCGAACGGCAGCCCGGAACGTTCGAAGAAGTCGATGGCCGGATAGCAGTCGTCGAGGCGGGCGCTGTCCACCACCACGAGCGCGCCGAGCGCCCCCCGGGCCAGGTCGTCCCACATGAAACCGAACCGCGCCTGACCGGGCGTACCGAAGAGGTAGAGCTTGAGGCTGCGGTCGATGGTGACGCAGCCGAAGTCCATGGCGACGGTCGTGGTGGTCTTCCCGGCGACGCCGCCCGGGTCGTCGATGCCGATCCCGACGGTGGTCATCTCGGCCTCGGTGGTCAGCGGCGCGATCTCCGAGATCGCCCCGACCGTGGTGGTCTTGCCGACCCCGAACCCGCCGGCGATCAGGATCTTGACCGGGATCGGCGGGCGGGGCGCCGGGACCCGGCTCACGATCGGGGCCGGTTCCTGGGGCGGCACCCCGGGCGGCAGGTACGGCAGCGGCGGGGTGGGCGGTGGCGGTGTGGCGCGGCCGATCAGCGGGGCCGGTCCGCCGTAGCGGCTCGGGGCGCTGTTCGCGGACGGCCCGCCCAGGGCCGCCGCCGGCCATTCAGGAGATCGCACGAAGTCCATCAATCACTCGCAGGATGATGTCGGGATCGAGGGCGTCGTCGCCGTCCGCGACGTGCACGTCGAGATGGCCGGCGGCGCGGAGGTCGCCGACGAGTACCCGGGTCACACCGAAGTGCATCCGGGTCCGGGCGGAGATCTCCGCCACCGAGACGGGCTCGGCGCAGATCGCGACGATCGCCGCCAGTTCCGGGGACAGCCGGGCCGTCACCGCCCACGAGGTGCTGCCCGGACGAGCGGTGACCTGGGTCTCCAGACCGATCGCCGGGTCGCCGTCCACTCGTCCGGCGGTCAGCACGAACGGGCGCGGGCCGGTCGGCTCCCCGTCGCCCGCGTCCGGCTCCGGAACCGGAACGGACGCGTGCAGGAAGGGGCGGACCCGGATGCCGGGTTCCGGCTCCGGGTCCGCGCCGGCGGCCCCCGGGATCATTGCTGAACGGCGTTCTTCAGCTCGGCGATCAGGCGGGGACTCAGGGCGCCGCCGGCCCGGCCGGCGAAGAGCGTCATCTCGTACGCCACGGTGCCCAGGTTGGCCGTCCGGTCGGCGACGACGCCGAGGACCGAACCACTGCTGATCGCGCTGATCAGCAGGTAACCCTCGGCCATGTCGACGATCACCCGGTTGAGCGCGCCCAGCGCGTACCAGCTCGCGGCGCCTCCGGCGAGGCTGGTCATGCCGGAGACCACGGCGGCGAGCCGTTCCGCGTTGGACCGGTCCTTGATGGCGGACATGGCCATCAGCAGCCCGTCCGAGGAGACCGCGATCGCCTCCATCACCCCGGCGGTGCTGGAGGTGAACGAGTCGAGCAGCCAGTTGAAGGTGCGCGCCTCGGGGCTGAGGTCGCCGGCGGCGCTCTGTTCGATGTTGTCGTGCAAGAAGGGGCTGGTCACCGTGATGGGTCCTCTTCGTAATGACGGTCTGGGCTGACTTCGCGCAGAGCGCGGGCGACGCCCGCCTCGAATTCGTTGACGAGATTGCGGACCTCGACGGGGTCGCCGGGGTCGGAGCTGGCCGGGGGCGTGGACTGGACCGGGGTGTCGGCCAGATTCGCGCCCGGCACCCGCCGGCTCAGCCGGGGACGCTCCGTTGCGGGCGGGACGAGGGTGGTGTGGCCCTCGGCCCGGCGTACGCCGTCCTGGAACGCCTCGACCAGGGCCCGGACGGATGCCGGATCGGCCGGTACGCCGATCAGCGGCCCGCCGGTCGCCGGGGCGGCCGGGGTGGTGGGCGCGGGGGCCGGGAGGTTCGCGCCGGGCACCCGCTGCCGGATCGGCGACCGCGTGCCGGGCCGTCCGGTGGGCGGGCCGACCGGTTCCGGCCCGGCCGGGGCCGACGGGCGACCACCGGCGGGGGGCGCCGTGCGGGCCGGACCGACCGGCGGGGCCGACGCCGGTCCGGCGGTCGGTACGGGCGCGGACCCGACGGTCGGCGTGCGCGCCGGCCGGACAGCCGGTGGCGACGACGGCCCGACGGCCAGGCCGGCCCCGGCGGCCGGTGCGAGGGCCGGGCCGGCGGGCGGCGTCAGGGCCGGACCCGCCGGTGGGGTCAGGGCTGGGCCGGCCGGCGCGGTGCGGGTCGGGCCGGTCGTCGGCCCGGCGGCCGGGGGAGCGACCGGGACCGGGCCGACGACCGGTGTCGGCGGGGAGGTACGGCCGGGGTGCGCCACCGGCCCGGCCGGCCGGGTGGCGGGCGCACCTGCGGCCGGCGGCCAGGCGGGCGGCGCGCCGGCGGTGGGCAGGCCCGGATCCTCGGCCGGCTCCGGAGCGTCGTCCCGCTTGCCGAAGGCGTTCCACGGGTCGCCGCTGGACATGCTGCGGGTGGCCCGGCTCAGCAGCTCCGCGTCGAAGCCGGCGGGCGGTTCGACCGCTGCCGTCCCGTGCTCGTGCCCGCCGGGCGGCACAGCGGCCAGCGTGGCGGTGGCGAAGACCGGCTCGGGGCGGCGGACCACGAGCGAGTCGGCCGGGACCTCCAGGGTGGCGGTGACGCCGCCCCCGGGGGTCGGCGTCAGCCGGACGTGCCAGCCGTGCCGCCGGGCCAGCCGGCCGACGACGAAGAGGCCGAGCACCTCGGTCGGGGCGAGGTCGAGCCGCTCCCGGCGGTCGAACCGCGCGTTCTCCTCGGCCATCCGCTCCTCGGTCAGGCCGATGCCGTGGTCGACCACCACGAGCCGGGCGCCGCCGTCGGTCAGCTCGCCGGTCACCACCACGCGGGTGTGCGGCGCCGAGAAGGAGGTGGCGTTCTCCATCAGCTCGGCCAGTGTCAGCACCAGGTCGCCGACGATCGCCGGCGCCGCCGCGACGCCGGGCGGCACCTCCACGTCGACGCGGGTGTAGTCCTCGATCTCGCCGAGCGCGAGCCGGACCACGTCGGCCAGCGGGACCGGCGCCACGTGGCCGTCCGAGCCGGTGGCGCCGGAGAGCACCACCAGGCTGCCCGCGTTGCGGCGCAGACGGCTGGAGATGTGGTCCAGCCGGTACAGGTGCTCCAGCCGGCCCGGGTCCGTCTCCTGCCGCTCCAGCCGGTCGATGAGCGCGATCTGGCGGCCGACCAGGTTCTGGGTACGCCGTCCGACGTGGCCGAACATCTGCGCCACGTTGCGGCGTCCGGCCACCTGCCGCTCGACCAGCCGGGCGGCGGTGTGCTGCACCCGGTCGAACGCGCGGGCCAGCTCACCGATCTCGTCCCGGGCGCTCACCTCCACCGGGTCGAGGCGTACCGGGGGCACGCTCTCGGACTCGTCGTCGGCGACCCGGGTCAGCTCCGCCTCGGCGACCCGGGCGACCCGCTCGGCGGAGCGGGTGAGCCGGCTCAGCGGGCGGGCGACGGTACGGGCCACCGTCATGCTCAGCAGCACCACGACCAGCAGGATGACGCCCGCCGCCACGGTGACCAGCCAGGCCGCGGTCAGAGCCTCCCGCTCCCGGGCGCGGGTCTCCGCGATGACGTCCGCGACGACCTTCTTCTCGACGAACTGGCCCAGCGTGATCATCGACCGGGACGCGGGGAAGAGCACGTCCAGCGAGACCGGCGCGATCGCCGCGTCGGGGTCCCGGAGGCTGTCCACCAGGAACGTCGGGCTGGTCCGCGCGGCCACCGCCGCGTCGTCCAGCTCGGCCACCTTGAGCTGCTCCGGCGTGATCAGCCGGCGGAAGCGCCGGTTGTCGACGTTGAGCGCCGCCATGCACGCCACGAACGACCGCGACATCCGCGGGTCGCCGGTCGCCTTGACCAGCACGATCTGGGTGGTGCAGGAGCTGAGCGCCTCGTCGACGCGCAGCAACGCGTCCAGGGCGAGCACCTGCCGCCCGGCGGCGGTGTCCGTGTCCACCTGGTACGGCAGTCGCAGCGCGTCGATCAGGGCGGTGTCGACCTCGCTGAACGCGGTCAGGATCTGGTCCGGCCTGGCCCGGCCGGCGAGCGTGGCGGTGCGGACGTCGTCCAGCTTGCGTACCCCGTCGAGGCTCTCGCGGACCGCCGTCGGCAGCGTCTCGGCGCGCAGATCGGCGACCCGGTCGTCGACGGTGGCCGACTTCTGGATCAGCTCGGTGCGGGACACCCGTCCGAGCAGCAGCCCGACCGAGAGCAGGCGTTCCTGCTGGAGATCCTGGACCAGGCTGCCGACGCGGCTGGCGATGCGGACCGTCTCGGCGGTGTCGGCGGCCCGCTGCGCGGCGGCCACCCGGTCGATGACCACCGGAACGGCCAGCCCGACCATGCTGAGCAGCGGGATGATCACCAGCAGGGCGAGCTTGCCCCGGATCCGTAACCTAGCGAGCAGCATCGAACGGCCTCCACCGGTCGGCGTCGCCGCCCCGGCCGACGGCGACCGGCTGGCGGTCACCCTCGGACACGGTGATCGGCGGGTCAGCGTGGACCGCCGGTGGCGGTCCGGCCTCGGCCGGCGTGCGGCGCGCCGGGGGAGGGCCGGCGGCCCGCGCCCGCCGTAGCGCGGCGAGGTGCAGCGCGGCGATCCCGGCGAGCAGCGCGACAGCGGTGCCGGCCGCGGCCCGGCCCAGCAGGCGGTCCCGGTCGATCGCGTCCAGCCGTTCCTTCAGCAGCGCGTCGAGCTGGTCGAGGATGACCGTCCGGAGCTGCTTGGCGGCGTTCTGCGCGGTGATGCCGGCCTGGGTGAGCTGGTCGGTGCTCGGCGCGGACCGCCCGCCGCCGGGCGCCGAGTAGACCGAGAACGTCTCCAGCGAGCGCTGGTAGGTGTCCAGCGGGGTGAGCACGTTGGCGCCCAGGTCGGTGCTCTCCGAGCTGTCGACGGCGGAGCGCAGGTCGGCGACGAGGTCGGTGGCCGGGCCGAGCGCGGCGACGCGCAGCTCGGCCAGTTCCGCGCCGGTCCGCGCGCGCTCGGCGGCGGGGCGCTTGGCCGCCAGCCGGGCCAGGTCGACGAGCCGCCCGGCCAGCACGGTCGCGGTGGGCAGGTCACCGCCGATGCCGTCCTGGAGGAAGAACGAGTCCGAGCGCGGGTCGCGGATCAGCCCGGAGCTTTCCCGCACCTTGCGGTAGAGGGCCAGGAGCAGGTCGGACGCCTCGCCGTAGGCCCGGAAGGCCGCCTCGGGGTCGCCGAGCCCGCGGTCCGGCAGCGACTCGAGCTTCGCCCGCAGCCCGGCCCAGCGCTCGTGGGTGCGCAACTCGTCGCCGACGGCGCTGTCCACCTCGGCGACGCCCTCGATCGCGGCGGTGAGCGCGCCCCGGGAGACGGCTCCCTCGGCGACCGCTATCGCCTGGGCCTCCACCAGCGCGTCGGTGATCGGGCCGAGGGCGCGCAGGTAGCGCACACCGAGCCGTTCCCGGCTCGCCAGGTCGTGGTCGTCCGCGGCGCTGCTCTCGGACTGGGCGAAGATGAACCCGAGCGGTACGAGCAGCGCCAGCACCAGCAGCAGGGGAAGCGTGCGGCCCGGTACGGCGGGCCGCCGACGGACCCGCGGCGCGGGGACTGTCATGGTGTGTCTCCTCCGGCGACGGCGGGGCGTTCGGTGCCCCGGGAGGTCGCCGTACGCAGTCCCGTGCACCGGACCGGAAAAGTAGCCGAACCGGACGTCTGTGCAACCTCGGCCGATGAGTCGGCTTCACGTCAGTCCATTCTGGGCGACGCTGAGTGAGCTTCGACGTCACTCAGCGTCCGATCATGTTGCCGAGAAGTGACATCGACGATGGTTTGCGCGTGTAGATGTGAATTCACATGATCCGAACATGTGCCGCTGGGATGCTCTGGACCTTTGGCGGACGACGGTGGGCGAACGACGAACGGCGCAACCGGACGGACGTACGGCGGATCTCAGCGAATGCACAGCGATCGGCCCGTACCGTGTGCCGCATGAGATCACCAGTCGCGCGGATCCGGCGCGCCCTGGCCGGACGCCCACGCCGGATCGTCGCCGTCGTGGCGGTGGTAGTCCTCGTCGCCGCCGCGCTCGTCTGGGTGGCCCGGCCGCAGAGCCCGGACTTCCGCACCGAGTCGGCGCTGGTGACGGTCCGCTCCGGGCCCTCCGGTGACGAGCCGGTCGAGCTGGACACCACGCTCTACCTGCCGGATCGCGCGTCGGAAGCGAACCGCGTGCCGGCGGTGCTGCTGGCGCACGGGTTCGGTGGCACCAAGGACTCGGTCCGCTCCGACGCCGAGGACCTGGCCGCCCGGGGGTACGCGGTGCTCACCTGGACCGCCCGCGGCTTCGGGCGCAGCGGCGGCCAGATCCACCTGGACAGCCCCGACTACGAGGTGCGGGACGCCCAGCGCCTGCTCGACCGGCTCGCGGCCCGGCCGGACATCCGCCTCGACTCGCCGGGCGACCCCCGCGTCGGCGTGGTCGGCGGCTCCTACGGCGGCGGCCTGGCCCTGCTGCTGGCCGCGCAGGACCAGCGGGTCGACGCGATCGTCCCGATGATCACCTGGAACGACCTGTCCCGCGCGTTCCTGCCGGAGAGCACCGGCCGGCAGCCCACCGACGGCGTGTTCAAGAAGGGCTGGGCGGGGATCTTCTTCGGTGGCGGCGGGAACGCCGGCTCCGGTCCGGCCGGGCTCTCCGGGGCCACCGCCGCCGCGCCGGAGGGCGCGCCCGAGTCGGCCGGACCGCCGAGCCCGCAGCCGGGCGCCGGTCCCGGCACCGGCTCCGGTCGCGCGCCGGCCGGCGCCGCCGACCCGTCCTGCGGGCGCTTCGCCGCCGACGTCTGCGCCGCGTACCTGCGTATCGCGACCACGGGCCGGGCCGACGCGGCGGCGGTCGAGCTGCTGCGCCGGTCGTCGCCGGCCGGCGTGCTGGACCGGATCAAGTCCCCGACGCTGCTGGTCCAGGGCGAGGCGGACACGCTCTTCCCGCTGGCCGAGGCGGACGCCAACGCCCGGGGCATCGCCGCCGCCGGCACGCCGGTGCGGGTCGCCTGGTTCACCGGCGGCCACGACGGCGGATCCGGACCCACCTCCGACTCCGACCGGGTGAAGTTCCTGACCGCGCAGTGGCTCGACCACTACGTCAAGGGGGACGGGGCGGCGCCCGGCGACACGTTCACGTTCTCCCGCATCGCCGGGTTCGACGCGCTCGACCGGGGCCTGGTCGCCACCGGCTTCCGTACCGCCGACTATCCGGGCCTGGCCGGGGAGGACCGCCGCGAGGTCACGCTCGCCGGTCCGCCCCAGCCGGTCGCCGTACCGCCCAACGGCAACCCGGCGGCGATCTCCTCGGTGCCGTTCGCCGGCGCGCTCGGCTCGCTGCTGGACGGCGTGGCCGGTGACATCCCCGGCCAGCACGCCCGCTTCGAGTCCGCGCCGCTGGACGAGCCGGTCGACGTGGTGGGCGCGCCCACCGTGCGGATCCGGGCCGCCTCCCCGACCGGCGAGGCGGTGCTGTTCGTGAAGCTCTACGACGTCGACCCGCAGGGGGCGGCCACGCTGCCGTCCGGCCTGGTCGCGCCGGTGCGCCTGACCGGCCTGCCCAGCTCCGTCGACGCGGCCACGCCGGTCACCGTCACGCTGCCGGGGATCGTCCGGCGGGTCGAGGCCGGGCACCGGCTGCGGCTCGTGGTGGCGACGTCGGACCAGGCGTACGCCTCGCCGGCCGAGCCGGCCGTGCACACGGTGGCGCTGGCCGACGGGCCGCTGACGCTGCCCACCGTCGAGGCCACGCCCATCCCCACCACGGCAGTGGTGTGGCGCTGGGCGCTGGCCGGGCTGCTCGCCGCAATCGTGCTCGGGCTCGTCGTGGTCGTGCTGCTCACCCGCCGCCGGCACCGCCGCCAGGACAACTCCGTGCACCCGGAGTACGCGGGCGTCCCGCTCGCCGTGCGCAACCTGCGCAAGGAGTACGCGGACGGCTTCGTCGCGGTCTCCGACGTCGACTTCGAGGTGCACCCCGGGCAGGTGGTCGGCCTGCTCGGCCCCAACGGCGCGGGCAAGACCACCACGCTGCGGGTGCTGATGGGGCTGACCCAGCCCACCGCCGGGGAGATCTACGTCTTCGGGCACCGGCTGGTGCCCGGCTCGCCGGTGCTGTCCCGGATCGGCGCGCTGGTCGAGGGGCCGGGCTTCCTGCCGCACCTGTCCGGCCTGGACAACCTCAAGGCGTACTGGCGGGCGACCGGGCGGCCGTGGGAGGACGCGCACTTCGACGAGGCGCTGGAGATCGCCGGCCTGGGCGACTCGGTGCACCGGCGGACGAGGAAGTACAGCCACGGCATGCGGCAGCGGCTGGCCATCGCCCAGGCCATGCTCGGCCTGCCCGAGCTGCTGGTGCTGGACGAGCCGACGGACGGGCTGGACCCGCCGCAGATCGCCGAGATGCGCCGGGTGCTCCAGCGCTACGCCACCGACGGCCGGGCGGTGCTGGTCTCCAGCCACCTGCTGGCCGAGGTGGAGCAGACCTGCACGCACGCCGTGGTGGTGAACAAGGGCCGGATCGTCGCCTCGGGTCCGGTCGAGGAGATCGTCGGCGAGTCGCCGAGCGTGCTGTTCGAGGTGAGCGACCCGGACGCGGCGCGTACGGTGCTCGACCGGCTCGACGGCGTACGGGTGCTGCCCGACGCCGAGGGCGCGCTGGTGGTCGACACCAACGGCACCGCGCGCAGCGAGGTGGTGGCCGAGCTGGTCCGGGCCGGTATCGGAGTGGACCGGGTGGTGCCCCGGCGCCGCCTGGAGGACGCGTTCCTCGCCCTGGTCGGCGAGAACTCTCGGGGAAGCGGGGACCGGTGATGGCGGGTTCGTCTGTGGCATCGTCGCCTGGTGGCGGCACGTCCGGGCCCGGCGCGGGCGGTGCGGCGGCCGGTTACCGGCCCTCGGCCACGCTTCCGTTCGCCGCGGAGTTCCGGCGGCAGGCGTCGCGCCGGCGTACCCAGCTCGCGCTGGGGTTCATGGTGCTGCTGCCGCTGATCATCCTGGTGGCGTTCCAGTTCGACTCCGGGGACGACGACCGCGGCGGGCGGGGCGAGTTCTCCAGCCTGGCCGACCTGGCCACCTCGGGCGGGCTCAATTTCACCCTGTTCTCGATCCTGGTCTCCGCGTCGTTCCTGCTGGTCGTGGTGGTGGCGTTGTTCTGCGGCGACACGGTGGCCAGCGAGGCGAGCTGGGGCAGCCTGCGCTACCTGCTGGCGGTGCCGGTGCCCCGGGCCCGGCTGCTCGCGGTGAAGCTGGTCGTCGCGCTCGCGTACTCCGGGCTGGCGCTGCTGTTGCTCGCGGGCACCGCGCTGCTGGTCGGCACGCTGCGGTACGGCTGGAAGCCGTTGAGCAGCCAGGTCTCGGCCGAGCTGGCCCCGGCCGACGGCTTGCTGCGGCTGCTCGGGGTGCTCGGGTACCTGGCGGTGGTGCTGCTGGTGGTGGCCGGGCTGGCGTTCCTGCTGTCGGTGACCACCGATGCCGCGCTCGGCGCGGTCGGTGGCGCGGTGCTGCTCTGGATCCTGTCCAGCATCCTGGATCAGATCACCGCGCTGGGCGGGCTGCGGAACCTGCTGCCCACCCACTACAGCAGCGCCTGGCTGGGGCTGCTGTCCACGCCGATGCAGACCGACGACGTGGTCAAGGGCGCGTTCTCGGCAATCGTCTACGCCACGTTGTTCTGGAGCCTGGCCTTCTGGCGTTTCACCCGCAAGGACGTCACCAGCTGAGGTGACTGTCGGGGGTACCCGCATTGGCGCGTCCGCCCATATCATGGGAGCGTTCCCATGCAATTGTCCCGCCTGCAAAGAAATTGATTAACATCGATACGTGCAATCGCCATCCTGGAGCGGTCAAACACCCGCCCCAGGAGGTCACACATGATTCCGACCCAGCTCAGCGGCCCTGTCCTGTCCCTGTTCCGTGCTGTTGTGGGGCTGCTGTTCCTATGCCACGGCGCGGCGTCGATATTCGGCGTCTTCGGCGGCAACCGAGGTTCCGGCGAGGCCGTCCCGTTCGCCACCTGGCCCGGTTGGTGGGCGGCGCTGATCCAGCTCGTCTGCGGCGTGCTGGTCCTCGTCGGCCTGCTCACCCGTCCGGCCGCGCTGCTCGCCTCCGGCTCGATGGCGTACGCGTACTTCACTGTGCACCAGCCGCAGAACCTGCTGCCGCTGCAGAACGGCGGCGAACTGGCGGCGCTCTTCTGCTGGTCGTTCCTGCTGGTCGCCGTGCTCGGCCCGGGCAGCTGGGCGCTGGACGCGCTGCTCGCCCGCCGCCGCGCCGCCCCGGCCGAGCCCGCCACCGCGTCGCCCGCCTCGGTTCCGGTCTGATCCGCCGCCCGGCGAGATCGCGGTACGGGAGGGCGCTTCCGTGCCGCGATCTGAGTCAGAGCGGGTTGACCGGCGAGGTCGAGGGGGCCGGTGGATCGGAGCGCGGGGGCGCCTGCGTCGCCGGGTCGGCGTCGCGGCGCTTCCAGGCGCTGACGCCGAGCCGGCCGGTGTTCCCGAGGTCGATCGGCCCGTCCAGCTCGACCGGGTACGCCGGCCGGCCGGTCGACGGGGCGACGTCGAGTTCGGCGCCCGCGGTGGCCACCACGGTCGGGTCGGTGACGAGGTTGCGCCAGATCAGCGCCGCGCCGGCCCGTTCGCCCGGCGCCAGCACGATCCGGGTGGGCGGGTGGTCGAAGCCGGCGGTGATCGGCGCGGCGCCCGGGATGATCCGTACCGCTATCGCGTCCCCGTCGGCGTCCCGGAGCGCGACCGCCGGATAGCCACGCAGCTCGTACGGGCGGTCGCCGCAGTTGACCAGGTCCAGGCCCATCGCCCGCAGCCCCATCGCCGCGCTCACCCCGAGCCCGGTGATCCGGATGCCCTCCGGGGAGCACGTGGCGGCGGGCTCGGCGCCGGGCCGGGGTGGCGCCGACGGCGGCCCGTCGACCGGGGCCGGTGCCGGGGTGCAGCCGGCGAGCAGTGCCGCGCCGGCGAGGAGCCCGATCCGGGCAGTCGCCCTCCGCATCAGGCGATCATGTCATCCCGCCGGGAGTGGCGGGGGAGGCTGATCCTTGCGGCCGGGCGGGCGCGGTGAGGACGGCGTCGAGCAGGCCCGGGTAGAGGCGGTCCAGCTCGTCGCGGCGCAGCCGCACGTACCGGGTGGTGCCCGCGATGCGGGTGCGGGTCAGGCCCGCCTCGCGCAGCACCTTCAGGTGGTGGCTGCGGGTGGCCTTGGAGACGCCGAACTCGAACGAGCCGCAGGCGTGCTCCCCGCCCGGCGCGAGCGCGCGCACGATCTGCAGCCGCACGTCGTCGGCCAGCGCCGCCAGCACGGCGGTGACCGGGACCTCGCGCAGCTCGGGTTCGTGCAGCTCCATGTGACTACGATAACCCATGTTCGACAATCGTCGAACAAGCTCCTAGAGTCGTGGCGTTTGGTTCGACGATACTCGAACATAGGAGCTGGGATGCGCTTCCGTTCCGCCGCCTTCCCGATCTTCGCAGTGCTCAGCTGGGGCGTCATGTTCCCCGTGCTGGCGAGCGCGCTGACCCGGGTGGACGCCCTCAACCTGACCACCACCCGGTACGTCCTCGCCACCGCCGTGCTGGTCGCCCTGCTGCTGGCCCGTGAAGGGCTGGCCGCACTCGCCACGCGCGGGCGCGCGGCCGAGGTGTGGCTGCTCGGCGCACTCGGCTTCGCCGGCTTCAACGCGCTGACGAACCTCGCCCTCGGCCACGCCACCCCGCAGCAGATCGCGCTGTTCGGCGCCACCGTGCCGCTGATCACCCAGCTGGTCCGCTGGGCGCGCGACGGCGTACGCCCCCGCCCGGCGCTGCTCGGACTGGCACTGGTGGCCCTGGTCGGCGTCGGCCTGGTGATCACCCGCGGCCGGCTGGACGGGCTCGGACAGTTCGGCGTCGGCGGGCTGCTCATGCTGGGCGCGGTGATCGGCTGGGCCTTCTACACGCACGGCGCGAGCCGGTTCCCCGAATGGTCGGCGCTGCGCTACACCACGCTGACCGCCGTCACGGGCATGCTCGCCATGCTCGCCGCCAGCGCCGTCGCCGACCTCACCGGGCTCCAGCACGCGCCGGCCGCCGCCGACCTCGTCGCGGTCGCCCCCCAACTGGCGTACGCGGTGCTGATCGCTGCCGTCCTCGCGGTGCTGGCCTGGAACGCCGGTGTACGGCGACTCGGCCCGGCCGACGCCGCGCTGTTCATGAACCTGGTGCCGGTGGTCACGTTCGCGGTGCAGATCCTGCGCGGGTACCGGCCGGTCGCGATCGAGCTGGTGGGCGCCGGGCTGACCATCGCCGCCCTGGTGGCCGCGAACCTGGTCACCCGTACCCGCCCGGCAGCCGTGACCACGACGGCGCCGGAGCCGCTCGCGGTGGTGGACCGGCCCGCCGTGGTGGAGCCGGCCGCGGTGGTCGGACGCTGAGCCGGCCCACAGCGTGGGATCCCGGGGTGGCGCGGCCGTGAGCAGCGCATAGACTCGGCGGCACAACTGAATACCTCATCCAGAGGGGCTGAGGGATACGGCCCGACGACGCCCCGGCAACCACCCGCACGCTCGACGACGAGCGACAGCGGGCAGGTGCCAATTCCGTCCCCGCCGCACCCGGCGATGCGGGGAAAGATGAGAGGAAATCCTCGACATGACGTCGACGCTTCCCGCCGCCACCGGCATCGACACGACCCTCAGCCCGGCCCGCGCCCTGGTCTGCCGCGCCTGTTCGGCGCGCTACCCGCTGGCCGCCCAGCACGCCTGTTACGAGTGCTTCGGGCCGCTGGAGGTCGACTACGACACCGCCGCGCTCGCCACCGTCACCCGGGAGCAGATCGAGGCAGGTCCGGCGAACATCTGGCGGTACGCGGCGCTGCTGCCGGCCGGTCAGGACCCGGACACCCGGGTCACGCTCGACCCGGGGCTGACCCCGCTGGTCGCCGCCCCGAACCTCGCCGCCGAGCTGGGACTCACCGCGCCGCTGTGGGTCAAGGACGACAGCGCGAACCCCACCCACTCGTTCAAGGACCGGGTCGTCTCGGTGGCGCTGACCGCGGCCC
>NZ_LYXF01000026.1:0-21296 GCF_001709195.1 Micromonospora sp. II | reverse complement strand
GGCGTACAGGGCGAACCGGTTGGCCGAGACGGCGCGGTGAATCCGGCGGCGGCACCGGTCCGTCCGTTCCCGCTCGGCGACCGGCCGCTCCAGGACCTTGACGGCGGTGGCGTTGCGGTGCGCGTCGCGGGCCGCGTGCTCGCCGTCCACGAGAAGGTCGAAGCCGGTGTCCGGGATGTCGTTGTCGAAATGGACCACGCCGGCCGAGGTGTTGAGCCGCAGGGGCTTCTGCCGGACGCTGAACAGATGGTTCCGGAACTTGTCCACGATCCGGGCGGCCAGGGTCTCGGCCTTCCCCGCGTCGTCCCGGGGGGCGAGCAGTAGGCCCCACGAGCCGGAACCCACCAGTCCGCTGGTGACGCCGTCCCCGGCGACTGCGCGCAGGGTCCGGGCGATCTCCGCCGTCACCTGGTCGCGGTCCTCGTCGGTCAGCGCGTCGGGCAGCCGGGTGGCCGGTTCGGTCGCCACGACGATCAGGGCGCCGCCGGTGGTGCGCCGCGCCCGGTCGACCTCGTCGATCACGTACCCGCGGGTCTGGAGCCCGGTGAGCACGTCCCGGACGGCCGGGTCGGGGCCGAGCATCCGGCTGCGTACGGCGAGCCGGCGCTGCTCCTGGCGGGCGAGTTCGAGCGCGGTGATGTCCTCGCCGGTGGCGATGACGCCGACCGGCCGGCCCGCGTCGGTGAGGATCTCGAGGTGGCAGTACACGTGGCGGACGCTGCCTCCGGGCTGGACCACCCGGAAGCCGATCTCGTCGGGGCGGCTCTGTTCCCACGCCGTCCGCACCGCGGCGAGGACGCGCTCGACATCGGCGGGATGAACGAGGTCGGCGAGCGTCCGCGGGGTGAGGCGGAGCGTTCCCGGCGCGTGCCCGACGATCATCGCCATCTCGTCGGACCAGGAGAGCCGCTCGAAGCGCTCCGCGTCGTGGTCGCCGGGCAGCCAGGTGACGGTGCCCTGCTTCGCCAGCTGGGCGGCGCGGGTGACCCGGACGGCCTCGTCGGCGTCCCAGGTCAGGGGATCGGCGAGGTCGGTGTCGACGATGATCTTGTAGCCCTCGGCGAGGGACAGGTCGTGCTGGCTCTGCACGGTCCGCGCCACCCGGCGGGCGCGCGCGAGCTCCAACGGGCTGGGTGTGGTCTCGGCGAGCGCCAGGATGTCATCGAGATCCACGGCCGGCCCCCTGCCGCCGCTCGCTCTCCGAGCGGGTGAAGCCGGCCTTCTCGGCCAGTTCGCACAGCTCCTTCTTGGCGGCGGCCTTGTAGGAGCGGACGCTGTTCTCGGTCAGGCCGAGGATGCGGGCGATCTCCTGGTTGGAGAAGCCCTCCTTCGACATCTGGAACACCTCGGCGTGCCGTACCGGCAACTGGTGCAACCAGCCGCGCAGCGTCTCCTGCGCCTCCCACGCGTCAGCGATGTCCGAGTGGGACGACGGCGGCAGGTCCTCCGGCGCCACCGCGGCCTCCCGCAGTCGTCGGTCGTGATCCTTCAGCATCTTGAACCGCGCCGTACGGACGATCCATCCGATCGGCCGGACGTGGTCGCGGAGCTTGGACCACTCGACCCGACCGTGCAGAAAGGCTTCGTGAAGCGCGTCCTCCACCGCCTGACGGTCCCGGCATCTCGCCCGGAGAATCCGTTCCACGGTGTGGTACGAGCCTTCGGTGAATTCGRCGAACTCCCGGTCGTGAACGGCCTTCAGGCGGGCCGCCTCCGCCTCGCGCAGAGCGTCGTTGTCGTCGGGATCCGGTGTGAGAGCGGCGGTGCCCTTGATGTCTGTCACGCCGCCTCCTCGACGGGGCCGGGCTTCGACGCAGCGCGCCCGCCCAGTTCGACCTCCCGATGCCCGTCGCGATCGCGCTCCACGATCCGTACGACGTCATGGTCCGCCTCGGCCAGCCGGATCAGCCACGTGACCCGCGCTGTGGTGCGTGTTGTCGCCTCGCGTTCCTCGTTCATCCGGGCGCGGTATGCCACGTAGGCCCGCACCAGGCCCGCCACCACTCCGGCGACGGCAGTGGCCACGGCCACCACCTGATATCCGGTGAGCGGTTCCGCCAGCGCTTCGTTCATTGTTCCCCCTCGGCCCCCTTGGTTCGCCAATTACTATCCGTGGCGAGAGGCCGATGTAGATACCAGAACACGCGCAATGTTTTTGAAGATCAACGATCAAGTCGTTCATCAGCGATTAAAGCGCAAAGTCATGGCATTGAGACTCTGTGCAAGGGGATTGACGGGCGGCTTTTCCGGGCAACTTGCATTGATCACCTATTACTGCGGGTGACAAATTCATCACCTCGGCGGGCGTCACTCCTCGGCGGGCAGCTCCGTGGCCGGGACGGTCAGGCGTACCGCGCCGTCGTGCACCGCGGCGATCCGGTCGGCCAGCACGTAGACCGCGCCGGTGCGGACCAGGTCGGTGGAGACCTTGAGATAGCCGTCGCGCAGCAGCCGTGCGGCCAGGTCGGCCGGCACGTCCGGCTCCTCGACCGCCGCCGACTCGATCAGCTCGTCCAGGCTGCTGCCGGGGTCGACCGGCGCGGGCGCCTGCACGGTCACCGCGGCCGGGTCGCCGCGCTGGACGAGATCGACTGTGCCCACCTCGACGCCTGCGGAGTCGACCACCCGCATGCCGGTGGTGACCCGGGAGACGGTGTCCTGCTGCTGGCTCATACGGCAGCGGTTCCCGGGTCGCGCGGGCGCTAAACGGACGGGGCCCAGCCGCCCGGCGGGCGGGGGGACAGTTCGCGCCACGTGTCGGTGCCGTCCAGCAGCGCCCGGACCGTCTCCTCCGCCTCCTCGACGCTGGCGTGCTCGTAGAACCGGGAAACCCCCTCGGCGCCGCCGGCCCGCTGCTCCACGTGCCAGCGGTCGCCGTCCACCCGGAGGAAGACGTCACGCCGGGCGAGGCGTCCCCATTTCCCGTTCCACCAGTGCCTACGCTGCTCCATGCCCGGACTCTATCGAACATGTGTTCGATACACGTCGGCCCCCGCGAGATTGTCGCGGGGGCCGATCGGCTATGGCGTCAGCGCGGCGCGGGCGGCTCCTGCCGGCGGCCGAGCACGTCGTCCAGGGCGCTGCGCTGGCCCGGGGTGCCGTGGTTGCCGGCGAGCAGCGCGTCACGGATCTCGGTGAGCAGCTTGACCTCCTCGCTCGGGGCCGACGGCGGCGGCTCCTCGCCGCGCTTGCGGCGCTCGGCGAGCTTGTTCATCGGGTAGACGACCAGGAAGTACAGCGCCGCCGCGGTGAGCACGAACGTGATCAGCGCGTTGACGAAGGCCACCCAGTCGAAGGCGACGCCGCGGAAGGACGGCGTCGAGCCGCCGATCCCGTCCTCGTTGCCGGTGATCAACACGATGAACACGCGTACCAGCGGTTCCAGGAACGACTTGGTGAGCTGGGTCACCACGCCGGTGAACGCCGCGCCGATGACGACACCGACCGCCAGGTCGACGACGTTGCCGCGCATGATGAAGTCTTTGAAGCCCTTGAGCATCCGTACTCCCGTGCCCTGATGAGTCTGCGTCGGGGACAACCTATGCCCCGGCGGGTCCTTCGAGAAAAGCACCGGCCTCGATCGCCGCCCGCTGCGGGTCGCCGGCCCGGATCGCCTCCACCAGCCGGCCGTGATCCACGTACCGCTCCGGGGTCAGCGCCTCGCCCATCGCCTGGGCCACGGTGCTGCGCAGCGCGGCGCCGACCGAGGCGTACAGCTCGGCCAGCATGGCGTTGTGCGCGGCCGCCACCACTGCCGTGTGCAGCGCGGCGTCCGCCTCGACGAACTCGTCCACCCGGCCGCCGCGCCACGCGGCCTCGCGGGCCGCGAGCGCGCCGTCGAGCGCCACCAGGTCCTCAGGGGTACGCCTCAACGCGGCGAGCCGGGCGGCCTCCACCTCGAACGCGCGCCGGACCTCGATCACCTCGGTCATCCGGTCGTCGGTGAGCCGGCGGGCCACCACCGGGGCCAGCTCGTCGGTCGACACCACGTACGTGCCGGAGCCCTGCCGGCACACCAGCACCCCGGCGTGCACGAGCGCCCGGACCGCCTCGCGGACCGTGTTCCGGCCCACGCCGAGCTCGGCGACGAGTTGCGGCTCGGTGGGGATGCGCCCGCCCACCGGCCACTCGCCGCCGAGGATGCGCTCCCGGAGCTGCTCGATGGTCTGGCGGACCCGGTGACCGCGCGGCGGCACGACGACGGAATCCACGGCGGGTGTCACCGGTTACACCTCGTGCCGAAATTCATCCCATGATTGTAGGTTCGAGGTCATGACTCCGCCACCCGCGCCCGCCGCCACAGTGCCCGCCCCCGGCGCCGGCTCCGCGGCCCTCCCCACCCCGGCGCCCCGCGCGGTCCGAGGCGGACTGCTCGTGCTGACCGGGATGCTGCTCGTCGCGCTGAACCTGCGCGCGGCGGTGACCAGCCTCGGCGCGCTGCTCGACGAGGTACGGGTCGGTCTCGGCCTCTCCGGGGCGATGGCCGGCCTGGTCACCACGCTGCCCACCATCGCGTTCGCCGGACTGGGCGCGCTCACCCCGTGGCTGGTCCGCCGCTGGGCCGCGCCCCGGGTGCTGGTGCTCGCCATGCTGGCGCTCACCGTCGGGCAGGTGCTGCGCGCGCTCACCGGCTCGGCGGCGGTCTTCGTGGCCACCAGCGCGCTCGCGCTGGCCGGCATCGCGGTGGCGAACATCCTGCTGCCGATGCTCGTCAAGCAGCACTTCCCGCACCGCACCGGGCTGGTCACCGGGGCGTACACGATGGCCCTGACGGTGGGCACGACGGTGGCCGCCGCCGCGGCGGTGCCGGTCGCGCACGCCTTCGGCTCCTGGCGGGCCGGACTCGGCGTCTGGGCCGGGCTGGCCGCGCTGGCCGTACTCCCGTGGGTGCCGCTGGCGCTGCGGGCCCGCGCGGCGCGACGGGCCGCGCCCCCGGCGGTGGCCGTCGCCACCCCGGCCCGGGTGCAACCCGCCCGGACCCGGCTCGGCTGGGCCATGGCGGTCTACTTCGGGGCGCAGTCGCTCAGCGGGTACGCGATCATGGGCTGGCTGGCCCAGCTCTTCCGGGACGCCGGGTACCGCCCGGAGGCGGCCGGGCTGCTGCTCGCCGGCGTGACCGCGCTGGGCGTGCCGGTGGCGCTGATGATGCCGGCGCTGGCCGGCCGGCTGGCCACGCTCCGGCCGCTGGTGCTGTCGCTCACCGTGTTCTCCGCCGCCGCGTACACCGGTCTGGCGCTGGCCCCGCACGGCCTGGCGCCGCTGTGGGTGCTGCTGCTGGCGCTCGGCCAGGGCGCGTTCCCGCTCATCCTGACCACGATCGGGCTGCGCGCCCGGACCGCCGAGGGCACCGTGGCGCTGTCCGCGTTCGCGCAGAGCACCGGGTACGTCATCGCGGCGCTCGGGCCGCTGCTGGTGGGCATCCTCTACGAGGCGACCGGCGGCTGGACCGCCCCGATCGGCTTCCTGCTGGTGGCGCTCGCCGTGCAGACGGCGGCGGGCATGGTGATCGCTCGTCCCCGCTACATCGAGGACGAGCGCTGAGCGGAACCGGTCAGGAGGAGGTCGGGGTGGGCTCGCCCGCGACGGCCTGTTCCACGGTCGGGTACGTGTGCAGCACCTCGACCAGCCCGCTGACCTCGAGGATGCGCAGCACACCGCGCTGCGGAGCGGCCAGCCGGACGACGCCGCCCGCCTCGTCGCAGTTGTTCTTCGCCCGGACGAACACCGACAGGCCGGTGGAGTCGCAGAACGACACCTCGGCCAGGTCGAAGACCAGGCGGTTGCGCCCCTTGTCCAGCAGATCCGTGATCTGGTCCTGCAGCTGCGGTGCCGTGGCCATGTCCAGCTCGCCCGCGACCGACACGACGACCACGTCGCCGCGCTGTTCCGTGTGCACCGTCAAGGACATTCGTCGACCTCCTGTGTTCGGGGGAAACGGTATCCCACGACGGGCGCGCCGCGCAGAACGGGAGCGGTCACGGGTGCGGTCGATCATTCTTTGCTCCGCGACAAGTACCGCGTCAGCCCCCGGTGATAGAGTCCGCCCGTCCAAATCAGGGAGGTCAGGATGGCGTTGAGCGCCGAACAGGGTGGTCGGCTCGCCCACCTGCTCAGTCAGCACGCGGACCGGCTGACCAACCGCTGGACGGAGATCGTCGCCAGTTCGCTGCGCGGTCGCCTGAGCCGGGCCGAGCTGGCCCGGCAGGTCCAGGAACTGCACCGTGCGCTGGTCGACGCCGGTCGCCAGGGCGTCTCCGACCTGGCCGACGAGCACGGCGGTGAGCTGCGGGCGGTGCTGTCCGAGCTGTCCACCAACCGGGCCCGGCAGGGGTTCTCCGCCACCGAGACCGCGATCAGCGTGTTCGCGTGCAAGGACGCCCTGCTGGAGCTGATGGAAGAGGAGAAGGGTGACGACACCCTGCGCGACTTCGTCGCCTTCTCCGCGCTCGTCGACCAGATGGGCCTGTTCACGTTCGAGACGTTCGTCCGGGCCCGCGAAAGCCTGATCGCCGACCAGGCGGAGCAGCTGCTGGAGCTGTCCACCCCGGTGGTCAAGCTCTGGGAGGGCGTGGTCGCCGTCCCGCTGGTCGGGACGCTGGACTCGGCCCGCGCCCAGGTGGTGATGGAGCGGCTGCTCCAGACCCTGGTCGACACCGGCTCGCCGTACGCGATCATCGACATCACCGGCGTGCCGGCGGTGGACACCCAGGTCGCGCAGCACATCCTCAAGACCGTGGTGGCCGCCCGGCTGATGGGCGCCGACTGCATCATCTCCGGCATCCGCCCGCAGATCGCCCAGACGATCGTCGCCCTCGGCATCGAGTTCGGCGACATCGCCACCAAGGCGAGCCTCGCCGACGCGCTGCGCCACGTGCTGCGCCTGACCGGGGTCGAGACCACCGCTCGCCGCCCGCGGCGGGAGTCCTGATGGAACGGGTGCCGATCCTCAAGATCGGCGACATCCTGCTGGTCTCCATCCAGGTCGACATGTCCGACCAGACGGCGATCCAGTTGCAGGAGGACCTGGCCGAGCGGATCGTCGCCACCGGCTGCCACGGCGTGATCATCGACATCACGGCGCTGGACATCGTCGACTCCTTCGTCGGCCGGATGCTCTCCACCATCGCGTCCATCTCGAAGGTGCTGGACGCCGAGACGGTGGTGGTCGGCATGCGCCCGGCCGTCGCCATCACGCTCGTCGAGCTGGGGCTGTCGCTCAACGGCATCCGTACCGCGCTGAACGTCGAGCGCGGCATGGAGCTGATCGCGGCCAGCCGGGCCGACGAGTGGGACGAGGGCGCCGACGACGAGGACACCGAGACGACGGCGACGGCATGACCACGGGCGTCGACCTCGGCGTGCCGGCGACGCAGGCGATCCGCAGCGACGAGGACGTGGTGCGGGTCCGGCAGTTGGTGCGTACCACGGCCGTCGCGGTCCGGCTCTCCCTGGTCGACCAGACGAAGCTGGTGACCGCCGCCAGCGAGCTGGCCCGCAACACGCTGATCTACGGCGGCGGGGGCAGCGCCGAGGTGAGCACAGTGGAGGACGGCCGCCGGCGTGGCGTACGGATCCTCTTCGCCGACGAAGGGCCGGGCATCCCCGACCTCGACCTGGCGCTGACCGACGGCTACACCACGGGGGGCGGGCTGGGCCTCGGGCTCAGCGGGGCCCGCCGGCTGGTGGACGACTTCGACATCCAGACGGCTGTCGGCGAGGGGACGAGGATCACCGTCACCAAGTGGTCACGATGACCGCCGACGTGGTCCCCGACCACGGGGTGTGGTTCCGGGTCGACAACGGCGCGACCGCCGGCGGCGTACGCCGGGCCGCCGAGCGTCTCGGCCGGCAGCTCGAACTGAGCACCGATCGTGTCGCGGACCTGGCCATCGTCACCGCCGAGATCACCAGCAACCTGGTCAAGCACGCCCGCGAGGGCACGCTCCTGCTGCGCCCGGCGCGCCGGGCCGGACGGGCCGGGGTGGAACTGGTGGCCATCGACTCCGGCCCCGGCATGGCCGACCTGACGCTCTCGTCGGTCGACGGTCACTCCACCGCCGGCACGCTCGGCATCGGGCTCGGCGCGATCACCCGGCAGTCGAGCCGGTTCGACGGCTACTCGACGCCCGGCCGGGGCACGGTCCTGGTCGTCCAGGTCTGGGACGGAGCGCCGCCGGAGCCGGACTGGGCGGCCGGGCTGGCCCGGCCGATCACCGGCGAGCAGAGCAGCGGCGACGGGTACGCGGTGCGCGAGGTGGACGGCCGTCGTCAGGTGCTGGTTTCCGACGGCCTCGGCCACGGGCCACTGGCTGCCGCCGCGACCGGGGCCGCCGTGTCCGCGTTCCGCTCGGCGCCGGACGGGCCGCCGGACGTCGTGGTGCGGCACCTGCACGCCGCCATGTCGCACACCCGGGGCGCGGCGCTCGCGGTGGCCGAACCGGATCCCGCCGCCGGGCTGCTCCGCTTCGCCGGCCTGGGCAACATCGCCGCGATGATCGTCGCGCCGGGCGAGCGGCGGCGCGGGCTCGTCTCGCTGCCGGGCATCGCCGGGCACCAGCGTCCGGCGATCCGCGGGTACGACTACCCCTTCTCGCGTGACTCCACCCTGGTCATGCACAGTGACGGGGTGGTGGATCGCTGGGACCTGGACGACTACCCCGGGCTGGCCGGGCGCAACCCGTTGCTGGCCGCCGCGACGCTGCTGCGTGACGCCGGCATCCGTCGCGACGACGCCTGCGTCCTGGTCGCGCGGGGGGCGGTATGACCGAACCCCTTCTGCACCTGGCACTCCGGGTCGAGCAGGACATCTTCCTGGTCCGGCAGCGCGGCCGCGAGGTGGCCGCGGCGGTCGGGCTGGAACACCAGGACCAGGTGCGGATCGCCACCGCGCTCAGCGAGGTGGCCCGGGAGTTGTTGAGCGGCGCCGACGGCGCGGACGTCACGTTCGCTCTCGACCGGGACGCCGTGGGCCGCCGGATCCTCCAGGTCGACCTGTCGCCGTTGCGTCCACTGCCAGGCGGCCGGTACGAGCCGAAGTCCGGCGCCGTCGCGCGTCTGGTGGACACGTTGCAGGTCGTGGCCGTCGAGGGCGATACCGTCGTGAGGATGTCCAGACGGGTGCCCGACCACGCCGAGGAGCTGACGCCGGAACGCGCCGGCCGGCTCCGGGCCGAGCTGGCCGAGCGTGCTCCGGCCTCCGCGCTGGACGAGCTGGCCGCGCAGAACTCCCAGCTCATCGCGGCTCTCGACGAGGTACGCAGCCAGCGCGACGAGCTGGCGGTGCTCAACTCCGAACTGCAGGAGACCAACCGGGGCGTGATGGCGCTCTACAACCAGCTCACCGAGGAGCTGGAGGAGACCAACCGGGGCGTGGTGGCGCTCTACGCCGAGCTGGAGGAGAAGTCCACACAGCTGCGGGCCGCGAGCGAGTCGAAGAGCCGGTTCCTCGCCAACGTCAGCCACGAGCTGCGCGCGCCGGTCACCGCGATCATCGGTCTGGCCCGGCTGCTGGCCGACTCCGCCTCCGACCCGCTCACCGGCGAGCAGGCCCGCCAGGTGGGGCTGATCCGGTCCTCCGCCGGTGACCTGCTGGGGCTGGTCAACGAGCTGCTCGACCTGGCGAAGGCGGAGTCGGGCCGGATCGAGCCGGACTGGTCCGAGGTCGACCTGCGCGCGGTGTTCGGGCAGCTGCGCGGCACGCTGCGGGCGCTCACCGTCCGCTCCGATGTGGAGCTTGTGGTCGAGGAGCCCCCGGCCCCGGCGACGCTCCGCTCGGACGAGGTGCTGCTCGCCCAGGTGCTGCGCAACCTGCTGCACAACGGCCTGAAGTTCACCGAGCGCGGCGAGGTACGCCTGCGCGCCGAGCGCCGGGGCGAGCAGTGGACGCTGTCGGTCACCGACACCGGCGTCGGCATCCCGCCCGAACTGCACGAGCGGGTCTTCGAGGAGTTCTACCAGGTGCCCGGCACGACGCGGGTCGGTGGCACCGGGCTCGGCCTGCCGTACGCGCGGCGGCTGGTCACGCTGCTCGGCGGGACGCTGGAGCTGACGAGCGAAACCGGCCGGGGCAGCACGTTCACAGTGGTCCTTCCCGCGGGCGGAGCGTGACGGTGGACAGCGGGCCGGTGACCGTGCTGGTGGTCGACGACAGCGGCCCCAAGCGGTACCTGCTGGTGAACTGGCTCACCCGGGCCGGTTTCGTCACCGTGGAGGCGGAGAACGGCACGGAGGCGCTGGACCGGGTGGCCCGTGAGCACGTCGACCTCGTGGTGCTCGACGTGCGGCTGCCCGACATGAGCGGCTTCGAGGTGTGCGAGCGGATCAAGGAGACGCACCCGTACATTCCGGTCATCCACGTCTCCGCCCACGCGGTGGACGTGGTCGACCGGGCGCAGGGTCTCACCCGGGGCGCGGACGCCTACCTGGCCGAGCCGATCGAGCCGGAGGAACTGGTCGCCACCGCGCACGCGGTGCTGCGCTACTACCAGGCCCGGCTGCGTGCCGAGCAGCTCGCCGAGCGGCTCGCCGCGCTCGCCGACGCCACGGTGGAGATGCACGCGACGCCGAACTTCGTCCGGCTGCTGGAGGCGGCAGCGAGCGGCGCGGCGCGGATCTTCAAGGCCCCCGCGGCGGTGGTCGCCGAGACGTTCGACGGGGACTGCCTGGCCGGGGTGGCGGTCGACCCGCACACGCCGGCCACGATCGTGCCGTGGGTGGTGGACGACACCGGCGTGCCGATCGGCACCCGGGTACGGGTCGACGACCCGGGCAACTGGGCGCTGACGGGCTGGCCGGACGGGGACACGGTGACGGTGGCCGCCTCCCGGCTGCGGGAGGACCGCGCCCCGCTGTACGTGGTGGTGCCGACCGCCACCCAGACCGTCCGCACGCCGGTGCTGGTGCAGCTCGCCCAGGCCGTCGCCTCGGCGGTGGAGGCGCAGCGCTCCTTCGACGAGGAGCACCGGATCGCCGTGACGTTGCAGCGCAGCCTGYTGCCGCAGCGGCTGCCCGACGTCGTGGGCCTGGACCTGGCCGTGCGGTACGAGCCGGCGAGCGCGCAGACCGAGGTGGGCGGCGACTTCTACGAGCTGGTGATGCTCGACGGGCACCTGCTGGTGGCGATCGGTGACGTGGCCGGGCACTCGCTGCACGCGGCCACCGTGATGGCCGAGCTGCGCCACGCGGTACGGGCGTACGCGGTCGAGGGCCATCAGCCCGGGGTGATCCTGGACCGGGTCAACGAGCTGATGCGCAACCTGCTGCCGAATGAGCTGGCCACCATCTGCGTGCTGCTGCTCCAGCCGTCGACCGGGCTGGTCCGGATGGCCAGCGCCGGGCACCTGCCGGCGTTGCTGAGCCGGGACGGCCGGGTCGAGTTCGTGGCGCAGTCCGCGCCGCTGCTCGGGGTACGCGCGCCGCGCCCGCCCGACCTGGAGTTCGTGCTTCCCGCCGGGGCGACGCTCGTGCTCTACACCGACGGGCTGATCGAGCGGCGGGACGCCACCATCGACGACGGCATGGCGGCGCTCGGCGTGGCCGCCGCCCGGGTGGACGACGACCTGGACCAGTTCTGCCAGCGGCTGCTGGTCGAGTTGGCGCCGCCGGAGATCCAGGACGACGTTGCGGTGGTGGCGGTCCGCCGCCGCTGACGCGCGTTCCCGGTCACGTACCGTAGCCAAGCTGCCTGTAACACTGCGTCACGGCCGCCGCCGGGCGAGTGAGTGGGCTTGCTGCCGACTTTGCTCTGCAGCCATCGGTGCAGCAGGCGCCTGAGCAGGCGCTTCCTGTTGACCATGGTCGGCGGCGTCGCACCGCCACCGTCACCGTCGGTGTGCGTTGCGTCAGTGGCTGCAGAGCAAAGTCGGCGCGAGGCGAGGCCCGCCGCTCGGGCCGACTGTCACCGTTCGTAACCGCGCGGAGTGAGGGTTGGTCCGCGCTCGGCAGGCCTGGCCCGCGTCACGGCCGCAGGGCCGCCAGCGAGCGGGCGTACGCCGCGGGCGAGACCCCGGCGACGGCGGTGAACTCGCGCACCAGGTGGGCCTGGTCGGCGTACCCCAGATCGGCGGCGACCCGCGACCAGTCCAGCGGCCCGGCGGCGGCCTGTTCGATCGCCTCCTGGAGCCGGTAGCGGCGGATCACCCACTTCGGACCGACGCCCACGTGGTCGAGGAAGAGGCGCTGGAGCCGGCGGACGGAGACGCCGCGCCGCCGGGCGAAGTCGGTCACCCGAAGCACGGTCCGGTCGGCGCGGATCTCCTCGACCAGCGCGGTGGCCTCCGCGGCGAGCGGATCCGCGACCGGCGGCCACGAGGTCAGCAGCTCGTCCAGCCTCGCGCAGCGCTCGTCGTCGGTCCCCGGGCAGATCGGCCCGCCGGGGATCGGCACGCGCCGGCCGGTCAGTTCGGCGACCGGGCGCCGCCAGAACGGCCGGAAGCCGCCCGGGCGGAACTGGACGCCGGAGACCCGGCCGACGCCGTGCAGCGTGACGGCGAACAGGCCGGTGTCGACGCCGGCGATCTCGCCCTGTTCGGGCGCGCCCTCCTGCGCCTGGAACACCACGTTCACGGTGGGGTGCGGCACCACCCGCTGCTCGAACGGCTCGGTCAGATCCCAGTCGATCAACCAGTAGTGCTCCACCCACCGGCGCAACGCCGGGGCGGCCATCCGGCGCCGGAACCGGACCTGCTGCCGCAGCCGGCCCGGATCGAGGATGCCCCGGTTGTCACGCCGCGGTTCGTGTCGCATTTCTTCAAGACCGCCCTCATACGCTGCCCCTATGAGCACGAAGACTAGTGAGCTGCTCGCCGTCGCGGCGCCGCGTACGGTCGCTGTGGTTCGCGGCATCTCCGACGAGCAACTCGGCCTGCCCACCCCGTGCCCCGACTACACGGTGCGCGACCTGCTCGGTCACCTGTTCGACGTCGTGGTCAACTTCCAGGCGCTGGCCCGCCGGGAAGAGGTCGACTGGTCCGGCAAGACCGACCACCTGACCCACGGCTGGCGCGACCGGTTCGCGACCGAGACGGCCCGGCTCACCGAGGCGTGGTCCGACCCGGCCGCGCTGGAGGGCGTGTCACCCGGCATGGGGCTCCCACAGGAGACCGTCGGGTCGATGGCGCTGATCGACCTCACGGTGCACGGGTGGGACCTGGCCCGGGCCACCGGCCAGGAGCTGACAGTGGACCCGGCCGTGGTGTCGGCCGGGCACGAGTTCATGGACCGCATGGGCGACACGGGGCAGAAGATGGGCGCGTTCGGCCCGCCGGTGCCCACCGAGGCGGCGCCGGCCAGCATGGACGCGCTGCTCGGCCGGGCCGGGCGGAACCCGGCCTGGACCCGCTGACGTTGCTCGCCGGCACGGGGCGGCGAGCGGCACGGACGGCGGCGCCCGCCGGGCCGGGACGGCCGGCGTCCGGGCCCGGCGGTCAGCGGCCGAGCAGCCCGGCGGAGCCGGCGACGACCAGCCCGATCACCGTCGAACAGCAGCAGACGACGAGCGCGGCGGCCACCACCACGAGGATCAGCCAGGTCGGTCCGCGTCGCGCCGCCGAGGGCTCCTCCGCACTCATGCCGGCAGTCTAGGTTGGTGCGATGGAGCTGATCTCGATCGCCGACATCCGCGCCGCCGCCGAGGACGTGGCCGGTACCGTGCTGCGGACCCCGTTGGTGCCGGTGCTCTGGGACGATCAGCTGTGGCTCAAGCCGGAGAACCTGCAACCGGTGGGGTCGTTCAAGCTGCGCGGCGCCACCCACGCGGTGGCCCGGCTCGATCCCGCGACCCGCGCCCGGGGGGTGGTCACCCACTCGTCGGGAAACCACGGGCAAGCCCTGGCGTACGCGGCCCGCGCCCTCGGCGCGCCCTGCACGGTGGTGGTCCCCGAGGGGGCGCCGGAGGTCAAGGTGGCCCGGATGCGGGCTCTCGGCGCGGACGTACGGCTGGTGCCGCCGCCCCGGCGGCTCGCCGAGGCGGAGCGGATCGTGGCCGGGACCGGCGCGACGCTGGTGCCGCCGTTCGACCACCCGGCGGTCATCGCCGGTCAGGGCACCGTCGGGCTGGAGATCGTCGCCGACCTGCCGGACGTGGACGTGGTGCTGGTGCCGGTGGGCGGCGGCGGGCTCGGCTCGGGCGTGGCCACTGCGGTCAAGGCGCTGCGCCCGTCCGCCGCCGTGATCGGCGTGGAGCCGGCACTGGCCGCCGACGCCCAGGAGTCACTCGCCGCCGCTGAGGTGGTCGTCTGGGACGTCGAACGCACCTACCGGACGTGCGCCGACGGGCTGCGGACCAGCCTGTCCGCGCTGACGCTGGCCCACCTGCGGGACCGGCTCGACGGCATCGTCACGGTCACCGAGGACGAGATCATGGCGGCCACCGGCTGGCTGCTCCGGGACGCGCGACTGGTGGCCGAGCCGAGCGGCGCGGTCGCCCTGGCCGCCCGGCTCTTCCACAGTGGCGAGCTGCCGGCCGGCCGTACCGTCGCGGTCGTGACCGGCGGCAACGCCGACCCGCAGGTGCTCACCGCGGCACTGGCCGCCTGAACCCCGTCACGCGCGGCCGACGCGGTCCAGGATCCAGGCGTTGACGAACGCCTCCTCACGCCACGAGTCGTACCGGCCGCTCGGCCCGCCGTGGCCCGCGCCCATCTCGGTCTTGAGCAGGTAGTCGCCGGCCGGCGCGAGCGCGCGCAGCCGGGCGATCCACTTGGCCGGCTCGTGATAGAGCACGCGAGTGTCGTTGAGGCTGGTCACCGCCAGGATGGCCGGGTAGTCGGCGGCGGTCACATTCTCGTACGGCGTGTACGACTTCATGTACGCGTACACCTCGGGGTCGTCCAGCGGGTTGCCCCACTCCTCCCACTCGGTGACCGTCAACGGCAGCGACGGGTCGAGGATCGAGGTGAGCGCGTCCACGAACGGCACCTGCGCGACGATCCCGGTGAACGCGTCCGGGGCGAGGTTCGCCACCGCGCCCATCAGCAGGCCACCGGCCGACGCGCCCCGGGCGACCAGCCGGTCGCTCGCCGTCCAGCCCGCCTTCACCAGGTGCCGGGCGCAGGCCACGAAATCGGTGAACGTGTTCTTCTTCGCCAGCAGCTTGCCCTCGTCGTACCAGCGCCGGCCCAGCTCGCCGCCGCCCCGGATGTGCGCCACCGCGAAGATCACGCCGCGGTCGAGCAGGCTCAGCCGGGCGATCGAGAACCACGGGTCCATGCTCGCCTCGTACGACCCGTAGCCGTAGATGACGGCGGGCGCCGAGCCGTCGCGCGGGGTGTCCCGGCGGCAGACCAGCGAGATCGGTACCCGGGTGCCGTCGTCGGCGAGCGCCCAGTCCCGGTGCTGCTCGTAGTCGGCCGGGTCGTACGGCCGCCCGTCCGGCCCGGGGCGTACCGGCTTCTGCCGCCGCAGCGTCAGCTCCCGGGTCACCAGGTCGTAGTCGTAGACCGAGTCCGGGGTGACGAGCGAGGTGTAGCGCAGCCGTACCTCGTTCGTGCGGTACTCCGGGTTCGCGTCCAGCCCGACGCTGTAGATCGGCTCGGGGAAGTCGATGTCCCAGCTGTCGTCGCTGCCGACCGGCAGCACCCGCAGACCGGTCAGCCCGTTGGCGCGCAGCGACACCACGAGGTGGTTCTCGAACGCGTCGACCGCCTCCAGCCGGGTGCCCGGCGTGTGCGGGATCAGCGGCGTCCACTCGCCCGGCGCGTCCGCCGAGGTGTACGCGAGCGCGAAGTCCTCCGCGCCGTCGTTGTGCAGGATCAGGAAGCGGTGGCCGTGGTGCTCCACCGCGTACTCGATGCCCTGACGCCGCGGGGCCACGACGGCGGGCTCGCCGGTCGGGTTGGCGGCCGGGATCACCCGCACCTCGCTGGTGATCTTGCTGTGGATGTCGATCACCACGAAGCGCTCGGAGCGGGTCAGCTCGACGCCGACCCAGAACCGCTCGTCGTCCTCCTGGTAGACCACCACGTCCTCGGTGGACGACGTGCCGACGGTGTGCCGCCAGACCCGGTTCGGCCGCCACGCCTCGTCCACCGTCACGTAGAACAGAGTCGAGGCGTCGCTCGACCACGCCGTGCCGTAGAACGTGTCCGGCACCTCGTCCGGCAGCGACTCGCCGGTGGTCAGGTCCTTGATCCGCAGCGTGAAGCGCTCGTCGCCGGAGAAGTCGGTGGAGTAGGCCAGCCAGCGGCCGTCCGGGCTGACGTCGAACGCGCCGAGCGAGAAGAAGTCGTGCCCCTCGGCGAGCTGGTTGCCGTCGAGCAGCACCTCCTCGCCGTCGAGCGGCGCGCCGTCGGCGCTGACCGGGGGCGCGGTCTCGCCGGGGCGGACCGCGCGGCGGCAGTGCACGCCGTACTGCTGCCCCTCGACGGTGCGGGTGTAGTACCAGTGACCGTCCTTGCGGGTCGGCACCGACAGGTCGGTCTCCTGGGTGCGCCGGCGCGTCTCCTCGAACAGTTCCGCGCGCAACTCGGCCAGGTGGGCGGTGCGCGCCTCGGTGTACGCGTTCTCGGCGTCCAGGTAGGCGATCGTGTCCGGGTCGTCCTTGGCGGCGAGCCAGGCGTACTCGTCGAGGACTGTGTCACCGTGATGGACGCGCTCGGTCGGGACGCGCTTGGCGACGGGCAGTGGGGTTTCGGTCACGGCGCCACGTTACCGGGCGCCGGACCGCCGCCGGGGCCGCCCGCCGCGCGAATCCGGCGACTCGCCGCCAGGGCTTTCGAACATGTGTACGATAAGCGCCATGGCGGATGCAGCTCGTTCCACCAACCGACCCGGAGCCCTCGACATCACCCGGAAGCTGGCGGAGATCTGTGGTTCGCCGTTCGCCCGCTTCGCCGGCCCGGCCGACGAGGTGGCCGGGCGTACCGCCCGCTGGGTGGCCGTGCCGGGCGGCCCGCACGCCGCCGCCGAGGTGTTGCGGCTGGCCGCGGCGTACGACCTGACAGTGGTGCCCCGCGGCGCCGGCACGAAGATCGACTGGGGCGCCGCTCCGGCGCAGGTGGACATCATGCTCGACACCGGCCGCCTCGCCGGCGTCTGGCACGAGCCGCATGCCGCGGCGGTGGCCGAGATCGGCGCCGGTACGCCGCTGCGCGCCGTCCAGGCCACGCTGGCGCGTACCAACCGGCGGCTGCCTGTCGACGCGCCCTCGCCGGGCGCGACGCTCGGCGGGGTGCTCGCCGCCGACGAGTCCGGTCCGCTGCGGCACCGGCACGGCAGCCCGTGCGCCCAGCTCATCGGCGTGCGCTATCTCGACGCCGACGGCGAGTTGGTGAGCGTCGGCGAGTCCGGCACGGAGGCGTTCGGCCGGGCCGCCCCGGGTGTCGGCGGTGGCCGTCCGGGCGGACGCGCTCCGGCGGCCGGTGCCGGTGCCGACGGAGGTCCGGGTCGCGGTGGTGGCGATGCGATCCTCGGTCGGGGTGGGATGCCCGGGCTGGACGTGGCACGGCTGCTCTGCGGCTCGCAGGGCGGGCTCGGCGTGCTGGTCTCGGCCACCATGCGGGTGCAGGCCGTGCCCGCGAGCCGGGTCTGGGTGTCCCGTCCGGTCTGGACCCCGCTGGAGGTGCACGACCTGGTCCGTGCCGTACTGGCGTCCGGCGTCGGCCCGGCCGCCGTCGAGCTGGACCTGCCCGTGCCGGTGCCGTTGCCCCGTCGCCGGATTCCGGCCACGCACCCGTCGGTGATCAACCGCCCCGATCACCCGGCCGTGACCGGCCGGCCTGCCGCGGGCAGCCTGGTGGTGCTCCTGGAGGGCGGCCCGGCCGACGTGACCGAGCGGGCCGAACGGCTCACCGCCGTGCTCGGCGCCCCGGCGATGGTCAGCCACCACGCGCCGGAGTGGTGGGGGCGCTATCCCTTCGCGCCCGGAGACACCGCGCTGCGCATCGAGGTGCCGATCAACGACCTGCACGCCGCCGTCTACGCGCTGCGCGACGCCGCCGGCACCCCCGTGCCGGTACGCGGCTCGGCCGGCGGCGGCGCGGTGCACGCCGCCCTGCCCGGCGCGCTGCCGCCGGAGCGGGTCGCCTCGATCCTCACCGCCGTCCGCAGCGTGCTGATCGCCCGGCGAGGCCGGTGTGTGGTGGTGGCCGCGCCGCCGGCGGTGCGCCGTGCCGTGGACCTCTGGGGCGAGCTGCCCGCGTTGCCGCGCCTGCGCAGCGCCAAGGCCCACCTGGACCCGCACCACCGGCTGGCCCCCGGCCGCCTCCCCGGTGGTCTCTGAATCCGGCCCGCCTCGGCCTGCTCGCCCGGCACCCCGACCTGCCTCCACACTGGACGCCCGTCCCAGCGGGCGCGGCACCGGCAGGCACCAGTTCGGGGTGGTGGTTGTGTCCACGTGCGCCGGATGCCACCACTTCGGCGAGCTGGCGCCGCCCACCCGCCACCGACAACCCGCACTCCCCACCACTGTCGTGATCAAGGAGTTTGTGTCACGTTTCGCGCCTCCCCAGGCCACAAACTCCTTGATCACCGCCGGGTCGGAACCGGAGTCGGAACCGGGGGCGGGGCGCGGGGAGAGGGCTACGGGGTGTCGTTTCGGAGGACCAGGACGGCTATGTCGTCGCGCGGTGGCTCCACCGAGAAGGCGATCGTCGCCGCGCGCAGCCGGGCGGCCACCACGTCGGCCGAGTACCCGGCCAGCGGCGCCGCCGACTCGCGCAGCCGTTCGGTGCCGAACAGCTCGCGTCCGCGCCGCCGCTCGGTGACCCCGTCGGTGTAGAAGATCAGCGCGTCGCCGGGCTTGAGCGCCAGCTCGGCGGTCGGCGTGGTGATCGTGTCGAGCAGGCCCAGCGCCGTACCGCCGGTGCCGACGAAGGTGGCGCCGCCTCCGCCGTGCAGCAGCACCGGGCGGTCGTGGCCGGCCAGGTGCAGCGAGACGTCGAGCTGGTCGCCGTCGCCGGGTGAGACGGCCGCCAGCGCCAGCGTGCAGTAGCGTCCGCCGCCGCGCTCGACGAGCGTCTCGTTGAGCCGGCTGAGCACCTCGGGCAGCGGTTTGCCGTCGCCGACGAGGACCCGGATCACGTCCCGGACCAGGCCGGTCACGGCGGCGGCCTGCACGCCCTTGCCGGATACGTCGCCGACCACCACGAGCCAGCGGCCGTCCGGCAGCGGGACCACGTCGTAGAAGTCGCCGCCGACTTCCGCGTCGTCGCCGGTCGGGACGTACTCGGCGGCGAAGCCGATGCCCTCGACCACCGGGAGCACCGGCGGCAGCAGGGACTGCTGGAGCGTCTGGGCGACCCGGCGGCGTTCGGCGTGGATGCGCGCGTTCTCGATGGCGAGGGCGGCGCGGCGGGCCACGTCCTCCAGCACCGAGACCTCGTCCGGGTCGTGCCGGTGCCGCTGGTGCCGGCCCACCGCGAGGGTGCCGAGCCGCTGGCCACGGGCGATCAGCGGTACGGCGAAACCCTCCATCGGTCCGCCGAGCGGCACCTGGGCGGCGTTGCGGGACGCCTCGCGCAGCCGGGACTGGATCGAGTCCGGGCCGGTTTCCTGGAGGATCCGGTGCAGCTGCGGCAGCATGGCCTCGTCGGCGTGGCTGGAGGCGGCGAGACGCAGCCGCCCCCACTCGTCGGTGGTGTGCACGGCGCACCACTGGCCGAGCCGGGGCACCACGAGCTGCGGGATGAGCGCCATGGTCAGCTCGACGTCCAGCGACTGGGCGAGCAGTTCGCTCGCCTCGGCGAGGAACGTCAGCCAGGTGGACCGGCGTACGTCGGCGCGGCGCAGCCGGTCGTTCTCCAGGTGCAGCGACAGCCGCTCGGCGGCCAGCACCGCCAGCGGCCGCGCGTACGTGGAGGGTGCCGCGTCCAGTTCCAGCTCACCGGTGTACGGGCGGTGCACGGCGAGCGGTACGCGCAGCAGTTCGTTGCCCTCACGCGGGTGCCGGCCGTACCGGGCGAACACCTGGGTGCCGAGCCCGTCGCCCCGGTCCAGCCGGACCGTGCCACCGGCGGCGCCGACCATTTCGCCGACCCGGCTCAGCAGGGCGGTCGCGAACTCGGGCAGTGGCTCGTCGGCGTACGGGTCGGGGGTGATCTGCATCAACTCGCTCATCGCGGCGGCGCTGGGCGTACCGTCGCCGGTCCGTTCCGGCTCGGTCACCGGCGGTGGGCCGGCCGACGGGCGGGCGGGCCCGCCGGGGCCGGGCCGGTCGAGGCGGAACCAGACGCCCTTGCCGGTGGGCAGGTACGTGGTGCCCCACCGGCTGGAGAAGTGGTCGACGAGCAGCAGTCCGCGTCCCCGCGCGGCCACTTCGGTGATGTCGGAGGTGGTGTTGCGCACGCCGACGATCAGTTCGTCGACGGGTCCGGAGGCGAAGTCGGTGACGGTGACGGTGAGGCCGTTCGGGTCGGCTTCGACCTCGATGTCCAGTTCGGTGCGCGCGTGTTCGACGGCGTTCGTGGTCAGCTCGGTGGTGAGCAGCAGCGCCTCGTTCAGCAGTTCGGGCAGCCGCGCTTCGAGCAGCATGGTGCGTACCACCGCGCGGGCCGCCGCCGGGGTGCGGCGGTCTGCGGGGAGGCGGACGCGGCGGACGTGCTCGTCCGCACCGCCGCTCCGAGTGGCCCCCGCCTCCGCTGACACCTCCGTATCCTCCACCGGTCCGGCCCCGGGTGCCAAGGGTCCGGCGAACCGGCCAGTCGGGCGGATACGGCGCGTGACGCACGGTTGCACGCCGTGACCTCGACGGATCGCGCGGCAGAATGATGGGATGGCCGCGTGACGGCACGAGCCCGAGCGGAGCGAGGAACCATGACCACGGCAAAACAGTCGGTGACCGCGGACCCGTCCGCGCCCGACCACGAGGTGCTCCTCGGCGAGCTGGTCGACGCGTTGCGCCGGGTGGCGCACGGTGACCTGCGGGTACGCCTGCCGCGCCGGGCCGGACTGCCCGGTGAGGTCGCCGACGCCTTCAACGACGTGGTGTCGTTGCAGGAGCGGCAGCACCTGGACCTGCGCCGGATCAGCCGGATCGTCGGCCGCGACGGCCGGCTCACCGAGCGCCTGGACGACGAGGGCCTGGACGGCTCCTGGGCGGAGGGGCAGCGGGCGGTCAACTCGCTCATCGACGACCTGGGCCGGCCCACCACGGAGATCGCCCGGGTGATCGTGGCGGTCGCCGACGGTGACCTCTCCCAGCACATGGCGCTGGAGATAGACGGTCGTCCGCTCCGGGGTGAGTATCTGCGCATCGGCCGCACGGTGAACACGATGGTGGACCAGCTGTCGTCGTTCGCCGACGAGGTGACGCGGGTGGCCCGCGAGGTGGGCACCGAGGGCAAGCTGGGCGGCCAGGCCGA
>NZ_LYXF01000025.1:0-37171 GCF_001709195.1 Micromonospora sp. II | reverse complement strand
GTCAACACGATGGTGGACCAGCTCTCGTCGTTCGCCGACGAGGTGACGCGCGTGGCGCGCGAGGTGGGCACCGAGGGCAAGCTGGGCGGTCAGGCCCAGGTCAAGGGCGTCTCCGGTACGTGGCGCGACCTCACCGAGAACGTCAACCAGCTCGCCTCCACGCTCACCACGCAGTTGCGCGCGATCGCGCAGGTCTCCACGTCGGTGACCCGCGGCGACCTGACCCAGCGGATCAACGTGAAGGCGCAGGGCGAGGTCGCCGAGCTGAAGGACAACATCAACCAGATGATCGTCACCCTCCGGGAGACGACGAAGAAGAACGCCGAGCAGGGCTGGCTCGACTCGAACCTGGCCCGCATCGGTGGTCTGCTGCAGGGCCAGCGCGACCTGGGCGAGGTCTGCCGCATGATCATGATGGAGGTGACCCCGCTGGTGGACGCGCAGCTCGGCGCGTTCTTCCTGGCGGACAGCTCCGAGGGCAGCATGCGGCTGCGGCTCACCGCCTCCTACGGGTATGTGGCCCGCGGGCACGACGTCACGTTCGGCCCGGGTGAGGGGCTGGTCGGGCAGGCCGCGTTGTCCCGCCGGACCATCCGGGTCAAGGCGCAGCCGGACGGGCGCCTCGTGGTGCGCTCCGGGCTGGCCGACACGCCCCCGGCCGACCTGGTGGTGCTCCCGGTCCTGTTCGAGGGCGAACTGCTCGCCGTGATCGAGTTCGCCGGCGTGGCCACGTTCTCCGACCTGCACCTGGCGTTCCTGGAGCGGCTGGTGCTCACCATCGGCGTCGCGGTCAACACCATCCAGGCCAACCGGCGTACGGAGGAGCTGCTGGCGCAGTCGCAGCGGCTGGCGCACGAGATGCAGGACCAGTCGGCCGAGTTGCAGCGCACCAACGCCGAGCTGGAGGACAAGGCGAAGCTGCTGTCCGAGCAGAAGGCCAACATCGAGACGCAGAACCGGGAGATCGAGCTGGCCCGCCTCGGCCTGGAGGAGAAGGCGCAGCAGCTCACCCGGGCGTCGGCGTACAAGTCGGAGTTCCTGGCGAACATGAGCCACGAGCTGCGTACGCCGCTGAACTCGCTGCTCCTGCTGGCCCGGCTGCTGGCCGAGAACCCGGAGCGCAACCTCAGCGCGAAGCAGATCGAGTTCGCGCGGACCATCCACGGCGCCGGCTCGGACCTGCTCTCGCTGATCGACGACATCCTCGACCTGTCGAAGATCGAGGCGGGCCGGATGGACGTGGAGCCCACCGAGATCCAGTTCGCCGAGATCCGGAGCTACGTCGAGCAGGCGTTCGCGCCGCAGGCCGAGGAGAAGGGCCTGGACTTCCAGGTACGGGTCAGCAGCGATCTGCCGCCGGCGCTGGTGACCGACGCCCAGCGGTTGCAGCAGATCCTGCGCAACCTGCTCTCCAACGCGGTGAAGTTCACCGACAACGGCGCGGTGACGCTGCGGATCGGGCCGGCGGCCGAGAACGCCGTCTTCGACGTGCCGGCGCTGACGAACGCGCAGCGGGTGATCGCGTTCACCGTGATCGACACCGGCATCGGCATCTCCGACGACAAGCTGTCGCTGATCTTCGAGGCGTTCCAGCAGGCGGACGGCACCACCAGCCGGCGGTACGGCGGGACCGGCCTGGGCCTGTCCATCAGCCGTGATCTGGCCCGCCTGCTCGGCGGCACGATCACCGTCTCGTCCGCGCCCGGTCAGGGTTCGACGTTCACTCTCTTCGTACCCGATGTGCTGGCGCCGGACGCGGTGGTGGCGCCGGCGCCGCCGTCGCCGAGCCGCGCGGGCCTGCCGTCGTCGCTGCTCATGCCGATGGAGCTGCCGCAGCCGCAGGAGACGCCGGCCACCCGGCGGCTGGACGGCGTGACCGTGCTGATCATCGACGACGACGTGCGGAACGTGTTCGCGTTGACGTCCGCGTTGGAACTGCACGGCATGACCGTGTTGTACTCGGACAACGGGGCGGACGGCGTCCGCCAGCTCGCCGAGCATCCGGAGGTGGACATCGTCCTGATGGACGCCATGATGCCGGACCAGGACGGGTACGAGACGACAGCGCAGATCCGCCGCAACCACCGGTTCGCGGACCTGCCGATCGTCTTCCTGACCGCCAAGGCGATGCCCGGCGACCGGGAGTCGGCGCTCAGCGCCGGCGGCAGCGACTACATCACCAAGCCGGTGGACCTGGACGAGCTGATCGAGCTGATGGCGTCCTGGATCGGCCGCAGCCGAGGCGAGGAGAACGCGTGACGCAGACGGCCAAGGCCCTGCTGGTGGACGACCGGCGGGAGAACCTGATGGCGCTGGAGGCGATCCTCCAGGGTCTCCCGGTGCAGTCGGTCGCGGTGGAGAGCGGCGAGGCCGCGCTCAAGCAGCTCCTCGTGGACGACTTCGCGGTGATCCTGCTGGACGCCCAGATGCCCGACATGGACGGCTTCGAGACGGCGACGCACATCAAGCGGCGCGAGCGCACCCGGCACGTACCGATCATCTTCCTGACCGCCGCGGACAAGGACGCGCAGCTCGCGTTGCGCGGCTACGCGGCGGGTGCGGTCGACTACCTGACCAAGCCGTTCGATCCGTGGGTGCTGCGGGCGAAGGTGACCGTCTTCGTCGACCTGTGGGTGAAGACCCGGCAGCTCGCCGCCCAGTCGGACCTGGTGCGGGAGCGGGATCTGCAGTGGCGGCACCTGACCGACGCGGTGGACGAGGCGACGGCGCTGCTGCGCGCCGACGACGACCCGTCCACCCGGGAACGCGCGGTCGAGCTGCTGGAGCAGGCGCGCTGGGGCAACACCCGCTGACGGTTCAGCCGCCGGCCGGGCCGCCGTGCCCGGTCGCGGCCCGCCGGGCCCGCCACCGGTCGCCGAGCGATTCCAGTTCCTCCTGTACGAAGAGGAAGAAGTCGCGCATCTCGGCGACCCGTTCACCGGCCGGGGTGCTGCGGCCGTGCAGCGCGTCGACCCCGCCGGCGGCGATGTCGATGAAGTTCTTGTAGAGCGTGGTCTTGGTGATCGTCGCCTCGTACCAGGGGTTGTCCGGCATCCGGTAGCGGTCGCGCCTGGACCCCTTGACCGGCTCGCGGACCAGCATGGCGAACTGGGTCAGGTAGCGGACCGCGCCGCTGACCGCCGCCGCGCTGACGCCGAGCCGTTCGGCGATCTCGCCCGCGGTGAGCGGGTCGTCGGCGCTCATGACTGTGAACAGGACCCGGGCGGCCATCCGGGGGAAGCCCACGTCGGCGAAGGCCATCGCCATCCGCTCCACGAAGAGGTGGACCTCCTCCTCGTCGTGGCGGAACGGCTCGTTCATGGTCGGCTCCTCGACACTCACCCCGTGACCCTACAGTCTTCACAAGTTTGTGAAACGAGCGTAGCTTCTGAATTATGGAAACGGCAATCGATGTGTCCGGCCTGGTGAAGACCTTCGGCCGCACCCGGGCCCTCGACGGGCTCGACCTGACCGTCCGCACCGGGGAGGTGCACGGCTTCCTCGGCCCGAACGGCTCCGGCAAGTCGACCACCATCCGGGTGCTGCTCGGCCTGCTGCGGGCGGACGCGGGGGCCGCCCGGCTGCTGGGCGGCGACCCCTGGCGGGACGCGGTCGCGCTGCACCGCCGCCTCGCGTACGTGCCCGGCGACGTCACGCTCTGGCCCAACCTCAGCGGCGGCGAGGTGATCGACCTGCTCGGCCGGATGCGCGGCGGGCTCGACCCGAAACGCCGCGCCGAACTGCTGGACTCCTTCGAGCTGGACCCGCGCAAAAAGGGCCGCACCTACTCCAAGGGCAACCGGCAGAAGGTCGGCCTGGTCGCCGCGCTCGCCTCCGACGTCGAACTGCTCATCCTCGACGAGCCGACCTCCGGGCTCGACCCGCTGATGGAGGAGGTCTTCCAGCACTGGGTCCGCCGCGCCGTCCACGACGGACGCACGGTGCTGCTGTCCAGCCACATCCTCGCCGAGGTGGAGGCGCTCTGCGACCGGGTGACGATCATCCGGGCCGGCCGGACGGTGGAGTCCGGCACGCTCGGCGACCTGCGCCACCTGCACCGCACCGCGATCGACGCCGAGGTCACCGCGCCGCTCGATGGCCTGGCCGACCTGCCCGGCGTACACGACCTGCGGGTCGACGGGCGGCGGGTGCGCTTCGACGTCGACACCGCCGCGCTCGACGCCGCGCTGCGCCGGCTCACCGAGCTGGGCGTACGCAGCCTGGTCAGCACGCCGCCCACGCTGGAGGAACTGTTCCTGCGGCACTACGAGACGGCGGACCGGGCATGAGCACGCTCACCGGCACCCGCCACCTGGTCCGGCTGATCCTGCGCCGGGACCGTCTCCTGCTGCCGCTGTGGGTGCTGATCCTCGCGGTGCTGCCGATGACGTACGCGGCCAGCTTCGCCGGGCTGTTCCCGACCGCCGCCGAGCGGGCCGCGTACCTGGAGGGCACCGCCCGCAACCCGTCCATCGTCGCGCTGCTCGGCCCCGCCTACGGCGACAGCATCGGCGGGCTGACCGCGCAGCGCAGCGGCTTCCTGCTGCTCATCGTCGCGCTGGCCAGCCTGCTCACCGTCATCCGGCACACCCGCACCGAGGAGGAGGCCGGCCGGCGGGAACTGCTCGGTGGCAACGTGCTCGGGCGGCACGCCGGGCTGACCGCCGCGCTGCTCGTCACGTACGCGGCGGATCTGCTGCTCGGCCTGCTCACCGCCGCCGGGCTGGTCGCGACCGGGCTGCCGGTCGGCGGCTCGCTGGCGTACGGCCTGGTCACCGTGCTGACCGGCGTCGTGTTCGCCACGCTCGGCGGGCTGGCGGCCCAGTTGACCGAGACCGCGGGTGGGGCGCGGGGCATCGGCCTCGCCGGTCTCGGCGCCGCGTTCGGGCTGCGCCTGGCCGGGGACACGGCGGGCAACGACTGGCCGAGCTGGCTGTCCCCGCTGGGCTGGGCCGCCCGGGTCCGCCCGTACGAGGGGGAGCGGTGGTGGGTGCTGCTGCTGCCGCTTGCCGCCACGGCGCTGCTCGCCGCGTTCGCGTACCCGGTCTCGGTCCGCCGCGACCTGGGCGCGGGCGTGCTGCCGCCCCGGCTCGGCCCGGCCGCCGCCGGTGGTGGCCTGTCCGGTCCGTTCGGCCTGGCCTGGCGGCTGCACCGGGGGCAGATCCTCTGGTGGTCGGTCGGGTTCGGCCTGCTCGGCCTGATCCTCGGTGGCGCGGCCGAGGCGGCCGGCCGGTCCGTCGAGGGCAGCCCGCGGATGGAGGAGATCGTGGCCCGGCTCGGCGGGGCGTCCGGCATGGCCGACGCGTACCTGGGCGTGACGCTGAGCCTGGCCGGGCTGGCCGCCGCCGGGTACGGCATCCAGGCCGCGCTGCGGATGCGCGCCGAGGAGTCCGCCGGGCACGCCGAGCCGGTGCTCGCCACCGGCACCCGCCGCTCGACCTGGCTGCTCTCGCACGTGACGTTCGCGCTGCTCGGCCCGGTGGTGGTGCTCGCGGTGACCGGGCTCGCGACCGGCCTGACGTACGGGCTGAGCACCGGTGACGTGCCCCGCCAGCTGGGCCGGATGCTCGCCGCGGGCCTGGCCCAGGTGCCGGCGGCGTGGGTGCTGGCCGGACTCGCCGTACTGCTCTACGGCCTGCTGCCCCGGCTCGCGCCGGTCACCTGGGCGGTGCTGGCGGTCTGCGTGCTGCTCGGGCAGCTCGGCGCGGTGCTGGAGCTGGACCAGTGGCTGCTGGACCTGTCCCCGTTCACGCACACTCCGCAGGTGCTCCGCGACGCCTGGACGCCCACCCCGCTCTACCTGCTCACGGCCCTGGCGGTGACCCTGGCCACGGCTGGCCTGCTCACCTTCCGCCGCCGCGACGTCCCCGTCCTCTAGCAGCGTTGATCTTGCACTTGCGGCCCCGGCGAAAGGGGTGAATCACCCTCGTGGAGGGCCGCAAGTGCAAGATCGCGGAGGAAAGCGAGGGTCGGGCTACGGGGTGGCTTCGTTGCGGATCATCAGGGCGCTGCGGAGACCGGTGATGTCCAGGACGCGGATCAGGAAGTCGCCGACGTTGGTGAGTATCAGCAGGCACTGGGCATGACTGGCCTTGCGGCTGAGCACCACGAGCGTGCCGAGGCCCTGCGAGTCGCAGAACGTGACCCCGGCCAGGTCGAGCACGATGCGCGGGGGCGGATCCGCCAGCACCTCGTTGACCACCGTCGAGAGCTGGGCGGCCGTGAGCATGTCGATCTCACCGGCCAGACGAAGCACTGCTTCGTCACCGGTCCGCTGTACGGCGATGGACAGTTCGGCACGATCCACCCGGTCAGCCTATCGCGATCTCGACCGACGGGCCTGTCGAGCGGATCGCTGGCGGCCTGCCGCCGCTCACCGGGGTGAGCCTGGTAACCCCCGTCGCGGGGTGCGTGCCAGGCAGCACTCCGACGCTGACACAATGGGCCCATCGTGACCGAGACGTTTTCCGCCGGATCCGGCCGCTACCCGGCCGACGCCCCGGCCTCCGAGGCCCTGTTCGACCGCGCCAAGGCCGTCGTGCCCGGCGGGGTGAACTCTCCCGTGCGCGCGTTCCGTGCCGTCGGCGGCACCCCGCGCTTCATGGTCCGGGGGGAGGGTCCGTGGCTCTTCGACGCCGACGGTCGTCGGTACGTCGACCTGGTCTGCTCCTGGGGCCCGCTCATTCTCGGCCACGCGCACCCGGCAGTGGTGGAGGCGCTGCGCGAGGCCGCCACGCTGGGCACGAGCTTCGGCACGCCCACCCCGGGTGAGGTGGACCTGGCCGAGGAGATCATCGCGCGGACGCCGGTCGAGCAGGTGCGCCTGGTCAACTCCGGCACCGAGGCGACCATGTCGGCGATCCGGCTGGCCCGCGGCTTCACCGGCCGCTCCAAAATCATCAAGTTCGCCGGCTGCTACCACGGCCACTCGGACGCGCTGCTCGCCGCCGCCGGCTCCGGCGTGGCCACGTTCGGCCTGCCCGACTCGCCCGGCGTGACCGGCGCGGCAGCGGGCGACACGATCGTGCTGCCGTACAACGACCTGCGCGCGGTCGAGGAGGCGTTCGCCGCCCAGGGCCAGCACATCGCCGCGATCATCACCGAGGCCGCCGCTGGCAACATGGGCGTGATCGCCCCGCGCGACGGCTTCAACGCCGAACTGGCCCGGATCGCGCACGCGCACGGCGCGCTGCTCATCGTCGACGAGGTGATGACCGGGTTCCGGGTGTCCCGCGCCGGATGGCACGGCCTCGACCCGTCGGACGCGGACCTGTGGACGTACGGGAAGGTCATGGGTGGCGGCCTGCCCGCCGCGGCGTTCGGCGGGCGCGCGGAGATCATGGCGAAGCTCGCCCCGGCCGGCCCGGTCTACCAGGCCGGGACGCTCTCCGGTAACCCGCTGGCCTGCGCCGCCGGACTGGCCACGCTGCGGCTGGCCGACGACGCGCTCTACCGGCGGCTCGACGAGACCTCCGCCGCGCTCGGCAAGCTCACCACCGAGGCGCTGTCCGCGGCCGGCGTGCCGCACCGCCTCTCCACCGCCGGCAACATGTTCTCGGTCTTCTTCACCGACGCGGACGTGCGCGACTACGACAGCGCCCGTACCCAGGTGGTGCCGGCGTTCAAGGCGTTCTTCCACGCGATGCTCGCCGGTGGCGTCTACCTGCCGCCGAGCGCGTTCGAGTCGTGGTTCGTCTCGACCGCGATCGACGACGCGGCGTGGGAGCAGATCGCCGCCGCCCTGCCGGTGGCGGCGCGGGCGGCGGCAGCGGCGGGAAGCGGGGGGTAACTATGGCGGAGACCGTGGTGCACGTGCTGCGGCACGGTGAGGTGCACAACCCGGACGGCATCCTCTACGGCCGCCTGCCCGGGTTCCGCCTCTCCGAGCTGGGCGTGCAGATGGCGAAGGCGGCCGCGCAGGCGCTCGCCGACCGGACCGTGGTGCACGTGGTGGCCAGCCCGCTGGAGCGCGCCCAGCAGACCGCCGAGCCGATCGCGGCGCAGTTCGGCCTCTCCGTCGGCGTCGACGAGCGGCTGATCGAGAGCGCGAACTGGTTCGAGGGCAAGAAGGTCTCGCCCGGTGACGGCTCGTTCCGCGACCCGCGCAACTGGTGGGTGCTGCGCGACCCGGTGACCCCGTCCTGGGGCGAGGCGTACCGGGCCATCGCCGAGCGCATGTTCGCCGCGCTGCACGCCGCCCGCGTCGCCGCCGAGGGCCGCGAGGCGGTGCTCGTGTCGCACCAGCTCCCGATCTGGACGCTGCGCCGGCACGTCGAGCGCAAGCGCCTCTGGCACGACCCGCGCCGCCGCCAGTGCGGCCTGGCCAGCCTCACCTCGTTCCACTTCGACGGCGCCAAGATCGTCGGCATCGGGTACTCCGAGCCGGCCGCCCACCTGGTGTCGATCTCGCCGACCGCCCGGACGGCCAAGGGGGCCTGATGCTCACCCGGAGGCTCGCCGCCGCCCTGCTCGCCGCCGTCACCGCCGGTACGGCGCTGGTCGGCTGCTCCTCCGGCAGCCAGGAGAGCCGGTGCGCGGCCGACGGCTCCGTCGTCACCTGCGCACCCGACCAGCGCTCGAAGACGCCGAAGGTCAGCGGTGAGCTGCTCACCGGCGGCGGCTACGACATCTCCCGCGACCGCGGCCAGGTCGTCGTGGTCAACTTCTGGGGCTCCTGGTGCGCGCCCTGCCGTGCCGAGGCGGACGACCTGGAGGACACCTACCAGGCCACGAAGGGCTCCGGCGTGACGTTCCTCGGCATCAACGTGCAGGACAGCAAGGACAAGGCGCTCGCCTTCGAGGAGGGCCGGGTCACGTACCCGAGCATCTTCGACCCGGCCAGCCGGCAGGCGCTCAACTTCGACATCCCGCCGAACACCACCCCGGCCACCGTCGTGCTCGACCGCGAGGGCCGGATCGCCGTGGTGATCCGCCGGGCCGTCACCCGCGACGAGCTGCGACCGATCGTCGAGAAGATCGCCGCCGAGTCACCGGCGCCGAACGGCGCCCGCTGATGGGCGAGACGTTCCGCCAGCTCGCCGAGTCCGGCCCGCTGCTGTTCGCGGTGGGCGCGGCCGCACTGGCCGGGCTGGTGAGCTTTCTGTCCCCGTGCGTGCTCCCGCTGATGCCCGGCTACCTGTCGTACGTGACCGGCCTGGCCGGCGCCGACCTGGAGGGTGCAAGGAAGGGCCCCCTGTTAACGCCTCCGGTAGAGGAAGGGCCCCTTGTTAACAGCGGCGGCGCGAGCGGGGGCGGTGTGGGCGTCGCCGAGCGGGCGGCGCCGGCCCGGACCACCGCGGCCGTCAAGGGCCGGGTGCTCGCCGGCACGCTGCTGTTCATTGCCGGCTTCACAGTCGTGTTCGTCGCCACCGCGATCCTCTTCTCCGGCGTCGGCAAGCTCTTCTTCCGGTACGAGCGCACGCTGGAGATCGTCATCGGCGCGCTCGTGGTGGTGCTCGGGCTCGGCTACCTCGGGGTGATCCCCGGCATGCAGCGGGAGTTCCGCATCCGCTGGCTGCCCTCCGCCGGGCTGCTCGGCGCGCCGGTGCTCGGCGCGGTCTTCGCGCTCAGCTGGCTGCCCTGCACCGGCCCGACGCTCGGCGCGGTGCTCGGCATGGCGGCCACCGAGGGGGGCACCGACCGGGCCGTGGTGCTCGCCGTGGCGTACTGCCTCGGGCTGGGGATACCGTTCGTCGTCTTCGGGCTGGGCTTCCAGCGCCTGCTCGGGGTGTTCCGCGCCGTCCGGCGCAACAGCCGCTGGGTCACCCGCATCGGCGGGGCCCTGCTGATCGCGATCGGCCTGGCGCTGATCAGCGGCGGCTGGGTGAACGTGGTGATCTGGCTGCAGACGAACGTGGGCGTGGGCGAGGTGAGCATCTGATGACGACCGTCGACGACCGGCCGTCGACCCCTCCGGCGCAGGCACCCCGACGGCGGGTCAACCCGGTGCTGGCCCTGCTGCGCAACTCGTGGCGGCAGCTCACCAGCATGCGTACCGCGCTGATCCTGCTGTTCCTGCTCGCCGTCGCGGCCATCCCCGGCTCGGTGCTGCCGCAGCGCGGCGTCAACCCGGAACGGGTCAACCAGTGGTTCGTGGACCACCCCGACCTCGCGCCCCGGCTGGACCAGATCGGCGCGTTCGAGGTCTTCGGCTCGGTCTGGTTCTCCGCGATCTACCTGCTGCTGTTCACCTCGCTGATCGGCTGCATCCTGCCCCGCGCCCGGGACCACGTCCGCGCGCTGCGGATGAAGCCGCCGGCCGCGCCGAAGCGGCTCGAACGGCTGCCCCAGCACACGGTGCTGGAGGCCCCGGCCGCCGCCGACCCCGAGGCGATCGCGGCGGTGCTGCGCGGCCGCCGGTGGCGGGTCACCGTGCGCGGCAACGAGGTCTCCGCCGAGAAGGGCTACCTCAAGGAGACCGGCAACCTGCTCTTCCACGTGTCGCTGGTCGCCGTCCTGCTCGGGGTCGCGCTCGGTTCCTGGTACGGATGGCACGGCAACCGCATCCTGGTCGCGGGCGAGGACAACGCCTTCTGCAACACCCGTCAGCAGTACGCCGAGGCGTCGCTCGGCCCGCGCGTGGACAGCGCCGACCTGCCGCCGTTCTGCCTGACGCTGGAGAAGTTCGAGGCCGACTACCTGCCGTCCGGGCTGGCGTCCCGCTACTGGGCCACGGTGACCGTGGACGAGCCGGGCGGCACGGCGCGGACCGCCGGCTTCTCGGTCAACTCGCCGCTGCGGCTCGGCTCGGCGAACGTCTACCTGCTCGGCAACGGCTACGCGCCGCTGCTGAAGTACACCGACAAGTACGGCCGCAGCCAGACCAGCGAGGCGCCGTTCCTGCGTACCGGCGACTCCAACGCGACCGAGGAGGGCGTGGCGATCTTCCCGGACGCCAACGTCGACCCGAAGACCGGCGCGCGGTCCCCGGACCAGCAGGTCGCCTTCGACGGGCTCTACCTGCCCACCGGGCCGGAGAGCGCGCCGTACGTGGCGTCGCAGTATCCGGCCGAGCGCAACCCGATGGTGAACCTGACCGCGTACCGGGGGAACCTCGGGATGGACGCCGGCATCCCCGGCTCGGTATACGCGCTGGACCGGCGGCAGATCGACGACGGCAAGCTCAAGGAGATCGGCACCAAGCTGCTGCGGCCGGGGGAGAAGTGGACCCTCGACGACGGCAGCACGCTGGAGTTCGTCGGCACCAAGCCGTACATCACGCTCGCGGTCCGGCACGCGCCCGGGCAGACGCTGCTGCTGGTGGCCAGCGGCACGCTGCTGCTGGGCCTGATGGGCTCGCTGTTCGCCCGGCGGCGACGGGTGTGGTTCCGGGTTTCGCCCCCGGAGGGTGGATCTCCGACGGGCGGTAGTAGTTTGGTGGAGGCCGGTGGGCTGCCGCGCACCGAGCACCCAGGGTTCGCCGACGAGTTCGCGCAGCTCGTCGCCGCGGTGAGCGGCGACGCGCCGGACGCGCGGCGGGCGCGAGAAGGAGACGAGTGATGTCCGCACTCTCCGACCAGCTGGTCGCGTACGCGATCCTGGTGTACCTGATCGCGATGATCAGCCACGCCGTGGAGTTCGCGCTGGGCAACGCGCGGAAGGTCCCCGCGGCCGCGCCCGCGCGGGAACTGGTCGGCGCGGGCGTCGGCGGCGCCGGCGGCACCGTCGACGAGCCGGCCGCGCCGCCGCGGCCGGACCACTCCGCCGCCCGGGCCGTGCTGGCCGGCCGGATCGCCGGCTGGCTCACCGCGGTCGCCGCCGCCGTGCACCTGGGCGCGGTGATCACGCGGGGCGTCGCCGCCGACCGGATGCCCTGGGGCAACATGTACGAGTTCGTGCTGACCGGCACCTGGATCGGTGTGGCGGCCTGGCTCGTGGTGCTCTGGAAGCAGCCGTGGCTGCGCCGGCTCGGGCTGTTCCTGACGCTGGTGATGGTGCTGCTGCTGGCGTTCGCCGAGCTGAAGCTCTACGTGCCGATCGAGCCGCTGATGCCGGCGCTGCAGTCGTGGTGGTTCATCATCCACGTCTCGACGATCATCTTTGCCTCGGGCCTCTTCCTGCTGGGCGTGGTGCCCGCCGCCGCGTACCTGATGCGGGCCGGCTGGGAGCAGGGTCGCCGCAGCTTCCCGTACACCCTGGCCCGCCGCCTTCCGGCGGCGGCCGGGCTGGAGCGGTTGACCTTCACGCTGCACGCCTTCTCGTTCCCGATCTTCACGTTCGCGGTGATCGCGGGCGCGATCTGGGCCGAGGCGGCGTGGGGCCGCGCCTGGGGCTGGGACCCCAAGGAGACCTGGGCGTTCATCTCCTGGGTGGTGTACGCGGGCTACCTGCACGCCCGGGCCACGCCGAGCGTGAAGCGCAACGTGGCGACCTGGATCTCCATCGTGGGCTTCCTGACCGTGATGATGAACCTGTTCGGCGTGAACTTCTTCTTCACCGGTCTGCACTCGTACGCCGGGGTGTAGTGGCCGGGCGCGCGCTCAGCACCTCGTCCACCCGGCGCGTGACCTGGTAGGCCACCTCCGGCAGGTCGGCCAGTTCGAGGCGGTCGGCCCGGAGCGCGAACTGGGCGTGCAGTTCGCGGGCCACCGCGTCGCGGATCTCTGCCTGGAGTGGGCTGAGGCCGTCCGGGTCACCCACCACGTATGCGTCGTCCATCCGCCGATGATGAACCGCCGTCGGCGATCCTGTCAGTGACGAATTCATCCGCCGAACCAGCCGGGGACGTCGAGGCGGAACACGTCGGCGGGAACCATCCGGCGCAGGTCGTCCTCGATGGCGGCGACCCGGTCCGCGCCGAGCGTGGCCGCCCAGCGGTCGCGTAGCTCGTCGAAGACCGCCGCCGAGCGGTGCAGCCCGTCGCGGCCCTTCGCGGTCGTCCGGACCAGCTTGCGTCGGGCGTCGGTCGGGTCGTCCACGCGTTCCAGGTAGCCGAGCGCGACCAGCCGGTCCACCGTCTTGCCCGCTGCCTGCTTGGAGACGCCGAGGCGCTGGCCGAGGTCGGAGGCGGTGGTGCCGTCCGGGCCGACGGCCTGGAGGACGAACCCGTGGGCCGGGCGCAGCTCGGGGTGCCCCTGGCGGGCCAGCTCGGCGTGCAGGTCGTCGACGAGCGTACGGAAGCCGGCGAGCAGGAGCAGCGGCAGCGCGAAGCCGGGGCGGTCAGGCGTTGCCACGTTCGACAACCACGTTTACTATTTCGTCAACCACGTTGACTATCTTACGAGAGGGGCACAGTCATGTCCCGCTTCACCACGTACGAGCCGGACACCGCACCCGCCGCCGCCCGCCCGGTCATGGCCGGGGTACGCCGCTCGCTGGGCCACCTGCCCGCTGCCGTCGGCCTGATGGCGGGCTCACCCGAACTATTGAAGGGCTTCCTCGCCGCCAACGCCGCGTTCGAGGCGACCGACCTCGACGCGGTCGCCCGGGAGGTGGTCGTGCTCACCGTCGCCACCCGCAACGGCTGCCACCTCTGCGTGGCCATGCACACCGCTACGCTCGTCCGGCACGCCGCCGCGCCGGAGCTGATCGAGGCGCTGCGGACCGGCGCGACGCTGCCCGACCCTCGGCTGGAGGCGCTGCGCCGGTTCACCGTCGCCGTCCTCGACCACCGGGGCGCGGTCCCCGACGCCGACCTCGACGCGCTGCTCGCCGCCGGGTGGCAGCGCCGGCACGCGCTGGACGTGGTGCTCGGCGTCGGCACGTACACCATCTCCACGTTCGCCAACCGGCTCACCGACGCGCCGCTCGACGCGCCGCTGGCCGCGTACGCCTGGACGCCTGCGGCCTGAGCTGCGGGGTGTTAAGAAGGGGCCCGTCCTCTACCGGAGGCGTTAACAGGGGGCCCTTCCTTACCTCCCAGGAACGTGCGGGAGGATGGCGGCATGGCGGCTCGTGGCTTCCCGTACACCGATCTCAAGGACTTCCTCGCGGCGCTGGAGCGCGCGGGCGAGCTGCGGCGGGTGAGCGCGCCGGTCGACCCCACGCTGGAGATCAGCGAGATCGTCACCCGCACCGTCCGGGCCGGCGGGCCGGCGCTGCTGTTCGAGCGCCCCACCCGGGGCGAGATGCCGGTGGCGATCAACCTGTTCGGCACCGAGAAGCGGATGGCGATGGCGCTCGGGGTGGAAGACCTCGACGAGATCGGCGCGCGGATCGGCGAGCTGCTCAAGCCGGAGCTGCCGCAGGGCTTCTCCGGGATGATGGGTGGCCTCGGCAAGGTCATGCAGCTCAAGTCGATGCCGCCGAAGAAGGTCAAGACCGCCCCCTGCCAGCAGGTCGTCTACCGGGGCGACGACGTCGACCTGAACCGGCTGCCCGGGTTGCAGGTGTGGCCCGGTGACGGTGGGATCTTCCACAACTTCGGGCTGACCCACACCAAGCACCCGGAGACCGGCAAGCGCAACCTCGGGCTCTACCGGCTCCAGCAGCACAGCCACAACACGATCGGCATGCACTGGCAGATCCACAAGAACTCCACCGCGCACCACGCGGTCGCGGAGCGGCTGGGCGAGCGGCTGCCGGTGGCGATCGCGATCGGCGCGGACCCGGTGGTGGCGTACTCGGCCAGCGCGCCGCTGCCCGCCGACATCGACGAGTACCTGTTCGCCGGGTTCCTCGCCGGTGAGCGGGTCGAGATGGTCGACTGCCTGACCGTCCCGCTCCAGGTGCCGGCGCACGCGCAGATCGTGCTGGAGGGMTACATCGAGCCGGGCGAGCGGCTGCCCGAGGGGCCGTTCGGCGACCACACCGGCTTCTACACGCCGGTCGAGCCGTTCCCGGTGATGCACATCGAGTGCATGACCATGCAGCGCGACCCGGTCTACCACTCGATCGTCACGTCCCAGCCGCCGCAGGAGGACCACGGTCTCGGCAAGGCCACCGAGCGGATCTTCGCGCCGCTGCTGCGCTTCCTGATCCCGGACATCGTCGACTACGACCTGCCCGCCGCCGGTGTCTTCCACAACTGCGCGATCGTGTCGATCCGCAAGCGCTACCCGAAGCACGCGCAGAAGGTGATGAACGCGATCTGGGGCGCGCACATGATGTCGCTGACCAAGCTGATCGTGATCGTGGACGAGGACTGCGATGTCCACGACTACAACGAGGTCGCGTTCCGCGCCTTCGGCAACGTCGACTACGCCCGTGACCTGCTCCTCACCGAGGGCCCGGTGGACCACCTCGACCACGCCTCGTACCAGCAGTTCTGGGGCGGCAAGGCGGGCATCGACGCGACCCGCAAGCTGCCCGAGGAGGGCTACACCCGGGGCTGGCCGGAGGAGATGCGGATGTCGCCCGAGGTGGTCTCACTGGTGGACAAGCGCTGGAAGGAATACGGGATCTGATGACGGCGGCGGTACAGGAACGGCCCGGCCGGGTCGCGTCCTTCCTCAAGCTCGTCGCCATCGAGCACTCGGTCTTCGCGCTGCCGTTCGCGTACCTGTCGGCGTTGACCGCCATGCAGCTCAACGGCGGCCGGGTGCGCTGGGGCGACCTGCTGCTGATCACCGTGGCGATGGTCGGCGCGCGGACGTTCGCCATGGCCGCGAACCGCATCCTCGACCGGCGGATCGACGCGCGGAACCCGCGTACGGCGAACCGGGAACTGGTCACCGGCGCGGTGAGCGTGCGGACGGCCTGGACCGGCGCGGCCGTCGCGCTCGTGGTGTTCCTGGCCGCCGCCGCCCTGCTCAACCCGCTCTGCCTGGTGCTCGCGCCGCTGGCCGTGGTGCCGCTGGTCGTCTACCCGTACGGCAAGCGGTTCACCAACTGGCCGCACGCCATCCTCGCGGTGGCGCAGGCGGTCGGCCCGGTCGGCGCCTGGCTGGCGGTCACCGGCACGCTCGACGGCTCCGGCCCGGCCTGGCTGCTCGGCGCGGCGGTCGGCCTCTGGATCGGCGGCTTCGACCTGATCTACGCCTGCCAGGACTCGGAGATCGACCGGGAGATCGGCGTGCACAGCGTCCCCGCCCGGTACGGCCGGCGCTTCGCGCTGCACGCCTCCACCGTCGCGCACGTGGTGACGTTCGCGCTGTTCATCTGGTTCGGCGCGTGGGTCGGCTTCGGCTGGCTGTGGTGGATCGGGCTGGCGCTGACCGCTGCCGCCTTCGCGTACCAGCACCTGGTGGTCAGCCCGACCGACCTGAGCAAGGTCAACCGGGCGTTCTTCACCGCGAACGGCTTCGTCGGCATCGCGTTGTTCGTCCTCGCGCTGCTCGACCTGGTGATCCGGCTCGGCCTGCGGCCGTAACGGCAACGCCGGAACGCGGTCAGGACGCCGGGGTGACCGGATAGCGGGCGCTCTCCAGCGTCCAGTCCACGGTGCCGCGCACGGCGGCGGCCAGGCCGTCGAGGTGGACGGAGACGGCGTCGTCGAGCGTCGGGCCGAACGACGGCGCCGCCGCGCGGAGCGCCGCGAACCGGTCCATCTCGGCCCGCCAGTGCCCGGCCACCAGGTCGACCGCCGCCGGCAGCGGCACGCCCCGCTCGGCGGCCACCGCCAGCACCAGGTTGTGCCCGCCGCCGGTGGCGTGGTCGCGCTCCAGCGAGGCGATGTCGTTGAACCAGGACAGCAGGTCGTTCGCGAGGTCCGCGAGCCGCCGCAGCGCCGGGTGGTGGTAGACCGCGTCGGGCAGCGGGCGTCCGGACGCGAACTCGATGAGCGGGTACGACACGTACGCCGCCGACGTGGCCCGGCGCAGCCGCACGTACTCGGCGACGCCCGGCGGACGGCCCGACCCGGTGGCGGTGGCCTCCCGGTGGACGCCGTCGAGGTGGTCGGCGACCGCGTCGGCGAAACGTAGCCGCCAGCGGGCCGGCATCCGGCGGCGGGGCTCCCGCCACGCCTGCACCAACAGGCGGCGCAGCGGGCCGGAGAAGCCCGGATGGCGGGCTCGCGGACCTTCGCGCAGCAACGCGAGCGCGCCGTCGCGCAACGCGCGGATCTGCCCCGGCGTCAGCCCGTCCCGCCCGTCGCAGGCGTCGTCGACCAGGAAGAACCAGGTGAACAGCGCGGTCAGCACCCGCAGGTCCGCCTCGGTGGCGTCCGGGTAGAGGCGGCCGGCGTACCGGGCGAACCCGGCCCGCGCCAGCCGCCGCCGGGTGGCCGGGTCGGGCGGCAGACCGAGCCGGTCGACCAGTTCCACCAGCCAGCCCTGCACGTCGTCCGCGTACGGGGAGAGGCGGGGCGTGATGGGGCAGTCGGAGCGCAGCGCCCGCAGCACCGCCGCAGTCATCACCGGCCCTTCCCACGGAAGTGGATTTGCCGATCGAAGAATTTCACGCCGAGGGAACTCCCGTGAACCCTCTGGACATCCCGGGCGGGCCGCCCGAACGGGGGTCGTGGTCCGCCGCCCGCGGCGACCAGGCACGCTTGAGGGCATGCGCGAACCATGGGTGGTGGGTGTCTCCGGCGCCTCGGGCACGCCGTACGCGGCGGCGGTCGTCCGGGCACTGCTCGACGCGGGCCAGGCGGTGGACCTGATCGTGTCCCGGGCGGCCCGGCTGACAGTGCTGGACGAAACCGGCCGGCCCTTCCGGGACGGGCACTGGGCCGAGGACCTGGCCGCCTGGCTCGACCGCGACCTCACCGGCGCGGACATCCGGCACTGGCCCGCCGGTGACCTGGCCGCCGGCCCGAGCAGCGGCTCCTATCGGGTACGTGGGATGGCGGTGGTGCCGGCCAGCACCGCCGCCTGCGCCGGCATCGCCATCGGGCTCTCCAAGGATCTGCTCCAGCGTGCCGCCGAGGTGAACCTCAAGGAGCGCCGCCCGGTAGTGGTGGTGCCCCGGGAGACCCCGGTGACCCGCAGCCACCTGGAGCACCTCATCGCGCTGCACGACGCCGGAGCCGTGGTGCTGCCGGCCAGCCCGGGCTTCTACGGCACCGGGGCGGCGGCCTCCGCCGGGCAGCTCGTGGACTTCGTGGCCGGCAAGGTGCTGGACGCGCTGGGCGTCCCGCACACGCTGTTCCGGCGGTGGGCCGGCGAGCTGGCCTCCGGTCGCCGGGAACCCGGCCCGGCCTGACCGGACCCGGCGTACGACGAGCGGGGCGCGGCCTCGATCGGACCGCGCCCCGCACGTTCAGTACATGCCGGCGTTCGCCGGGCCGGGGCCGGTGGAAGCGGTCGGGCCCATGTTGCGGGCCTTGCCCATGTCCTCCGCCTCGTCCAGCATGCCCTCCCCCTCGAGCAGGGCCCGCACCTCGGATTCCCGAAACCGGCGGTGCCCTCCTGGAGTCCGGATACTGCCGATCCGGCCGGCCGCTGCCCATCTGGTCACGGTTTTCGGGTCAACCCGAAACAGCGCAGCGACCTCACCCGGTGTCAGCAGGCGATCTCCAGTGTCCACAGCCCCCTCCTCGCGTCGACGAAGCCCCCGGCTGAACACACTGCCCCCGGCCGGTGCGAGCCCAGAGCCGTCATGAGGGACGTATGGCAATTACAGCACCGGCTACCGGACGTGTCCGCCAAACGCGAAAAACGCACACACTGGGAAGTTAGGAAATGGTACCGGCGGAGAACCCCCGTGAGCGCACGTTTGTGATAGGCGCGGCCCGACCTCATCGTCGCCCGGTGGCCGCAGTGCCGGGCCCCGATCGAGATAGGGTCACTCTCCGTGGACACGATCGACCTGAGCCTTGTGGAGCTGTTGCGAGGCAACGCCCGTCTGTCGTACGCCGAGCTGGCCCGTCAGGTCGGCCTCTCCGCCCCGGCCGTGCACGAGCGGGTCGGCAAGCTGGAGTCCAGCGGCGTGATCCGGGCGTACCGGGCCGAGGTCGAGCCGGAGTCGATCGGGCTCGGCGTCACGGCGCTCATCGGCATCATCGAGGACTCCGACGCGGACACCGACGACGTGCTGGAGTCGTTTCGGCGCATCCCCGAGATCGAGTCCTGCTACTTCATGGCCGGCGTCGAGTCCTTCCTGCTCAAGGCGCGGGTCGGCACGATCGCCGAGCTGGAGCAGCTGATCGTCCGGCTGAACCGGACGGCCGGCGTGGCATCCACCCGTACCAGCATCGCCCTGTCGACCAAGTGGGAGAACCGCCCGCAGCCGCTGGAACCGCCCACCGCCTGATCACTCTGGCCCCGGCGCGGGGATTGCGGTTACCGTGCGCCGATGACGATCTCGGGACGCGGCGCCGCAGTGGTCACGGGTGCGGCCGGCGGGCTGGGCCGGGCCATCGCCGTCGCGCTGCACGCCGACGGCTGGAACGTGCTGCTCACCGACGTCGACGCCGATGCCGTGGCGACCGCCGCCGCGCCGCTGGGTGGCTGGTCGCGCCCGCTCGACGTACGCGACGAATCCGCCTGCGCGGACGTGGCCGCCGAGGCGGCGGCCGCAGCCGGCGGCCTCGGGCTCTGGGTGAACAACGCGGGCATCCTGGTCACCGGCCCGTCCTGGGGGCACGACGCCCCGACCCGGCGCGCGGTGGTCGAGGTGAACGCGCTCGGCGCGATGAACGGCACGCTCGCCGCCGTCGCGGTGATGCGCGAACAGGGCCGCGGCCACGTGCTGAACGTCGTCTCGCTGGCCGGGCTGATCGCCGCGCCCGGCGAGACGGTGTACGCGGCCAGCAAGCACGCCCTGCTCGCGTTCAGCCTCGGCACGTTGAGCGACCTGCGGATGGCCGGCGTCCGGGGCGTACACGTGTCGTGCCTGTGCCCGGACGGGATCTGGACGCCGATGCTGCACGACAAGCTGGACGACCCGGGTGCGCTGGCATCCTTCACCGGTTCGCTGCTCACGCCGGAGCGGGTGGCCGCGCGGGCCGTCCGGCTGGCCCGCCGGCCCCGGCCGGTGGTCAGCCTGCCGCGCTGGCGCGGCGCGCAGGTACGGCTGCTCGACGCCTTCCCCCGGCTCGCCCTGGCCCTCACGCCGGTGATCCGGGCCACCGGCCGGGCCGGGCAGCGGCGGCAGGCCCGCCGGGTCCGGGGAAACCCGAGCCCACCTCGCTTGTAACGTTGCCGACGTGACTCATCTCGACCGGTGCGACGAGGCCAGCCGGCGCTGGGTGACCGAGGCGATCGCCGCTGTCGAGGCGGACGCCAACCGCTCCGCCGACACCCACCTGCTGCCGTTCCCGCTGCCCCGCGAGTGGGGGATCGACCTCTACCTCAAGGACGAGTCGGTGCACCCCACCGGCTCGCTCAAGCACCGGCTCGCCCGCTCGCTGTTCCTCTACGGGCTCTGCAACGGCTGGATCGGCCCGGACACCACGATCGTCGAGGCGTCGTCCGGCTCGACGGCGGTCTCCGAGGCGTACTTCGCGCGGATGCTCGGGCTGCCGTTCATCGCGGTCATGCCCGCCTCCACCTCGCCGGAGAAGATCGCCCAGATCGAGTTCCAGGGCGGGCGCTGCCACCTCGTCCAGGACCCGGCGAAGGTGGTGGTGGAGGCGCGCTGGCTCGCCGAGGACAGCGGCGGCCGGTTCATGGACCAGTTCACGTACGCCGAGCGGGCCACCGACTGGCGGGGCAACAACAACATCGCCGAGTCGATCTACGCCCAGCTCGCGCTGGAACGGCACCCGGTGCCCGCCTGGATCGTCGTCGGCGCCGGCACCGGCGGCACCAGCGCCACCATCGGCCGCTACGCCCGCTACCGGCGGCTGCCCACCAAGCTCTGCGTGGTGGACCCGGAGAACTCCGCGTTCTACCCCGCCTGGCAGGCCGGCGACTGGTCGGTACGCACCGACCGAGGTTCCCGGATCGAAGGCATCGGGCGGCCCACCGTCGAGGCGTCCTTCCTGCCCAGCGTGGTGGACCGGATGGTGCAGGTGCCGGACGCCGCGTCGCTCGCCGCCATGCGGGCCGGCTCGGCGGTGCTCGGCCGCCGCGTGGGCGGCTCCACCGGCACCAACCTGTGGGGCGCGTTCGGGCTGATCGCCCAGATGCTGGCGGACGGACGTACCGGCTCGGTGGTCACGCTCATCTGCGACCCGGGCGACCGGTACGGCGACACCTACTACTCCGACGAGTGGGTGGCCGCGCAGGGCCTCGACCTCGCCCCGCACCTGGCCACCATCGACCGGTTCCTGACCGACGGCGCCTGGCCGGCGGCCTGAGCCGGACCCCGGACTGTCAGCGCGGGTCGACCCGCTCGGCCAGCCCCGGATAGCGCACCACGAAACCCTCCGGGTCGACCTCCAGGTCGGCCGTGAACGTGCCGCTGGCGTACCGGACCCGGCCCGGGCCGAGCGAGGTGTAGACCTGCTCGGCGGGGACCACGGCCAGGCCGGGCAGCAGCACCCAGGCCACGGTCACCGCCGTCGCCATGTCGGCGGGCAGCCGCCCCAACCCGATCCGGCGGATCGGCAGCGTGTTCGTCAGCGGGGACCCGCCCAGGTCGACGTCGAGCGCGTCGTCCAGCCGGCCCGGGTCGTCGGTGCCCGGCAGGCCCGCCGGTGGGTGGCCCGCCGCGCTCAGCGCCGCGTCCAGGTCACCCTCCTCGCCGGTACGCACGCGCCACCCGTCCCGGCCCCGTTCCAGGCGTACGCTCCGCGACCAGCCCGCGCCCTCTGCCTCGACCTCCAGCTGGTCGGTCGACCAGTCGGGCGCGAGCGCCAGGCGGTAACGGCAGGTGTACGGGATCGGGTCCACGGCGAGTGCCACGCCCTGCGCGGTCAGCCCCTGCCCGCCGTCGAGCACGACGTGCTCGCAGCCGGCGGTGTCGGTCCGGGCCCAGAAGAGCGACTTCGGCATGGTCCGGACGTTACGCGACCCGGCCGTCGGCGGCAGCGGATGCGCGAACGCCGCCGCCGGCCGGATGGCCACTGACTACCCCTGCTCGTCGCCCTCAGTAGGGCGCGGCGGCCGGTTGTGGCGGGCCCACTCGTCGACCTCGTCCGCGTCCCAGACGTTCATGCCGATCAGCCGGGCGAGCGGCTCGGGGAACCCGGGGCGGCGGGTGATCTGCAGGACCCGCTGACGCGATACGCCGAACAGGGCGGCCAGCTCACCGGGCCCGTACAGGCGTGGTCGTCTCACCCGACGAAGGTAGTCATGGTCATGCCTCTTCGGGCTACTCGTCGTCGTCCGCCGGCCGGGGCGGCCGGTGCTCCCGGATGTACCGCTCCACGTCCCGCTTCAGCCAGACGGCGCCGACCGACAGCTCTTGATACGGCGCGGGGAATGCGGGATGCCGCCGGATCTCGCGGAATCTCGATCTGCCCACGCCGAGCATCTTCAAGATCTCACCGGCCGCGACGAGTTCGCCCGGTCCCGTCTCCTTGCCCATGACTTCGAAGGTAGGGAACGAGCCGACCCGGCGACATCCCGTCCTCACGCCGCGCACCTAGAACGGGAGCCGAAATCACCACAGACGCACAGCCGCCGCCGAGCGGGTGCTCGGCGGCGGCGTCGTGGGTGCGCTCAGATCAGTGGGTACGCGCCGGCGGTCGCCCGCCGAAGCCGCGCCGGTCGTCCCGGCCCCGCCCCTCGGCCCGGAAACCGCCGCTCCGGCGCTCGGCCGGGCGCGCGTCGCCCCGGTCACCGAAACGCCGCTCGGCGTGCGGGCGGTCCTCCTGGCGACGGTCACCGAAGCCACCCGGCCGGTCGTCGTACCGCCGCTCGTCGCGGTCGTACCCGCGCCCGGCCGCCGGCCGGTGCCGGTCCCCGAACGGGCGGTCGGCGCGCTCGCCGAAACGCCTGTCGTCGCGCTGGTCGCCGAAGCGGTCGCTGCGCTGGCCACGGTCGTCGGACCGCTGCTCGCCGAAGCTCCGGCCGTCGGACCGCCGGTCGCCGAAGCTCCGGTCGTCGCGACGCTCCGGCCGCCCGAAGCGGCGCTCGCCGCCACCGGCCCGCTCGCCCGAGTAGCGCTCGCCCGCCGGACGGTCGCCGAACCGGCGGTCACCGCCACGGTCCGCGAACCGGTCGCCGGACCGCTCGCCCGCGGGCCGGTCGCCGTAGCGGCGCTCGCCCCGGCCGTCGCGGTCGCCGAACCGGCGCTCGCCACGGTCGGAGAAGCCGCCCCGGCCGCCCCGGTCGAAGCCCCGGCCGTCCCGGTCGCCGAAGCGGCGCGGGCCGCCGCGTCGCGGCTCCGGCTCGTCCCGGACGGGTACGCCGCTGGGCTCGCGCGCGCCGGTCAGCTCGGCCAGCGCCTCGTCGCCCGCCCGGACCCGGGTCTCGGCCGGCTCGACGCCCGCCTTCTCCATCATGGCCAGCGTGGTGCGGCGCTGCTTGGGCAGCACGAGCGTCGCCACCGCGCCCGACTCGCCGGCCCGGGCCGTACGGCCGGCCCGGTGCAGGTAGTCCTTCGGGTCCTTCGGCGGGTCCACGTGCAGCACCAGCGACACGCCGTCGACGTGGATGCCGCGGGCCGCCACGTCGGTAGCGACCAGCACGGGCGTGCGGCCCTCGCGGAACTCGGCGAGCGTCTTGGTACGCATTCGCTGGGTCTTGCCGCCGTGCAGCCCACCGGCCCGCACGCCGACGGCCGCGAGCTGCTCGACCAGCCGGTCCACGCCGAGCTGCGTACGGGCGAACAGCATGGTGCGGCCCTCGCGGGCGGCGATGGACGCGGCGACCGCGAACTTGTCGTGCGGCGGGATCAGCAGCAGGTGGTGGTCCATGGTGGACACGGCGGCGGTGGCCGGCGCGGTCGAGTGGGTGACCGGGTCGGTCATGAACCGCTTGACGAGCGTGTCGACGTCGTTGTCCAGGGTGGCCGAGAACAGCAGCCGCTGCGCGTCCGCCGGGGTCTTCGACAGCAGCTGGGTGACCTCGGGCAGGAAGCCCATGTCGGCCATCTGGTCGGCCTCGTCCAGCACGGTGATCTCGACGTCGTCGAGCCGGCAGACGCCGCGCTCGATCAGGTCGCCGAGCCGGCCCGGGGTGGCCACGACGATCTCCACGCCGCGGCGCAGCGCGTCGATCTGCCGGTCGTACGGCACGCCGCCGACAGCGGTCTTCAGGAAGACGCCCACCGACTTGCCGAGCGGCACGAGGGCGTCGTTCACCTGCATGGCGAGTTCGCGGGTGGGGACCAGGACGAGCGCGCGGGGGTGCAGCGGCCGGGCCCGGTTGCGGTCGGCGACCCGGGCGATCACCGGCAGGCCGAAGGCGAGCGTCTTGCCCGAGCCGGTCTGGCCCCGACCGAGTACGTCGCGGCCCGCGAGCGAGTCGGGCAGGGTGGCCCGCTGGATCTCGAACGGGGTGGTGATGCCCTGGCGGGCGAGCGCCTCGACGAGCTGCCGGGGCAGGCCGAGCGACGCGAAGTCGACGGCGTCGGAGTTCGGGTCGACGGACGGGGACGTGCTGGATTCAGCGAACGTGGTCAAGAAATGCCTCTCGAGCGGGGCGCATCTTCGCGATGGCCCGCCGCGGCCTGTCACGCCGCCGAATCGCCCGCAAGATCGCCCATGAGCGCGCAATCGGGGCGCGCCAGGTCAGTAATCGGAGACAAGTGTACGGCGCTTCGCCCACTCCGCCACGGCAGTGCGAGGCGGTAGTGGGCGGGCTCACCCCCGTCACTCGACCGGCATGGCTCCGGTCAGGCCGCTGAGCGCGTCGTTGGCCAGGAAGACCACGAGCAGGCTGATCGCGATGAGCATGGTGAGCGCGACCGCCAGCACGATGATCACCTTGGCGTTGCCGCCCCGGGCCGCCGGGCTCTCCTCGGACCAGCCCTGGGCCAGGATGTGCCCGGTCAGCGAGCCGGAGTTCTCCAGCGGATTGCCCTGCGGGAACGACACGGTGGCGAAACCGGGTCCGTCCGTCCCGCCGCCGTAGACGGCGCCGGCGAGGTCCGTGCTGCCGGACTGCTGACGTACCGGACGGGTCGCGTCGGCGTCGCGGGCCGGCGTGGCCGGCGGCGGCCAGGTCGGCAGCGCCGGCGCCGGGACCGCGGGCGGCGGCGGGGCGGAGACGGGCGCGGCGGCCCACGCCGGAGGCGACTCGGCGGAGGACGCCGGAGTGCCGGTCGTGGCCGGCGGCGCGGACGGGAAGGGCGTGGTGGCGGGCGCGGGCGGAACCGCCGAGCCGGCCGACGGCGTGGCGAACGACGGCGGGCCCGCGGTGACCGGTGGCGTGACGAACGACGGCGCGCCTGGGGTGGCCGACGGCGTGCCGAACGACGGGCCTGCGGTGGCCGGTGGCGCGGGGAACAGCGGCGCGGGCAGCGGGTTCGCCGCGGCCGTCATCGCCGGTGGTGGCGGGAACGGGGGCGCGGGCATCGGACCCGGTGGGGGCGGCGGCGGGGGCACCGCGGGTCCGGGCGGCGGCACCGGCGGCCCCGGTACGGGCGGAACCGGCCCCGGTGGGGTGGGCGCCGGCGCGGGCGGCGCGGGCGCGGGTGGCGTGGGCCGGAACGGCGGCTCCGGCTCCGGCACCGGCGGCGCGGGCGACGGCGGGGTCGGACCCGGTACCGGGGTCGGCGCCGGCTCGGGCTCCGGACCGTGCGGGGCCGGGGGCTGCGCGGGCTCCGGCGGCTGGGCGGGCTCGGGCGGCTCCGGGTTCACCGGACCCGCCCGGTAGACGGTCGCGGCGGCGGGAGCGGTCACCACCGAGGCGGCGATCTCGTCGGCGGACACCCGGCTCAGGCCGGGTACCGCGGCGCTGGCCCGGGCGTGCGCCGTCCCGCCTTGCCCGGCCGGCTTCGCAGACAGCGCGGCATTGAGCCCGGCGGGCTTTGCGGACGGCGCCGCATCGAGGTCGGCGGGCTTCGCGGAGGGCACCGCACCCGGCCCGGCCGGTTGCTCGGCGAGGGCGGGGGACGCGGTGCCGGAGTCGGCGGACCCGGCTGCCGGGGCGCCGTCCCGGGGATCGGTGGCGGTGCTTCCAGCCGCGTTCTCCGGCCCGCCCGGCGCGGCGTCGCGGTCCGGTCGATCGTCGGTCGCGACCGCATCCGCGCCGGCGGCGTCCTCACCCGGCGTCTCGCCGCCCACCGAAGTCGACGCGCCCGCCGGAGCGGCCGGTGTGGACGAGTCGGCAGGAGCGGAAACGGCGGGAGCGGACACGGCAGGCGGAACGGCCGGGGCAGCCGAGTCGGCGAGGGCCGTCGGAATGGGCACGGGCACCCGGGCGGAACCGGAGACACGGGGAGCCGGGATACCGGCAGCCGGGCCGTCCGGCGTGGCCGGGGAGGGCGTACCCGCAGCGGGTGTGCTGATGGGGGCCTCGGGCGTCGCCGGGCGTTCGGCCACGGCGAAGGCGGACCAGGTCGACGGGGGAACTGTCGCGCCGGGCTGACGCCGGTCCAGCGGCGGGGCGTCCGCCGGGGTGCCCGCGCGGTACGTGGTGGGGCTCGACGGCGCCGCCGGCGGCTCGTCGCCGGCGGGAGGCGGTACGGCCGCCCCGGCGACGGTCACCCGTGCCCGCGCGACGGCCACCGGCCCGGGGCGGGCCGCTGCCGGGCTGTCGTCGGCAGGGTCGGCGGCGTCGGGCGTCGGTCCGGGGTGGACCTTCTCCGCCGGAACCTCGTGCTCGCCCATCTCGCCCCTCCGCACCTACGCTCGCCCCCGACCGTGGCGCCGGCCGAAAGTGCCTGGATCTCACCGTGCCATATTCCGGCCCGGGCGCACAGCCGGAGTGCGGGTTGGGTCAGTCGGCGCTGCCGCTCGCGCTGGCAGAGGCGCTGGCGGACGTGCTGCGCGACGGGGCGACGCTGCTGCTGCTCGGGGCGGCGCTGGTGCTCGGCGCGGCGCTCTTGCTCTCGCTCGGCGTCGGCGTCGGCTCCCCGGGCGGGCTGGGCGGCGTGCTGGGCGTCGGGCTGGAGGTCGTCGGGTCCGGCGTGGGCGTGGTCGGCCTCGGGGTGGTCGGCGTCGGCCTGGGGGTCGTCGGCGTCGGCTTCGGCGTGGTGGGCGTGGGCTTCGGCGTCGGGGACGACGGCGGCGGGGTGGTCGGCACGGGCGGCGGGGGAGCCGGGGTGGCCGGGGCGGCGACGGCTCCGATCACCCGGGTCGCGGCGTAGAGCCGGGACCAGCGGACCACCGAGATCTTGACGACGTCGCCGGTCCGGGGCGCCTCCACCATCTTGCCGTTGCCGATGTACATGGCGACGTGGTGGATGCTCGTCCAGCTGCTGCTGGAGGCGAAGAAGAGCAGGTCGCCGGGGAGCAGCGCGTTCGGTGAGACGGTGCGGGAGCGGGTGGCGTAGTACTGGTCCTTCGCGACCCGCGGCAGGCCCTTGTAGCCGGCCGACCGGTAGGAGGCGAGCACCAGGCCGGAGCAGTCGAACCGGTCCGGGCCCTCGGCGGCCCAGAGGTACGGGTCGCCGAGCTGGGCGAGGGCGTAGCGGACCGCGGCGAGCGCCTTGGGGTCCGCCGCCAGGCCGTCGATGCTCTGGTTGACGACGTACGAGGTGCCGAGCTGCTGCTCGGCGGCGTCGGCCAGGCGCTCGATCTCGAGCAGCTTGGCGGCGTTCTCCTTGCGCAGCGCGACGAGCGTCGTCTCCTGCTTGCGCAGGTCGGTCTCGGCGCGGGTGAACTCGGCGGCCTTCTCGGTCGCCCGGCGCTGGGCCGAGTCGTGCGCCTCCCGGGCGATCCGCTCGGCGTTCGTGGCCCGGAGGAGTTCGCCGGTCACCGACGTGGTGGCGCCCTCGGCCTTGTCGCCCCGGGTGATGCGCTGGAGGTTGGCGAAGTCACGCAGGCTGGCGCCGAACTCGCCCGGCGGCAGCGCCGCGTCGGCCTTGACCGCGTCGGCGGCGGCGCTCTTCGCGTTCTCCTGGGCCCGGGTGAGCGCGTCCTGGGCCTCCTTGAGCCGGGCGGCGGACTGGGTCAGCTCGGCCTGTGCGGCGTCCCGCTCGCCCTTGATCCGCAGCATTTCCTCGCCCAGCAGCCCGACCTGGGCGTCGAGCTGGTTGATCTGCGCGATCAGCGGGCCGTCGGCCGGGTTGGTGACGCCGGTGGTGCCGCCCGGCAGGCCCGGGACGGTTGCTCCGGGCACGCCCGGAACGCTGCCGGGCAGGCCGGGGACGCTGCCGGGCAGTTGCAGGGGGCCGGTGACCTGGGGGCGGGAGCCGGTGCTGGGCACGGTGTCGGGCAGCGGGTCGGCCCAGGCCGGGGTGGCGAGCGCCGCCGCCGCGACCGCACCGAGGAGGGCGGACCAGAGGGCCGGACGCAGGACCGGTGAGATCACCGGCTGCCGGCCTCGTCGCCGCCGGGCCTTGGTGCTGTCGGACATTCCGCTCCCCGTCCGGTCTGGTGCCCGCCACGCGAGGTGGGGCGTGTCAGGACAGGACGGCACTGGTGTGTGTTCCGCCCCACCCTGTCTTACCTCACCGTCGCAGCGATGTCGATGTGCGGAGAGTGACGGCGGGTGAACTGGCTCGACCACGTCGGCGGCTGGTCGGACCCGCGACGTACGCTCGATCGGGAACCCAGGGGGAAGGACGTGGCTTTCGGATGGACGCCGGACTCAAGCGCGAACTCGAAGCGAAGGTGTACGCCGGGGAGCGGTTGACCCGCGAGGACGGCATCGCCCTCTACGACAGCGACGACCTGACCTGGCTGGGCCGGCTGGCCCACCACAGGCGTACGGAGCTCAACGGCGACCGGGTGATGTTCAACGTCAACCGGCACCTGAACCTGACGAACGTCTGCTCGGCGTCGTGCGCGTACTGCTCGTTCCAGCGCAAGCCGGGCGAGAAGGACGCCTACACGATGCGGATCGACGAGGCGGTCCGTAAGGCCAAGGAGATGGAGGACGAGCAGCTCACCGAGCTGCACATCGTCAACGGCCTGCACCCGACGCTGCCCTGGCGCTACTACCCGAAGGTGCTGCGGGAGCTGAAGGCCGCGCTGCCGAACGTCAACCTCAAGGCGTTCACCGCGACCGAGGTGCAGTGGTTCGAGAAGATCAGCGGGCTCACCGCCGACGCGATCCTCGACGAGCTGATGGACGCCGGCCTGGAGTCGCTGACCGGCGGCGGCGCGGAGATCTTCGACTGGGAGATCCGCCAGCACATCGTCGACCACAACTGCCACTGGGAGGACTGGTCGCGCATCCACCGGCTGGCCCACTCCAAGGGCATGAAGACGCCGTCGACCATGCTCTACGGCCACATCGAGGAGCCCCGGCACCGGGTCGACCACGTGCTGCGGCTGCGCGAGCTGCAGGACGAGACCGGTGGCTTCCAGGTCTTCATCCCGCTGCGCTACCAGCACGACTTCGTCGACTCGGCGGACGGCAAGATCCGTAACCGGATCCAGGCCCGCACCACGATGGCCTCGCCGGCCGAGTCGCTGAAGACGTTCGCGGTCTCCCGGCTGTTGTTCGACAACGTGCCGCACGTCAAGTGCTTCTGGGTCATGCACGGCCTGTCGGTGGCGCAGCTCTCGCTGAACTTCGGCGTCGACGACCTGGACGGCTCGGTCGTGGAATACAAGATCACCCACGACGCCGACTCGTACGGCACGCCGAACACCATGCACCGCGACGACCTGCTGCACATGATCTGGGACGCCGGGTTCCGCCCGGTCGAGCGGAACACCCGCTACGAGATCGTGCGCGAGTACGACGGGCCGCCGTCGCTGGCCGAGCGCCGGTCCGAGCCGCAGCAGGTCTGGGCCTGAGCGGGCGATGAGCGGCGAGGAACAGCAGCGCGCCTTCCCCCGGCGTGACGCCGAGGGGCGCATCCTGACCCTCGGTGACCTGCTCGGCGTGAGCCTCGCCGGCCTGGTCATCGGGGTGCTGGCGCTGCTGGTCTTCGAATGGGCGTTCGCCACCATCGGCGACAGCGGCTTCGGGGGCACGAACGGCTGGCTGGCGGTGATCCTGCCGCTCTGGTTGTTCTGGGACGAGTTCCGGGCCTGGGAGTTCGGCGCCGCCCGGGTGGTGGCGGCGCTGGCCGGCATCGCGCTCGGCGTGCTCGCCGGTCTGCTGGCCGCCGGACTGGCCTCGGGGCTGCCCGCGCTGTTCACGGGAGCGTTGGCCGCGGCGGTGTTCACCGTGGTCTACGCGGTCGTCTGGTTTCATGGCGTGCACTGGCTGGCCCGGCGTACGGGCTGAGGCACGAAGAGAGTGGGAATGCGGGAATGAGCGCGGCGCTCAAGTACACGCTGGGCCGGATCGGGCTGTTCGTCGTCGTGCTGGCGGCCCTCTGGTTCGTCGACATGAACATGTTCCTGCGGCTGATGCTGGCGTTGATCTTCTCCGCCACGCTGTCGTTCTTCCTGCTCAAGGGCCTGCGGGACCAGATGGCCGGGGAGATGGCGGAGGCGGCCGAGCGGCGCCGCGTGGAGAAGGACCGGCTGCGCTCCGCGCTGGCCGGTGAGGACCAGGCCGAGCCGGACGGCGAACGCCGCGACAGCTGAGCGGACCGGCGGGGCCCGGCGCGCGACGTCGCGCCGGGCCCTTCGCGGTTCACCAGCCGGTCGAGCGGTTCACCGGATGGTCGAGCCGCTCACCAGTTGGTCGAGCCCGGGACGACCGGCCACGGCCGGTCGACCGGCTTGATCAGGTACGCGATGCCGCCCGAGCCGGAGGCCACTGTGCCGTTGGCGCGGTAGCGCTTGGTGCGCAGCCAGATCTGCTCGAACTGCTCCCGCTTGTAGACGTTGCGCACCGCCTCGTTCGAGGAGGACGCGGGGTCGTTCACGATCACGTCGCCCTCGGCGGTGAAGCCGACGATCACGAACAGGTGCCCGGCGGTGCCGTAGTTGGCCCCGTCGAGTTCGCTGGCGAGGAACGACTGCGAGGTGACCACCGGGATGCCGGCCTTGATGAAGCGTTCCGCCTCGTCCAGCGAGTGCAGCCGGGTGACCCGGCCCTCCAGGCCGGGGAAGCTCGCCGCGTACGCGGTGTTGAACGGCCAGTTGCCCGCGCCGTCGTACTCGTAGTCGTAGGTCATCCGGGCGGCGTGGTCGACAGTCGGGTCGGGGTAGGCGGGGTCGACCCAGGAGGTGTCCTCGGCCGAGGGCTTGCGGCCCCAGTACTCGACCACCATCTCCGTCGAGGTGGGTGAGCACCACGCCTCGCCACCGCCGTTGTACTCGGGGTACTCGCCGATGTGGACGTTCTGCGAGTAGCGCGGCACGGCCAGCTCGGTGCCCCAGGCGATGCCGCCCCGGCTCGGGGTGACGGTGAACCGGTCGGGCACGTTCGACGCCATCGCGCCGACCATCCGCACCTGCGGCGCGGCGGCCTGGCCGGGCGCGCGGTAGAGCGTCAGCCGCAACTGGTACGAGCGCAGCAGCACTCCGGCGTCGGCGTCGTCGATCGAGAACGTGTCGGTCCAGATGCTCGACCAGGGGTCGCCCTGGCCGTCCAGCGTGGACCGCTTGATGTCCTGGTCGCCGGAGGCCCAGCGGCCCATGACGAACCACGGGGTCTGCGCCCCGGTGTTGTACGTGCCGTGCAGCTCGACCTGGATCCAGGTGCCGGCCGGGGTGGCGGCGTTCCAGGACGCGACCATCTCGCTGGCGTCGAACCCGATCCGCCGCTCGGGTGAGGTCCAGGTGGCGTACTCCCAGGTGCGGGTCGTGCCGGTGTGCTCGTCGGTGAACTCGGTGGTGCCCACCGGGCGGTCGATGGTCAGCGCGGGGTGGCGGCCCGGTACGGCGCGGGTGCCCTGGTGGGAGCCGCTGCGCCAGTCGGGGAAGCGGGAGAACTCCTGGAACGTGATCTGTTCGTCGTGTGTGACGCCCGGCCGCGGGGCTTGTGCCTGGGCCGGTGCGGTGGTGCCGAGGAGGGTGAGCGCGGTGAGGCCGGCGAGGGCGGCCGCGCGCATGGGTCGTCCGAACATGGCAGCTCCACGGGGAGACGGCATCGTTGCCGTTCACTGTCGCGCCTGGCGGGAAGTTTCGCCAGATGTTCAGGCATGGAAAATCATTGCCGAAGTGACGATCAGGTCGGGATGACTAAAGGGAGAGACAGATATTGATATGACCATGTGTCTCCTGGTGGAGTGTGCGGACAACGGGAGCTCTCCCGTACCCCCAGGAGGTTGTCCATGGCCTTCCGCACCTCTCCGTTCCGCCGCCGGCTGGCGCTCGCCGCCGCCGTCGGCCTGACCATCGTCAGCGCGGCCGCCGCGCCCGCCGTCGCCCGGCCCGCGCCGGAGGGCTCCGGCGAGCCGGCCACCGTCGCGTACCGGGTGCTCGGCCCCCGCACCGCCGCGGACCGCACCGCGGTCGCCGGCACCGGCGCCGCCATCGACTACTCCGAACACGGTGTGTTGCACGTCACGGCCACCAAGGCCGAGGCGAACGCGATCACCCGGCTCGGGTTCCGGCTCGAGAAGGACGTCGTGCCGGAGCACGACCACGCCGACGGGGGCATGACCGCCAACGCGTTCCCGCCCGCCGACTCGAACTACCACGACTACGCCGAGCTGACAGCGGTGGTGAACAAGGTGGTCGCCGACCACCCGACCATCGCGCGGAAGCTGAGCATCGGCACGTCCTACCAGGGCCGGGACCTGATGGCCGTGAAGATCTCCGACAACGTCGCCACCGACGAGGCGGAGCCGGAGATCCTGTTCAACGCCCAGCAGCACGCGCGTGAGCACCTCACCGTCGAAATGGCGATCTACCTGCTCAACCTCTTCACCGACAACTACGGCAGCGACTCCCGGATCACAAACATCGTCAACACCCGGGAGATCTGGATCGTCCCCACCGTCAACCCCGACGGCAGCGAATACGACATCGCCACCGGCTCCTACCGCTCCTGGCGCAAGAACCGGCAGCCCAACAGCGGCTCCACCGCCGTCGGCACCGACCTGAACCGCAACTGGGGCTACCAGTGGGGCTGCTGCGGCGGCTCGTCCAGCTCGAAGTCGTCGGACACCTACCGGGGCCCGTCCGCCTTCTCCGCGCCGGAGACCGCGGCGCTGCGCAACTTCGTCAACAGCCGGGTCGTCGGCGGGGTGCAGCAGATCAAGGCGAACATCGACTTCCACACCTACTCGCAGCTGGTGCTCTGGCCGTACGGGTACACGTACAACAACACCGCCACCGGGATGAACACCGACCAGTACAACACCTTCGCCACCATCGGACGGCAGATGGCGGCGACCAACAACTACACCCCGGAACAGTCGAGCGACCTCTACATCGCCGACGGCACCAGCATCGACTGGATGTGGGGCGCCCACAAGATCTGGGCGTACACCTTCGAGATGTACCCCGGCTCGGCCTCCGGCGGCGGCTTCTACCCGCCGGACGAGGTGATCCCGGCGCAGACCTCACGCAACCGGGAAGCCGTGCTGATCCTGTCCGAGTACGCCGACTGCCCGTACCGGGCGATCGGCAAGCAGAGCCAGTACTGCTGACCTCACCACCGGGTGGGAACCCCGGTTCCACCCCCGCCGGGGTTCCCACCCACCCCCACCGTCCGGACGATCTCCGCTGGTCGTGCGCTACCGTGGCACCGACCGTGCCACAGCGAAGCCGGTGCGAAACCGGCGCTGTCCCGCAACTGTGATGCCCCGTACGCGCGGCGTCGGCCTCCCGCCGGCGCCGACGGACGTGGGACGAGCCAGGTCGCCTGCGGCCCGGTCGCGACACGCGCTCTCGAGGAAGGGCGCCTCGCGGACGGGCCTCTCTTCCTGTCGGCGAAGCACCACACTCCTCGACCGACAGGAGGCTTCATGTCCCGACGTACCCCCCGGCTCTTCGCCACCGCGCTCGCGGCCGGCGTGCTGCTTCTCGGCGGTTGCGCCGAGAAGACCTCGACCGACACCCCCGCCGCCGGCGCCTCCGGCGGCGCGTTCCCGGCCACCGTCGGCAAGCTGACGCTGGAGAAGCGGCCCGAGAAGATCGTCTCGCTCTCGCCGACCTCCACCGAGATGCTCTTCGCCATCGGCGCCGGCAAGCAGGTCACCGCCGTCGACGACCAGTCGAACTACCCGGCCGAGGCGCCCCGCACCGACCTGTCCGGCTACCAGCCGAACGCCGAGGCGGTCGCCTCCCGCAACCCCGACCTGGTGGTGATCTCGGACAACCTCAACAAGATCGCCGACCAGCTCGTCGCGCTGAAGATCCCGGTCCTGCAGATCCCCGCCGCGGCCACGCTCGACGACACGTACCGGCAGCTCACCGACCTGGGCACGCTCACCGGCCACCGGTCCGAGGCCGAGGCCGTGGTGCAGAAGATGAAGGACGACATCACCGCGCTGACCAAGGACCTGCCCAAGCGCACCGAGAAGCTGACCTACTTCCACGAGCTGGGTCCGGAGCTGTACACCGCGACCAGCAAGACGTTCATCGGCACCATCTACGCGCTCGCCGGGCTGGAGAACATCGCCGACCCGTCCGACGCCGACGGGAAGAACGGCGGCTACCCGCAGCTCTCCCAGGAGGTCATCGTCAAGGCGAACCCCGACTTCGTCTTCCTGTCCGACACCAAGTGCTGCAAGCAGAACGCCGACACGGTGAAGGCGCGCAGCGGGTGGGCCGGCATCAACGCGGTGAAGAACAACCAGATCGTGGAGCTGGACGACGACATCGCCTCGCGCTGGGGCCCGCGCGTGGTCGACCTTCTCAAGGTCATCGTCGACGCCACCGCCAAGGTTCCGGCCTGACAGTGGCCCTACGACAGGCGGACTCCGCCCCGAACCCGGCCGGAACGCCTCGGGCGTCCCGGCCGGGCATCCGGTCGCTGTCCCGCCCCGGGCGGCGCGGGGCGCCCGGCGCGGGCGGCGCCCCGGTCCGGCCCGCCGGGCTACGCAAGCGCTGGCTGCTCGCCGGAGTCGTGGCCGTGTTCGTCGCGCTGGTGGCCGGCGTCTCACTCGGCCCGGTCAGCCTGCCGCCCGGCAGCGTCGCCGCCGAACTGCTCAACCTGCTACCCGGGGTACGCCTCGACAGCGGGCTCACCGAGCGGGAAATCGCGATCATCACCGAGCTGCGGCTGCCCCGGGTCGTGCTCGGCCTGCTCGTCGGCGCGCTCCTCGCCCTGGCCGGCGGCTGCTACCAGGGCGTCTTCCGCAACCCGCTGGCCGACCCGTACCTGCTCGGCGTGGCGGCCGGCGCCGGCTTCGCGGTCACCACGGCGATCGTGCTCGGCGCCGGAGCCGGCGGGGCGCTGACCGGGCTGCCGATCACCATCCCGCTCGCCGCGTTCGTCGGCTCGCTCGGCGCGGTCGTGCTGACGTACCTGCTCGGCGCGGCCGGCGGACGGGACCGGTCACCGGCCACGCTGATCCTGGCCGGGGTGGCGGTCTCGGCGTTCTTCGGCGCCGGGCAGACGTACCTGCTGCAACAGCACTCCGACAACATCCAGCAGGTCTACTCCTGGCTGCTCGGGCGGCTCGCCACCGCCGGCTGGCACGACGTGTGGCTGGTCCTGCCGTACTTCGTGCTCACCGCCGTTGTGGTGCTGCTGCACCGGCGTGAGCTGGACGTGCTCTCCGTCGGCGACGACGAGGCCACCGGCCTGGGGCTGCACCCGCAGCGCTCCCGCTACCTGCTGATCGCCGCCGCGTCGCTCGGTACCGCCGCAGCGGTCTCCGCGTCCGGGCTGATCGGYTTCGTCGGCATCATCGTGCCGCACACCATGCGGCTGCTCTTCGGCTCCAGCCACCGGATCATCCTGCCGCTGTCCATGCTGTTCGGCGGCGCGTTCCTCGCGCTCACCGACGTGGTCGCCCGTACCGCCGCCGCCCCCGCCGAGATCCCGATCGGCGTGGTCACCGCGCTGCTCGGCGGCCCGTTCTTCGTCCTCGTCCTGCGTACCGCCCGCCGGGTGGCGATGTGAACGCCCCCGCCGTGCGCGTGCACGACCTGCGGGTCGCCCTCGGCGGCAACCCGATCCTGGCCGGCGTCGACCTCACGGTCTCCGCCGGTGAGTGGGTCACCGTGATCGGACCCAACGGCGCCGGCAAGTCGACCCTGCTGCGCGCCGTCGGCGGCCTGCTGACCGGCCCGGGCGAGGTCGCACTCTTCGGTACGCCGATCGGCGCGCTCCGCCGCCGCGAACGGGCCCGGGTGGTGGCCACGGTGGCTCAGTCCCCGGTGGTGCCGGCCGGTATGTCGGTCTTCGACTACACGCTGCTCGGGCGTACCCCGTACATCCCGGCGCTGGGCCGCGAGTCCGCCGCCGACCTGGCCGCCGTGCACGAGGTGCTGGACCGGCTCGACCTCGGCCCGTTCGCACACCGTGAGCTGGCCACGCTCTCCGGCGGCGAGCGGCAGCGCGTCTTCCTGGCCCGGGCGCTGGCCCAGGGAGCCACCCTGCTGCTGCTGGACGAGCCGACGAGCGCGCTGGACATCGGGCACCAGCAGGAGGTGCTGGAACTGGTCGACCAGCTCCGCCGCGAGCACGGCCTGACCGTGCTGGCCACCATGCACGACCTCTCCATCGCCGGCGAGTACGCCGACCGTCTGGTGCTGCTGGCCGACGGCCGGGTGGCCGCCGCCGGTCCACCGGACGAGGTGCTCACCGAGGCCCTGCTGGCCCGCCACTACCGCGCCCACATCCGGGTGATCCCCGGCGACCACGGCCCCTTGGTGGTCCCCGTCCGCCCAACCTGACCTCACCCGCCCCGCCTTCGCGCCGTCGATCTTGCACTTCCGGCCCCGACAAAAGGTGCGAATGTGACGCCACGAGGGCCGCAACTGCAAGATCGGCGGACGGGGTGGCGGCTTTGCCGCTGAACAGCCCACCCTCAGGGAGCGCCGTCCCGAATCCTGGGCAGGTGTTCCGATTGCCGGGAGGGCAGATAGATCTTGGTGCGAACAGGCCCTCCTGGGGGCCAACCCGTACCAAGATCTCGACCGGACCCGCCTCGCGCGCGGCGGAGGGGGTCAGCGGAGGGTGGAGATGGAGAAGAGGGCGCCGGACGGGTCGCGCAGGGCGGCGCTGCGGCCGGCCGGGTTGTCGCGCGGCGGGACCAGGACGGTGCCGCCCAGCTCGGCGGCCCGCGCGGCGGTGACGTCGGCGTCCTCCACCGCGAAGTAGACGGCCCAGTACGCGGGCAGGTCCTCCGGCATCGGCTCGGCCCGGGGCAGCATGCCGGCGACGATCCGGGCGCCGCAGCGCCACCCGGTGTACGGCACCGGCCCGGCGGGACGTTCCTCCGGATGCCAGCCGAAGACCAGCGCGTAGAACTCCTTGGCGTTCTCCGGATCGGGGGTGACCAGCTCGTTCCAGCACATCGCGCCAGGTGCGTTGAACAGTTCGGCCCCGCGCATCGCCATCGGCTGCCAGACGCTGAACACCGCGCCCGCCGGGTCGGCGAGCACCGCCATCCGGCCCTGCGTGGCGACGTCGAACGGGGAGACCACCACCTGCCC